>CAZZDB010000050.1:0-21153 GCA_964652485.1 uncultured Oleiharenicola sp.
CTAACCACGAGCAGAAGGGGGCCATGCTTTACCCTTTTACCCTCTGACTTTCCCCTTCGCGGTTCTGCGTGAATGATCCGAGTGGATCAGATTTTCCATCTTTCCCTTCAAACCGGCGCCAGCACCGCCCGCCACCCCGCCCTGGCTCCCGCGATTGAACATTGCCCTGCCGCCGGAGTCTGACCTTCAGCCCCCATGCGCACTCCTGCTGGCGTTGCCCGGTTTGTTTGCCTTCCCGTGAAGGTCTCCCTGCTGGCCTGTGTGCTGCCCGTCGCCGCTTTCCCCGCCGACGCCACCCCGACCATCCGCGCTGCCAGGCCCTCCGAGCTGTTGCCGCGTTACGATCCTTCCATCCGGGAAAAATACCTGGCCGACCAGGCCGCCAGCACCGCCCCACCCCAACCGGCCGCACCAACGCCCGCGTCCACGCCGAAGCCCGCGTCCACGCCCGAGTTGACCGATGGCCGCATCGTTCTCGATCCCATTGTCGTCTATGCGGACCGCGACGTCCTCAAGCCGCTGCCGCGGGTCGGTTCTTTCGCCCCTCTCCGGGATTTGCCAGGCGAGCCGTTCGAATCAGGTTCCGCACGTGACGCGCGCTTGGTCAGGAAACACTACGGTGCCTTCGGAGTGGCCCTCAGCCGTCTGCCTTTTTTCGGCTCGGCCATGATCGCCGGCGCCCGCGACGCCGAGGCCGTGCTCAAGCGCGCCCAGGACCTGAACAGCATTGCTGACTCCGTCGACCTTGCCACCCTTGCCGGCCAGGATCCGGAGATCACCCGCAAGTCGCGCGACGAATACCTGAAGCTCTATTACAGCGGTCCATCCAAATAGCCGGCAGGCGGGAAATCAGTTGAAAGGTAGTCCACCGATTTTGGGCAGATCGTAGAAGATCGTCCGCCGCACAATCGTCAGTCTTTGGAGCTTCTTCTTTCCGGGGATGAGCACCCGCATGGTCACACTGTCTCCCTCGGCACGGTCGATGAATATGCGGTTAAGTTCACTGCCGCGCACAAAGGTCGCGTCATAGCTGGAAACATCTTTTCCATTGATCGAGACGATCATTGATCCCGGCTTGAGGCCCTTCCGCTCGGCATCGCTCCCCGCCTGCACCCGATCCACCAGCATCTGCAACACAACGCGGGTGTTTTCGATTCTCCTCACCGTGATGCCGAAACCAAAAGACAGCTTCGTATCACCATACACCATCATTGGCTCGAGTACTATCGGCTGATCGTTGGTCGCCTCGGATCGCTGGGCTGAAGCACCAGCGGAGAACTTGCCTTCGGCCTCAGCTTGGCCGGACAAGGGCAAGACGAGAGCCAGGATCAGTACGGCACTCTTCATTCAAGCCAATCTCTTGCCAGTCCAAGTACGACGCAACCATGAAGGCCGCCCTTTGGCATGAGCAAAAGGTATCGCGCGGGCAGGTTTGAGGCTAAAGTTCACCTCATACCCTCAGATCCGAATCTCCGCCGCACCGCCCGCCACCCCCGCCCATCCCCAACTCCTTCTCACCGTCGGCTTCCTTTGCGCTTGGCGGCGATGGCGCGCAACTCCTTCGCGGTCAGCAAATCCTTCTCCCGACCCATCGCCTCCTTCGCCTTGATCAGGTCCTCCAGCTAAATCACCCGACAACGAAGCCCGAACAAGGGTATCTCGATTGCATGGCGGGCCAGGGTCTGATAATCGCCGATCTCCAGCACATTGCCCCGCACGTCTAGCACCCCGGCATCGGTTTCCAGACAAATATTCGCGAGCGGCTGGCCGACTGGTGGATGCTCCAGGAAAGAAAGCCTTTGGGGCGTCATCCGATGCGCCGGCTTGAGATCAGCCAGGATCACCCGCAGCTTGGCGATTGTCTCTGGCGATATGACAGCGCAGATGTCGAGAGCATCGGTGACGTAGGAGCAGCCGTGTAGCACACCCGCAAAGCCACCCACCACGACATACTCAAGACCCGCGTCAGCGAACCTTTGCAGCCGGACGTGCAGACCTTTCATAGGCGGCTCCGGCTTCCTTCAAAGCCCATATGAGTTCCTGGGCCGACTCGTGCCGCAGCACCCGCTCTTCGTAAGTCAGCCCCAGGTTCGAATCCAGCAGATCGAGGTCGATGCCGGCGCGGCGGGCTTCCTCAAGGGCTTGAGCTGGATTCTCCATGCGCCGGAGTATTGTCGTTTCCCGGTACGCGACAAAGCCTGAATTTCCGAACGCCAGATTGCCGGACAAACGGTCCGGACATTCGCCCCGGCGCCGCTAAAGTCTGGCCACGCGGGAAACGTGGAGTAACCTCGGGCGGGCTATTCTGCTCGAAATCTCGTGATGGCGATCACCTACACCGCTTACGGCCCGCCGGAGGTCCTGCAGTTCGGCGAGGTGCCCAAACCGGTCCCCCGTGATAACGAGGTCCTGATCAGGATCCGGGCGGCATCCGTGAATCCTCTCGACTGGCACTTCATGCGCGGCACGCCCTACCTCGTGCGCCTGATTGCCGGATGGCGCCGGCCGAAGCTCACGCGCCTTGGAGTAGATGCGGCTGGCACGGTGGAAACGGTCGGCCGGAACGTGACGCAATTCCGGCCGGACGACGAGGTGTTCGGCTCCTGCCGGGGAGCCTTCGCCGACTATGTTTGCGCCGCCGAGGAGCGCCTGGTGGCGAAGCCGGCCAACCTGTCTTTCGCGCAAGCGGCGGCGGTGCCGGTGGCGGCCATCAGTGCGTTGCAGGCTTTGCGCGGCCACGGCCGGATCCAGCCGGGACAAAGGGTTCTGGTCAACGGCGCGGCGGGCGGCGTGGGAACCTTCGCCGTCCAGATCGCGCGCGCGCTCGGGGCGGAAGTAACCGGCGTGTGCAGCACGAGGAACGTGGACCTGGTCCGGTCGCTAGGCGCCAGCCACGTCGTGGATTACACCCGGGAGGATTTCACCCACAGCGTTCCACGGTATGACCTGATCCTGGATTCCGTGGGAAACCATTCCCGGTCATCTCTCCGGCGGGCGCTGACGCCCGGGGGAACGGCCGTGCTGGTCGGAGGACCCAACGAGGGGCGGTGGCTTGGACCCATGGCCGGCATGTTCATGGCCGTCGCAAGCTCATGGTTCACACGCCGGAAGCTGCGACCATTTCTGGCGCATATGAAAAAGACCGACCTGGTCGTCTTGCAGGACCTGCTCCAAGCTGGGAAAGTCACGCCGGTCATCGACCGGAGCTATCCGTTGAGTGAAGTTCCGTCAGCGATCCGCTATCTGGAGGAAGGTCACGCCCGGGGAAAGATCGTGATAATGATGGCCGAGGCCTGAGAGCGCCGCCAGTGGCTCCGCCCGGCGAGTCCGTCGGCCGCTCAGCGCCGCAGTTGCTGCCGGAGGGCGGCGAGGTTGCGGCGGGCGTCCTCGTAGTCGGGCTTGAGCGTGACCGCGATCTCCAGCTGGTTGATGGCCTCGGCCAGCCGGCCGCTGCGATAGTAGGCCCCGGCGAGATTGTAGTGCACCAGCGGTGCCGCCGGCCGCAAACGCAGCGCCTGTTCATAGTGCGCGATGGCCTCCGGCAGCCGCCCGGGCTGACTGGAAAGCAGGCTCGCATAATTGTTGTGGGCTTCGTCCCAGTCCGGCCGGAGGCGCAAGGCCGCCTCGAAATGGGCGGCCGCCTCGGTCGCTCCGTCCGGCTGATTCACGAGCACGAGCGCGAGATTGTAATGCGCGGCCGCAAGATCCGGGCGCAGACGCAGGGCCGCCTGATAGTGGGCGAGCACCTCCGCCTCCCGGCCGGACGATTTGCCGAGTTCGATCGCGAGGTTGTAATGCGTCTCCGCCGATTCCGGCATCAGGCGCAGCGCCGCTTCATAGTGGGCGATCGCCTCGGCCCGCCGGCCCGGCCGGACAGCGAGCAGCGCCGCCAGGTTGTGGTGGGCCCAGCCGAGACCGGGATCGATACGCAGCGCCTCCTCGTAATGAGCGATGGCGGCATCCTCCCGGCCGGGTATTTTTGCGAGGTTTTGCGCCAGGTTGTTATGCGCCCTGGCATGTTGGGGGCGAAGCCGCAGCGTCTCCTCGTAATGGGCGATCGCCTCGGCCTCCCGGCCGGGTTGATGGTCGAGTTCGATGCCGAGGTTGTTGTGAGCGATCCAGCTCGCCGGGTTGCGGCGGAGCGTGGTGGTCCAGAGCACCTCGTCGTTCTGATACTGGGCGCACTGGCGCCAGGTGAGGAGGCCGAGCGCCAGCAGGACCAAGGAGCCAATCCCCGGCAATAGCCAGCGCGAAGGCTTCCCCAGCGCGCCCAAACCGGTGTGGAGACCGGCCCCGGCCAGCGCAAGCGGGCCCATACCGGCCAGGTACTGAAAGTGATCACCAACGAATGAATACCGCCAGAAAAAGGTGTCGACCAAGCCCAGCACGGGCAGCAGGGCCGCGACAAAGAAGGCCAGGGCGAAGAAAGGGGCTCGCGCCCAGCGGTCGCGTTGCCGCCACAACACGATCATCAAACTCACGAGGGCGAGCGTGGGAAGGTAAGCGGCGAGATCCGCCGGGTTGATCTGCCAGCGCGGATAAATAAAGATCAACGGATGCGGCCAGAGCAGCTTGCCGGCATAGAACCAGACCACCTTCCCCGCCACCACCAGCCGCCCGGCCAGGCCCAGCGCAAATTCCGGGTCGAAGGCGCCCTCCCCCTTCTGCGTCCAAAGTGTCACGACCCCGGTGAGGACGGAAAGGAGCAGCAGCGGAGTCAGATGGAGGAGATTGCGTCGCCAGCGCCAGCCCCGGTCCATCCACCAGGCGCAAAGCCCCAGGACGAGCGGCAGCACCACGGTGGAGGATTTGCTCGCCAAGGCCAGCGTGGCAAAAACCAGCGTCAGGCCGTAACAGAACCCGGAGCGGTGTTTTGGATCGTGCGCCGCTTCCGCCTGCCTTGATTTGCAGAAGAACAAAACGGCGAGCAGGAAGAACAATCCCGACTGCGTGTTCTTCATTTCGGTGATCCACGCCACGGACTCCACCTGCACCGGATGCAGCGCCCACAACGCCGCCCCCAGCCAGGCGCCCGGCACCCGCAAAAGCCGCAACACCCGCCAGAGCACCACGGCGGCGGCCGCGTGCAGCAGCAGAGTAACCAGATGATAAGGCAGCGGATGGAGTCCCCAGATCCGGTATTCCAGCCAGAAGCTCGTCTGCACCAGGGGACAGATCCGCATGTAGGCGCTCGTCCAGATGTCTTTCAGTCCCAGTGGACCGACGATACAGGGATTGGCGGTCAGATGCGCATCATCATCCCAGATAAAACCGCCCGACAACGCCGGGTAGTACGCCAGCAATAGCAGGCCGAGCAGGGCCAGACCCGGCCACAGGCTCCGGGGCGAACCGGCCGCAACGGTCCCCTGCGCGGGAAATCCGGCCGGAACCGACGCCTTGGTCGGCTGCGAGCTTACCTTCGGCGCGAGCGGAGGAGTCTTGGGGCGATGCGCCATGCGAATGCTTTAGTTGTGAACCGTCGCCGCGCCAGCCCAGAATGCCGGAGCAGACCCAAGAAGTCGGAACCTCCGAGAAAGGCCACGCTGCGGTTGTCCGGCAATCACGAGTAGTCGCAATCCGAGAACAGCCGGCGTTCGGACCCGCGGTCGTTGACGGGCTTGTCCACTCCGACGGTGCCACTCGGGACCTGGCACTGGTGACCAGCAGCGGTGATCGTCAGGCACAACGAACTCCGTAGGTCTCCTCGTCAGACTGGGGCCGTCAGGCGCGATGCGCTTTCCGCCAAAACCCGCTTGGCCGGCAAACAGGCTTCGCTAGGCTGCGGTTCATGAAACGGCTACCCGCGATCCTGATCCTGCTGGCGCTCTCTCCCGCCTTCGGCAACGAGGTCGCGCCGCCGGCAGATGACAAGGTGGTCAAGCTGGAGCCGTTCAAGATTCGCGACAACGCCATCATCTCCTTCGCCCTCGACATCGCGATCTACGTCGAACCGGACACCAAGAAAGCGACCCACGTCCTCATCACCCGGGTCCATTCCGGCACGGACGCCGCGCAGGCCGGCCTGCAGCCGGGCGACGAGATAGTGAAACTCGACGGCGTGCCGGTGAAGGGCATGGACTCCCGCGTCGTCAAGGACTCGCCCTTGGGCCACATTCTCCTGAACCGTGAACCCGGCGAGCCGCTGAAGCTCGAGATCATCACCCACCGCACACAGGATTTCACCCTGCACGCCCAGCGGGGCTCGCCGCAGGATGCACGCTAGCCCGGCCGGGCCGCGCCGTCAGGGCACGATGGTGACGATAACGCGCTTGTAACGGGTCAGCGGCGGGCTGCCCTTGTCGGTGAGCCGCAGGATGAAGTGCGCGGTCTCGGGCTGCTCGACCTTGGGGGCGACAAAGCCGACCCGCCAGATGTTGGCCGCCCCCTCGATGGGGATGCTTCCGCGGTAGGTACCCGCCTCGGGATACTGAAACCACCAGAAGCTCAGGCTGTCGCCGTCGGGGTCCGTCGACAGGTGGGCGTCGAGGAAGAACCGCTCGCCAGACTTCACCGTGACCGATTCCGGATGCGCGAGGACCGGCGCGGGCGGGTGGTTGGCCCCGGCATAGGGCCTGGTGGTCCACTCCATGCGCGCGGCAAAGTCGTTCTGAAAGTCGTCGCGCCAGCGCCAGGCGGTGGCGCGATAGTCCTTGAACGTCTGCCCCCCGGCGCGCATGGCCCGACCTTGCTCACCGGGCGCGGGCGGCGTGTATTCGTCGACGGCGTTGGTCCAGATCGGGCGGGTCTCGGGCTCGACGGGCACTCCACCGGTGAAGCCCTTGGGGTCCATCTCCGCCAGTTCGGGCACGCGGAGCTCGTAGCGTCCGCCCCAGCCGCCCCACTCAGGGTGCGCGGGCACGCTCAGACCGTTCGGGATCAGCGCCAGCCACGACGGCGTGTCGCCCTCCATGCCATAGGCAACATCGGGGTAGACGGCACCCAAGGGGCCGTGGCCCTGCTGGATATGTTCGGCGAGCCAGCGGTTGCTGACGGTTGTGTTGTCGAGGCCGGGCACCGCCTGGTTCATGCCGGTCCAGGTCGCGGCGCCGTAGCCGCCGGGACTGACGATGTAGAACAAGTCCGGGAAATTCCTCCGCATCCAGGGGCCGCTGTCGTCCTGGTCGGAGATCGTGTAGACCCGAAGCTTGGCGACGAGGCGGCGGACCTCGGCCTCGCTGCGGGTGCTGCGAAGATTGAAGAGCGCCTGCGCGAGGGTGTTCGGCCCGCCCCAGACCGTGACCCAGAGCGGGCGGTCGTCTTCCTGGTCGAGGACCTTGATGATCCAAGCGGAGCCCTCCGAATCCTTGCCCGGACCCACGGCCTTCATGCCATACTCCACCGGGCCCTGCTTCACCAACGCCAGCAGCGCCGCCGCCTCGGGATAGCCGGGCTCGTGCTTGAGCAGGTTGGCGCGCACCTGGCCGTAGGCATTGATCACGCGCCGGATCGATTCGGGCGCGACGCGGGTCTTCATATGGACGGAGGTGGTCGCGATCAGACCCTGGAGGTCGATGACATTGGAATAGAGCATCAGGCGCACCATGCTCTCCGTGTCGTCGGGCTCGTTCTCGATGTCCGTCAGCACAATCATCCGCTGCGGGCGCGCGGGCGCGTTGGCTGAATCGACGGCGCGCATGACCGGCGGCGTGAGCATCAGGCTCAAGCCAAGAAGAGTCACTGCGACGGATCGCTGAGGATGGGTTGACATGGCGGGCGGGGGTTTAGGGGCGCGCGGGCCAGCCAAGGCCGGCCGGCCCACGCAGGCGATTGAGGCAGCCGGCCGGGGCCGGTTCCAGTTTTTTCAGTGCGAGTCGTCTGCGCGTGCCCTCTCCAAGCCCGGCCTCCGGATCAGCAGATCCGCTCCGATCTTACAGCGTCACGTGCATACCGCCGCAGAACGGCGAGGGCTTGCTTTGGCCGCAGGAATACTACTGCCAGGTTTGGCCGGCTTGGACTTGCACGGGATAGGGATTCTTCCAGACGAGACCGGGCTGGTTCATTGAATATATCCCTTCGGTGCGACCGGATCCTCATCGTCAAGGGCGGCTTGCGCCTTCTCCACTTCGCCTTCCTCCTTCTCGCGGTTGCCGGAGATCTCCACCGCGATGGCAGCGGCCTCCTGGGCGGGCAGGTGCTCTGCGCGACGTTCGTATTCCTGCTCGCCGCGATCATCCTCCCGGAGCTGCTCAAGGTCGGCGGGCTGCATCGCTTCACCCGGCAACTCGACCCGCAGTTCGTCGATCAGCATCAGCACCGCCGCCGCGAGGGGCAGCGCGAGTAGGGCCCCGACAATCCCCGCCAGGACGGTCCCGAGGATGAGCGAGAAAAGCACCACGGAGGAGGGCAGCCGCATCGCCCGGCCGTAGACGAGCGGCACCAGGACGCGGCTCTCCAGCTCCTCATACGCCAGCATCACGGCGAACACGATGCCGGCGATGACGGGGCCCTTGACCGAAGCCGCCAGCACGGCGGGGGCCATGGTCAGAAAGATCCCGATGTACGGCAGCAGGTCCATGGCTCCGCCGAACACAGCGATAGCGAGCGCGTTCGGCACACGACAGACCAGCAGGAGCACGAAGATGAACCCGCTCATCAGGACGCAGGTGAGTACCTGGCCGCGGATGTAGCCGCCGACAATCTTTCCGAGGTTAAGGATGATACGAGAGAGCCGGATGTGATGCGAACGGGGCACGACGGCGAACAACGCGCCGCGGAGCCGGTCGCGGTCGATCAGCATGTAGAAGGCGAGGAAAACGGCCGCCATGCCATAGGCCAGGATCGTGAACAGCCGTGTGCCCGCCATGACCAGGGTCGAAGAGGATGCACTCAACAATTCCTCATAGCGGGCGTTCCGGACGGCGTTGCCCAAGGCGACGGTGATCCGGGACTGCTCAAGGAAACCCGCGGTCTTCTCCCGGATCTCGGGCGCCCGCTCGACCAGCATCCGCCCCTGCGCGATCACGGTCGGGACCGTGAGGATGAAAAGCGTGACGGCGATGACTGCGCCGAACCCGAAGACTAGGCAGATGGCGTAAAACCGCGGCATCCGCCGCTCTTCGAGCCAGGCGACAAAGGGATTCAGCGCCCCGACCAGCATCAGCGCCGCCACCAGTGTCAGCAGGACGGGCAGCGCATGCAATACCAGCCAGATCCCCGCAATCAGCCCCATCACCGCGAACAGCGATTTCATCGTGAACTCGAACCGCACGGCGCGGGCTTTGCCGTCGGCGGGAGCCGCGTGTTCCGGATCCACCGTGAGCGAGGTCGCTTTCATGACGGCCGGCGGCGCTCCATCGGTGCCGCGAAGGGCGTGAAATCGCGCCCGCCGTTGCTCAGCGCCGTGACGCGGGTGAACTCGGCGCCGAAAAAAACGATCTGCGCCGCGTAATAACACCACAGCAGCAGTACGAGCAGCGAGCCGGCCGCGCCGTAGGCGGAGGTCAGGCTCGCGCGCCCAAGATAAGACCCCAACACGGTTTTTCCCACAGTGAACAGCACCGCGGTCACCGCTGCGCCAATCCAGACGTGTCGCATCCGCACGCGGGTCTCGGGCAGCAACCGGAAAACCAGGGCAAACAGGACCGTCACGACACCGAAGGCCAGCACGTTGTTCAGGACCTGCAGACCGAACATCGGCACGGCGAGGCGCTCCGCGGCCTGCGCCCCCAGCCAGCTCAACATCGCGCTGGCAACAAGTGACACGAGCAGGAGGAAGCCGGTGACTATGACTGCGGCCAGGGAGAACAACCGGCCCTTGAGAAAATGCCACCAGCCCTTCATGGGTTTGGGCGGAACGCGCCAGATCGCATTGAGTGCATCCTGCAACTGGTTGAAGACCCCCAGTGTGCCGAAAACGAGGGTGCCCGCGCCGAACAGCGTGGCGAGCAAGCCGGAGGGGGCGGCAGGACTGTGCACGGCGGCCACCGCGGCGCTGGCCTGCGAACCCGCAAGCCTTCCGATTTCCCGGATCATCTGCCGGCGCGCGTCACCCGCGCCAAAGACGGTCCCCGCCATCCAGATCACCAGCACCAGGAGGGGTGCGACCGCCACGGTGGTGTAGAACGCCAGTGCCGCCCCGAGCCGGATGATGTTGTCCGAGGCGAAGGCGTGAATCGTCTTCGCCAATATCCGGCCGGAACGCCGGATGATGCCGACCTGCTCCACCGCCGCGGCCAGCACTTCCGCCGGCTTGGGCAGGTGGTGGGACTTCGCGGAATGGGCCGGGAACGCGGACACGTGAATCGGTCACGACCGGTCCACGGGACGGACGCGGTAGTGGGGCAAATTGGATGGAACCGGCATGCAGGGTGAATGATACGAGGCCGGCACAACCGCGGCTATAGGGCTTTGCCCTACCCTGTGCGGAAAGCGCGCGCTGCGCGGTCGACCCGGTCTGAGACCACCTCACCCCATCGGCTGGCCCCCGCTAGGTCGCCGGACCAAGGTGTCAGGTCCTATGGGCCGCCTCCTCTCCGCCCGCCTCCATCTCGCTTTGAAAATGACCTCCGCTGTGTAACGGCCCGCTGCTTGCATCCGGAGAGGAACGGCGTCATCTATGAAGCGTCCCATGAAAACCGTGCTCATCGTCCTAGGAGTCCTCGCGGCCGCGGCCGTGATCTGTGTTCTCTTCGTGATCGGCCAATACAACGGCTTGGTCAACCGTGCACAGGCGGTCGACGCCCAGTGGGCGCAGGTGCAGAACGTCTATCAGCGCCGCGCCGACCTCATCCCCAACCTGGTTGCCACCGTCTCCGGTGCCGCCAACTTCGAGAAAAGCACCCTCACCGAGATCACCAATGCCCGCGCGTCCGTCGGCAAGGTGCAGATCAACCCCGGCGGCACGCCGAGCGCGGCCCAGCTGGCGGAATTCGAAAAGGCTCAAGGTGCTCTGTCGTCCGCCCTCTCGCGGCTGCTCGTGGTGGCCGAGAACTACCCGACCCTGAAGGCCACGGCCAATTTCCAAGAGTTGCAATCGCAGCTCGAGGGCACCGAGAACCGCATCAGCGTCGAACGCGGCCGGTTCAACGAATTGGCCCGCGACTACAACTCTGCGATCAAGCGCGTGCCCGCCGTATTCTTCGCCGGCATTTTCGGGTTTGCCGAGAAGCCCTACTTCACCGCCAAGCCGGGTGCCGACACACCGCCGGCCGTGCAATTCGACTTCAGCAAGAAGCCCTGAGGACGCCATCGTGAGGCTCCGCTTCATCACCTTGGGGGCTGTCATGCTGGCCGGGGCCTGGCTGTCGGCGGCGGAACGCATCCCCCCCGCCCCGGCGCGGTATTTCAACGACTATGCCGGGGTGGTGTCACGCCACGTCGCCGACCAGCTGAATGCGCGCCTCGAGCAGTTCGAGCGCGAGAGTTCCAACCAGCTGCTCGTCGCCCTCTACCCGCGGATGGAGTCCGATTCCTCGATCGAGGACTACACCGTGCGCGTGGCGCAGGCGTGGCGGGCCGGCCAGCAGGGCAAGAACAACGGCGCGGTGCTGTTCGCCTTCATGCAGGAGCACAAGCTCTATCTGCAGGTCGGGTACGGTTTGGAACCCGTGCTGCCCGACGCCACCGCCAAGCGCATCATCGAGCGCGAGATCGTGCCGCGGTTCCGCGCAGGCGATATCGACGGCGGCATGAACGCCGCCGTGAACGCCATGATCGCGGCCACCAAGGGCGAATACAAGGGCACGGGGCGGACGCGGGCAGAGGGTCTCAATCCAGGGCGGTTGGCGGCGGGCGGCCTCACGCTGATTCCCATCCTCCTCTTCCTCGGTGTGCCGATTCTGTTGGTCTTTCTTTTCATCCGTCAGGTCCTGCGGCAGCCAACGACGCTGTTCAATCCACGCCGGCGTGGCATCAACCCCGGCACTAGCTGGTGGCTGGGCAGCGGATCCGGCGGCGGATCCGGCGGCGGATTCGGGGGTGGAGGCTTCGGCGGGTTTGGCGGCGGTGGCGGTTTCTCCGGCGGCGGCGGGAGCTTCGGCGGCGGCGGCGCGGGAGGGAGCTGGTAGACCATGAAACCCCGGCACTTCATCGCCCGGCTCGATCGCAAGCATATCGAGACGGCCATCCAGCAGGCCGAGTCCAAGACTTCGGGCGAGATCCGCGTCGTCATCAACCACAAGCCGACGGACGACGCCGTCGCGTCCGCCCGGCATGAATTCGTGCGCCTGGGCATGACCAAGACCCGGCACCGCAACGCCGTGCTGCTGTTCATCGCGCCGGCCTCGCAGGCGTTTGCCATCATCGGTGACGAGGGCGTGCACGCCAAATGCGGTGACCCCTTCTGGACGGAGGTGGCGACGGCGATGCAAAAGGATTTCCGCAACGGCCGCCATACCGCCGCGATTACCGAGGGTGTCGAGCGTGCCGGGGCGCTGCTGGCCGAGCACTTTCCCCAAGAGCCCGGTGGCGCGAACGAACTGTCGAATCAGGTCATCGAGCAGTAGAGGACCGCGCTCCTCAGCGTCCCGGCAACGGAGAGTCTCTCAAAACCGAATGTCACGTAAAGTGACGCTGGCCGCGAGTCTGCGATGCGACGAAATCATGTCGCTCAACGCATCAGGTAGGCGACCCACAAGCCGGCGACCACCAGCCCGTAAGTCCCGACCAGTCCCAGCAGGACGAGCGGTGCGACGCGGCGGTCGGACGCGGAGACGTCTGTCCGCGGACAATTATGTTGGAAGACGGCATCGGCCGTGCCGCCCAACAAGATACCGGTTACGACATCGGCGATGTAGTGCTGCTTCGTAAACAGCGTCGAGAGGGCGACGAGCGCAGCCCAGACGCCCGCGGCGAAGCCAGTCCGCCAGTCCACTCTCCAACAGGCCAACGCCGCCACGACCACGGTCGCAACGTGCAGGGAAGGAAGGCAGTTGCGCGGCAGGTCAGCCTCATAGATGCCCCGCAGGAACCAGGCGAAAAAGCCGTCCCCGATCTCCCCGAGCGGCCGCGGGAGCGTGGTCGGATAAACCAGAAAACAGACATAACCGATGACCCACACTGACAGCCAGGCGAGGAAGGTGCGACGGATCTGCTCCTCCTGCCGCATGATCAGCACGGGCAGGAAGGGAACGGCAAGATATGACAAGTAGATCACCGCCCAAGCCGGCTGCACGGGCACCATGCGATCCAACGTCAGTTCGGGCAGGTGCATCGTCCGACCACGCGGCATCAAGCCGATGGCGAGGTAGCCGGGGATAAGCAGCATAAGCATGACCGCGGGCACCACCACCCGGGCATGCAACGGATAGGGCCGGGTCAGCAACTCGACGAGCATGCTCCAGTCGGAGCGGGGCCGGGCGGCGGGGCCGGGCTCCAAGGCTTCCGTTCTGGTTGGGCTTTCCATTCTTCCTTAGTCTGCGGTTCAGCCGGTGTATTTTTGCAAAAATTTCCGCAGATCGTCCGGCACGGAAGCGGAAAGATTCGGCACGACCCAGCGGAACAGGCGGTGGATCTCCAAAGCGTGCGCGGGGTTCGCCCGGTGGGCCTCCACCGCCTCGGTGTCGGTGAAGTATTCCGGGTGGTGGCCTGCGACCATCCGGATCAGGCAGTCCTTGAGCAGGAACTCGGCCGCGGCCACCGCCCCACCCGACGGGTGGCGCCAGACATTCAGACACGAGCGCCGCTCGCCGACGTATTGTTCCACCAGATAGTTCGAACCCTCCGGTTGGTGTTTCCGGAGATGCGGTCGGAGCGCGGCCCCGAGGGCCACGATCTCGAGAAACTGCCGGTAGGCGCCCCGGGACTCCGCATCGGCGATGTCGTGTTTCAGGCCGAGATTGAACCCGTCGCTCTGCCGGCGGAGGTTGGAAACGTGGCAGGGCAGTTCGAGCACGAACTCCTCGAGGTCGAGTTTGAGATCGCAGCTCTCGCCGGTGGCCGCCTGCACCGCGGTGCCGAACAGCAACCGCACGCCCTGCTCGGAACAATCAACCAGCCGGCCCTTCCAGTTCCAGTTATTGCGGGTTGCGCCGAGGCCCAGGCCGGTCCGGAGCGGAAACTCGGGGTTGACCGCAAGGCGCTGTCCGCTCCGACGTTTTTCCGGCGCGACCTGTTCAGCGGACGATTGGAGGATGCGTTTGAAGAACTGCATGGGCACAGGGGATCCGGTTGGCGGGCAGGTCGGTTGCGCCGCCGCAGGGCGGAGAGCCGGCTCGTCCTTCTATCGCACAGCCGCCGGGCGTCAACCCCGGGGCCAAGGCAATCGGTGCCAGGACCGCAACGAAGGGTGATTTTCCCGCAGCGGAGCCGGTCTTGCCAGTTGCGCCGGTAGAGTGCGTGGCTAGTTTTTCGCCCCCCAACCCCATATCGCATGAAATCACGCACCCCGATTCTTTGGCTTTTCGCGACGCTCGCGCTGACGACCGTCTGCCCCGCTCAAACCGGCGAACCCTACCGTTTCCTGCACGAAATCGCCGTCGGGGGCGACGGAGGCTGGGACTACATCTCGGTCGACCCAGCGCTGCACCGGCTGTACGTCAGCCATGCGACGAAGGTCGTCGTCATTGACACGCAGACGGATCAGGTCGTCGGCGAAATCGCCGACACTCCGGGCATCCATGGGATCGCGGTGGCGTCGAAACTTGGCCGGACCTTCACGAGCAACGGTCGCGAAGACCGCGTCGGCATCATTGACGGCCCCACCTTGAAAACCTTGGCGAAAGTCGCCACCGGCCCGAATCCCGACGCAATCCTCTTCGAACCCTCGCGCGAGGAGGTCTACGCCTTCAACGGCCGCGGCCGCAACGCCACCGTGATCACCGCCAGCACCGGCCAGGTCGTCGCCACCATCCCGCTCGGCGGCAAACCGGAATTTGCGCAGGCCGACCCGGCCGCCCACCGGGTGTTCGTCAATATCGAGGACAAGAACGAGGTCGCCGTCATTGACACCCAGACCCATGCGGTCACGGCCCGCTGGCCAATCGCACCCGGCGAGGAAGCCACGGGCATGGACATCGATCTGGCCCATCACCGGCTCTTCCTCGGTTGCAGCAACGCCCGCATGGTCGTGCTCGATTCAACCGACGGCCATGTGGTCGGCAGCCTGCCCGCCGGCCAGGGTATAGACGCGGCCGCCTTTGACCCCGGCACGCAGCTGGTTTTCACCCCGAACGGCCGCGACGGCACCGTGACGGTGGTGCATGAGGACACCCCGGACAGACTCACTGTGGTGCAGACGCTCAAGACCGAGCGCAGCGCCCGCACGATAGCGGTGGACCCGGTGACCCATAAGCTCTACCTCCCTTCCGCCCGGTTTGAAGCCCCGGTCCCCGGTTCCAAGGAGCGCCCGAAAATAGTCGCCGGATCTTTCAAGGTGCTGGTCTACGAGCTGAATCGCTGAGCAGTCACCCCGCCCGGCTTCACCGCCTGGCGGGGCAACGTCTCTCCGCGCCAACGCCGCCGGTCACGGGTTGGGCGACCGGTGGCTGGTTTGCGGAGAATTCGCCGGCGGAATAACCTAGCACGATCACCGGACGGCGAAGACGGGTTCAGGAAACGGGACCGTCGATCAGTTGGATTGGCAACTCGATCATGGACGGGACCGGCACGCCGTTGCGCTTCGCCGGAGTGAACTTCCACTGGGCGACGGCCGGCAGCAGTTTTTCGGTCAGGTTATCGTCCGCACCCCACTTCAGCCGGATATCGTGGGGCTGGCCGACGGCATCGACCATAAGGTGGAGTGTGACGGTCTCGCCCTGATGGCGGGGCAGCAGACCGGTGGGACTGACGACCTTGGCCAGCACGGGTGCCTCGAATTTCTCGGGAGCAGACGTGGTGTGGACGATGACATTGGCAAACGAGGAGACGGAGAAAAGGCCACCGAGGATGGCCGCGCTGAGGATGACGGATTTGATCTTCATGGAGCGAAGCTCCGGCGTAGGCGGAGCTTTGGGGGTTGGTTTTTGATGCGGTCCCCGGACGTGGCCCGGGGCGCTCGCGTGGATTTTTTGTCAGCGCGTGTGTGGTGGGCTCTTTGCAGTGCCCGTGCCAACCAACACGGCAAGGCTGCTACTGGTTGCATCCAAACGACAAAAATAAAAATCGGGAGACCGCGCCGTTCCGCGCGCCTGTGCCGTTTTTTTCGAAACCGAAACCCGCGCATCCCGCTCGCGGGATTCTCGGGCCCGGATGAGCGGCTGGAGTAAACCCGGGGCCACAAGTCGGCTTGCCATCGGCCCGACCCGGGACATTGACATGATTCAATGTCTTCGATCCCCCATAGTGCGGATTCCGTCCTGAAGAAGGAAGCCATTGGATTTTCCATCCTCATCGCCCTGGCCTGGCTGACCGAGTTGCTGGGCGTGCCGCATTGGTTCTTCAACGAACCGGCGGGCTTCCTCTGGCCCCGGGTCCTGATCCGCACGGCGGTTGTCCTCGGGATCTGGGCTTGGGTGCATTTCACGACCCGGCGCCTGCTGAAGCGGCTGCACCATCTGGAGGAATTCCTGCTGGTGTGCAGCTGGTGCCGGAAGGTGGGACACGACGGAGACTGGCTGACGATGGAGGAGTATTTCGGCTCGAAATTTTCCACCGAGACCTCCCACGGCATCTGCGCGGAGTGCGCGAAAAAACAATTCACCGCGCACCACACCGCCACCCGGGTGGAAAAACCCGCGGCCGACTCCGCCAAGCAATGACGTGTCCCGGCCGGATCCCTTGGCAGCAGCTGAAACATTCCGCGACTTTCGGCAGACTGCCGGGTACTTGACCCATGCCTGACCACGCCCGGCGCGAATCACCCCGTCCTGCGTGACCGGCGTCATTGAACCATGCTCCAAGACCTCCGTTTTGCCTTCCGGATGATCGGCTCGCACCGCTGGTTCTCACTCGCGGTCATTGTCACCCTTGCCCTCGGCATCGGCATCAACACCACCGTCTTCACCCTGGTCAACGCCGTCCTCTTCAAGCCCGTGCCCATCCCCGGCGGCGAACGCATCGTCACGGTCAGCCTCCGGAACATCGTTACACTCGACCGGCGGTCCCGAACCTGGGTGAGCTGGCCCGACTACCTCGAGTATAAGGCGCAAAACCGCACCTTCGAGGGTCTCGAGGCCGTCAGCCGTAGCCAGGGCGTGATCAGCGAGCCCGGCAACCCGCCCGAGCGTGTCGGAATGGGACGCGTAACCCCGGGGCTGTTCACCCTCATCCGGACGCCGCCGGTTCTGGGTCGCGGCCTCACCCTCGCCGACGGTAAGCCCGGGGCCGAGGCCGTCGTGCTCCTCGGCCACAGCGTCTGGCAAAACCGCTACGCCGGCGCGCGCGACGTCATCGGCCGCGGGGTACGGATCAACGGTGCGCCCGCCACCATTGTCGGGGTGATGCCCGAGGGCTTCCGCTTTCCCAACAACGAGGACCTGTGGATGGCGCTCACGCCCGACGCGGATCTGGAGAAGCGCACCAACCGCTCGCTGGAACTCTTCGGGCTACTCAACCCGGGCGTGACTGTCGCGCAGGCCAACGGTGACCTCGCTGTCATCGCCCGTCGCCTCGCGGCGGAACACGCCGACAGCAACAAGGACCTCGGCACGTCGGTCCGCACTTTTCACGACACCTACAATGGCGACGAAATCCGCGCGGTCTTCCTGATGATGCTCGGCGCGGTGGCTTTCGTCCTGCTCATCGCCTGCGCCAACGTGGCCAACATGATGCTCAGCCGCGCCATCGCCCGCAGACGGGAGATCGCCGTGCGCGCCGCCATGGGCGCGTCGCGCTGGCAGCTGGTCCGTCAGTTGTTGATCGAGAGCGTGCTGCTCAGTTCCCTCGGTGGCCTCCTCGGGCTCGGCCTGACGGCGTTCGGCGTGCACTGCTTCGACCTCGCAACGCAGGACGTGGGCAAGCCCTACTGGGTCCTCTTCGAGATGGACTGGCGGGCCTTCGGGTATTTCGCGCTCGTCTCCGTGCTGAGCGGCATCGCCTTCGGTCTCGTCCCGGCGCTCCGCGCCTCACGGGTCGACCTGAACACCGTGATGAAGGAAGGTACGCCCGGTGGCGGCCGCCACCGCGGCGGCCTGACGGCGGCGCTGGTCGTCTTCCAATTCGCGCTGACCGTCGTGCTCCTCGCTGGCGCGGGCCTGATGATCCGCAGCTTCTTCGCCGTGCAATCTCTGAACGCGTTCGTGCCGGTCGAGCGGATTTTCACCGCGCGCATCCAGCTGCCCGAAGCCAAGGGCGAGCATTATGCCGAACCGGCTGTACGCCTGCAATTCCACGAGAACCTCCAGCGGCGGCTTCTGGCGCTGCCCGGGGTCACGCTGGTCGCGACGGCCTCCAATCCGCCCGGGCTGGGTGCCAACACCCGGGGCATCGAGATCGACGGCCGGCCCAATCCCGACCCCAAGCAACCGCCCCGCGCCTCGTTTGTCGTCTGCACCCCGTCCTACCTCTCTTTGATCGGGCTGCCGATCCTGCAGGGTCGCGGCTTCGAGGAAACCGACGGCAGCACCGGCAAGGAAGCTGCGGTGGTCACGCGAGCTTTCGCAGCCAAACACTGGCCGGACCAGGAGGCGGTGGGCCGGCGTTTCCGTTTCATCGAAGACAACAAGCCGGGCGTGTGGATGTCCGTCATCGGCGTCTGCGCCGACGTGGTGCAGGAAACGCGGGACAATGATACTCCGCCGCTCATTTACATTTCCTACCGCCAAGAAGCCTGGGGCTGGATGACGGTGCTGGTGCGCTCCGCGTCCGATCCTGCGGCCCTAGCCGGCCCGGTGCGGGCCGCCGTGCAAAACCTCGATCAGGATCTGCCGCTCTTCGATGTCCGCACCCTGTCGATGGCACTCGAGCACGACCGCTGGTTCCTCTCCGTTTTCGGCACACTGTTCTCCGTGTTCGCCTTGAGCGGGCTGATGATGGCCGCCGTCGGCATCTACGCCGTGGTGGCGCAGGCCACCGCGCGGCGCACCCGTGAGATCGGCATCCGGATGGCGCTCGGGGCGACCGCCGCCGGCATCATCCGGCTCGTGCTCTCGCGCGGCCTCACGCAGTTGATCGTCGGACTCGTGGTCGGGCTCGTCGGGGCCGTCGGGGCCACGCATATGCTCGCCAAAACCAGGCTGGTGGCCAGTCGGGTCTCGCCGGACGATCCGGTGGTGTTCGCCGGCATTACGCTGCTGCTCGTCGCGATCGGTGTGTTCGCCTGCCTGCTGCCAGCACGTAAGGCGGCCCTCGTCAATCCGACCGAGGCGCTCCGACTGGAGTGACCCGTTCGAGGGCGTCCGCCCCACCCATTCAAACCGCAATCCCGGCGCGGATTGATCGCCGGCCGATCCTGCCGGGTCCCGCCAGCGCAACGAAGCTGGAGGCGAAGGTGATCGGGCCCAAGTCCGTACGGCCGGACATCGGCACCCTAGCGGGCGACCCGACCCCGCCGGAATTCCGTTTTGTGTTTGCCGGCGGACGATCCAAGATCGGACAAAATCACCGACCGTGAGAATCCTTCGCCTTCTCTCGGGGTCGTTGGCCGCCTGCCGGTGCTGGCCACCATCATCCTCTACCGGCTCGGCCACTCGCTGCCGGAACGCCACACCGTCAGCATCACCGTCATGATGCCGAAAGCACGGGTCCTGGTCTGGGCCGCGCTCACCGACTGTGCCGCGATGCCACAGTGGTGGCAAGCAGTGCAGGCCATTCGCTTCGAAACCACAGGGGACGGCGATGTGCTCGCGTGGAACAAGGACGCCCGTGGCAAGGAGATCGCCTTTCGCACCCGTGAGGAGATTGCCCCCGAGCGATTGGTGCGCGAGATCGTCGGCGACGACCTGCCGTTCGGTGGCACCTGGACCTACGAGCTGACCGCGGGCGGCGGAGCCACCCGCATCAAGCTGACCGAGGACGGCTTCATCAAGCCGCCGCTTTTCCGCGCATCGCGAAGCTATTCATGAAGCCGGACGCCACGATGCGCGATCTCGAAAAGCACTTCACAGCCTACGTCGCCTCAAAATGAACGGCCGGCAGCGCAGTCTTGTCGAAACCGCCCGCCGGTAGTAACGTTCGTTCCAGCATGCGCCCCGGCCCGAGTTCCTTGCGGCCTACAGGATCACTCCCGATGTTCCTGTTGATGGTACTGGCCGCGATCCCCACCGCCGGCAATGCGGCGTCGGACACCGGATCCCGCCAGGACCAGGGCATGCTTTCCCTCCTGCCCAGATCCTTCCGGGACAACCCGTCGGTCGACGAAACCGTGATCACGGAAATGACGGACGAAGGGCGCAAACTCACGCCGCCTTCGCCGGAACATCCCGCCTACTACGTGGCCCGGCCCATGGGCTACCATGCAGAAGGCCATGGAACGGCGGCTGAGCGCCCGCCGCCCGAATCCTTGTTGGAGGACCGCGTGCGGCAGGCGCTCGCAGTCAACAGTTACCTACCCGCGGCCCCGGGCAAGCCCCCGACCCTTTTGATCGTCTATGTCTGGGGCGTGCACAACAACCTCGACGCCGGCACCGAGGACAGCGGGGCGTTTCCTGATGTGAAGCACCGGAACCTGCTGAGCCGCGCCTCCCTGGTCGGAGGCACGAGGTTCGCCGGCGAGTTGAAAGCCGCCTTGGAAAGACAGGACCGGGTGTATGACGTGACAGCGATGCCACTGCTCGACCCGGTACGGCTCTTCACCGAGCACGATCCCAAGACCCGGCAACTGGTTGAGCTGTCCAAGGCCAACTGCTACTACGTCGTCGCATCCGCCTACGACTATGTGGCGGGCGCGCACGGAGATCGCATCCTGTTATGGCGCTCGAAAATGACCGTGGATGCGCAGGGTGTCTCGATGGCCGAAGCCCTGCCGACGCTGATCCTGCATGCAGGCGAATTTCTCGGGCGCGACATGTCCGAGGCCGCCACGATGGCCCGACGGATCAAGCTCGCCGGCCACAGCACCTTGGGGCCGCTGGAGGTGAAGGAATACCTGGAAAAGCCGCCCGGGCCTGCGCCCGCGCCGGAGCGAAAACCCTAGGAGCGGAGGCGCGGTTCTTTCGATCCGGGAGTATCTCGGGAGTTGCGCTCGGTGCCATGTTGGCTCTCTGTGAAGCCCTTATTTCCCATGTCCGCCAAAGTTGAAAACGTCGTCATCGTCGGCACCGGCTGCGCCGGCCTCACCGCCGCCATCTACACCGGCCGCGCCAACCTGCAGCCCCTGGTCCTGGAGGGCGTCCTGCCGGG
>CAZZDB010000051.1:0-21125 GCA_964652485.1 uncultured Oleiharenicola sp.
CGTCGACGGCCTCGTCCGTGAGCTGGACCGTGCCGAAGTGCATGCCGAACGACCGCCGGGCCCGGAGGTCCTGGTGCGCGCGGACCGCCTCGGCCGGGTTCATGTGCACTGGCGCCATGAACCAGCGTGGTTCGTAGGCGCCGATAGGCAGAAACGCCAGGTCGATCGGTCCCAAGCGCGCACCGATGTCCTTGAACCCGCCGAAGAATCCCGAATCGCCCGCAAAATAGATTTGGCCGGCAGGAGTCTTCAGGACAAATCCACCCCACAGGGTCCGGCACCGGTCCCAAGGAGTGCGGGCGGCGAAATGCTGCGCCGGCGTGCAAATAATCTCGGTTTCCGGCGGGGCCTGGCGCGCCTGCCACCAATCGAGCTCGACAACGCGGCCCACGCCGCGCCGCTCCAGCCAAGCCTTGTTGCCGAGCGTCGTGACGATCAAGGGTTGCCGCTGCCGTGCCAGCCAGCGCAAGGCAGGCAGATCAAGATGGTCGTAGTGGTTGTGGCTGACCAGCACCACGTCGATGCGCGGCAGCTGCCCAAGTGGCAGCGCCGGCGGGCGGACTCGCTTGGGGCCGGCCCATGAAACCGGGCTCGCCCGATCCGAAAAAAACGGATCAGTCAGGAGGTTCAGCCCGGGCAGTTGGAGGAGGAAGGTCGAATGACCGATGAAGGTGACGGCGATCTGCCCAGCCGGTACGATCGCGGGCGGTTGCGGCCTGATGGACGGCGGAACGGTCTTTGGCCACGGAGCGACCTGACCACCAACCAGCCGTTGATACCACCATCTGGGCAGGGCGGAGAACCCCGGGGCCTGTGGCTGTCCGCACGGATTGAAGAATCGCTCCCCGTCACAGTGGTCACTGACCGGGAATCGCGTCTTACCCGCCATGGCTCATTGGCCGGCTGCGGCCAGGCGGTGCTGCGCCTGTTCCCAGAAGGCCAGCAAGGCGCGGAAGTCCTGCTCCTTGGTCCCGCTATGGATCACGTAGTCGTAGGAATTCCTCTCGCCCAGTTCCAACTCGGCCGTGCGGAGCCGGCGCTGGATCTCCTCCTCGGTGTCCTTGCCGCGGTATTGCAACCGCTCGCGCAGCACTTCGAAGGAATCGGGCGCGACGAACATGGTCACCAGCCGGGAACGCAATTGCTCCATCCGCTCCGCCGCAGCGCGGATGCTGCGCACGCCCTGCACATCGATGTTCATGATGAGGTTGGTCTGGGGCAGGCGGTCGAGTACCGCCGACTTCAGCGTGCCATAGCGGTATTTCTGGTGCACGCAGGCCCACTCGAGGAATTCCCCGGCGGCCAGTTTCTCGTCAAACTGCCTTTCACTGAGGAAATGGTAGTCGCGGTCGTCGATCTCACCCACGCGCGGCGGCCGGGTGGTAGCGGTGATGACGCGCTCGAAGCCGGGCACGACCTCCACGAAACGGTCGCACAACGTGCTCTTGCCCACCCCGGCCGGCCCCGCCAGGATCAACAACACCGAGGGCAGATTGGGGAAGGCGGCCATGGTTCAGTAGGTGAAAGCCGCCGCCGAGGTCGCAAGGCCGTAGGTCAGCAGGAGGGCACCAAGCAACCGTGGCCGGGCCGGCGCGCGGAACAGCCAGTCGAAGAAATCTCGCAGCCGGTAGGGCGCCGCCGCCAGGTAAAGCGCCAGGGCCAGTCCGAGGTAGACAGCCGTCACCATCAGCAGTCGCTGCGGATGCTGATATTCCATGTAGGCCGCATAGAGCAGCGGCTCGGCCGCCAGCAGCATCAGGACGCAGAGGCCGCGCACCGCGAGGAAGTCCGGTGCATAGATGAAGGCCAGCACCGCCAGCACCGCAAAGCCGAGCATCACCGGCTGCGGAGTCTGGAAGAAGATCAGGTCGGACTCGCCCAGCTGCGCGAGCCGCCAGACAAACCAGGCCGCCCCGGCGCCGAAGAACACCCAGCTGCCTTTGACGGACCGCGGCAGCGCGCGCGCGACGGAACCGACGGCGGCGTGGTTCCAAAGCAGCAGGGCTCCGAGCAACATGAGAAACAAACCGGGGAGGAGGGTCGCAAGAAACAGGGACATGAGGCGACTAGTGTTCAATTCCGGCCAGCGCGAGCGAGCCATAAAGCACGGCGGTGGAAACCCGCTCGATCCTGACCGGCACCAGCTCGCCCACCAGACGTTCGCTGGCGTCAAAATGGACGATCCGGTTGCCCCGGGTGCGGCCGGTGTAGCGCAGGCCCTTCTTGTCGCGGCCCTCGACGAGCACTTCCTCGATGGTGCCGACTAGGGCGGCGTTCCGCCGGTCGGAATTGGCCGCCAGGATATCCAGCAGGGTCTGGTTGCGCTCCTCCTTCACCTCGTCGGGCACCTGGGCTTCCATCGTGGCCGCGGGCGTGCCGGTGCGGATGGAATACTTGAAGATGTAGGCCATGTCGTAGTTGCACCCCTCGAACAGCTCGCGGGTCCGGGTGAAGTCCTCCGCGGTCTCACCGGGAAAGCCGACGATGACATCGGTCGAGAAATACATGCCGGGCCGCACCGCGCGGAGGTCCGCCACGATCTGCCGGTAACGCTCGCTGGTGTAGGGCCGGTTCATCGCCTTGAGGATGCGGTCGGACCCCGATTGCAGCGGCAGGTGCACATATTCGCAAAGCTTCTCCAGCCGGCCGTAGGCGGCGATCAGGTCGTCCTTGAAACCGCGCGGGTGCGGCGACGTGAAGCGGATGCGGGCGAGGCCGGGGATGGCGTTCACCCGCTCCAGCAGCTGCACGAAGGGGGTGACGCCGCCGGTGTGCACATAGTCGCGCCGGCCGTAGCTGGTGACGATCTGGCCCAGCAGGGTGATCTCGCGCACACCACGTTCGGCCAGCTCCTCGCATTCGCGCACGATCTCGTCCATTGGCCGCGAGCGTTCGTCGCCCCGGGTCTTCGGGACGATGCAGAAGGAGCAATCCATGTTGCAGCCCTGCTGGATTGAGACGAAGGCGGACGCCTGCTTGTCCTCCAGCACGTGATCGCGGATCGTGTTCTGCGAGCCGGCTTCCTCGCCGGTGTCCACGATCGTCTGCCCGACAGGCACGCCGGCGGCCTGCGCGGCGCGGAGATTGTCCAGATAAGCCGGCACCTGGTGGAATTTCTGCGTGCCTACGATCAGGTCGACGTCCGGCAGACGGTCGAGCAGTTCGGCCCCGCGGTTCTGGGCCATGCAGCCGAGGATGCCCAGGATGAAGTCCGGGTTCTTTTTCTTGCGGCTGGACACGTTGGCCGCCTTGCCGATGGCCTTCTGCTCGGCGGCATCGCGCACGCTGCAGGTGTTGAGCAGGAGTATGTCGCAGTCCGCCTCGTCGCCCACCAGCCGGTAGCCGCGCGCGCGCAGCAGGGCCGCCACGGCCTCGCTGTCGCGCTCGTTCATCTGGCAACCGTAGGTTTTGATATGGACCCGGTTCATTCGCTGGGAGGGGTGTAACTACCCGTCCGTCCCGCCGGGTCAACGCGGGAAAGGAAGTAGCCGGCGCCCGCCCGGGGAATACCCGGGCTGGTTGCACCGGCGGCGGGTCGAGCGGGCCTTGGTTCCTAACCTCGCGGGCCCGGCCGGGCGTCGGCCGCAGTCGCGGCTGGGCACGTACTTGGGAAGGACCGAGCGGAAAGCCTTGTAACCTTTGGGTCGTTGGCGGGTCATCAGCTCCTGATGAAACTGCGCAACTGCTGCATCCTCGGCCTGTGTGTCGGGGGACTGGCGTTGGCCGCCGAGACACCGCGGGGCAAGCCTCCCGCGGGGGAGGAGGTTTCGGCGGATGACGTGTACGAAGCAGGCAAGGAACTGTTCGATGCACTGGCCCCACCGGAGGTGAAGGAGCAATTCGATTTTCCCGACAGAGCCCGGTGGGACGAGTTTGCCGCCCGCCTCCAGGCCGCGCTGGAGAACAACGATCTGGCCGCGCTGGCGCAGTACGAGCCCGAGGCACGCGCGGCGCTGGCGGCCTTGCGCACCCTGCCGGGCAACGAGGAATACATCGACTGGCTGGAGGAGCGGCTGGATTACATCGAGGTGGCCAAGCAGGCCGGGCAGCGGCCCCCGCCGGTGCCCCCGCCGGTCCGGCCGGCCCAGGCGGGACAATTCATCCCGCACTACGACCTTTGGCTGCAACGATTGCAAAACCGGCCCAAGCCGGCGGGGGCCGATCGGATCATTCCGGTTTTGAGCGCAGCCTTCGCCGCCGCCGGTCTGCCCGTAGGGCTGGTCTGGTTGGCCGAGGTGGAGTCGACCCTCAATCCGTCGGCGCGCAGCCCGGCGGGCGCGCGCGGTTTGTTTCAACTCATGCCGGCCACCGCCCAGGAACTCGGCCTGAGCACATTCCTGCCCGATGAGCGCACCGATCCCAAGAAATCGGCTGGCGCCGCTGCGCAACTGCTGCGCGACCTGCACAAGAAATTTGGCGACTGGCCGCTGGCCCTCGCCGCCTACAACGCCGGGGCCGGCCGGGTGCAGCGTGCGCTTGACCGCCAAAAGGCGGACACCTTCGCCGCGATCGCCGCCAGCCTCCCTGCCGAAACCCGCATGTATGTGCCCAAAGTACTGGCGCTGCTCCAGGTGCGCGCCGGGATGTCGTTGGACACGCTGGCCCCGGTGCGGACTTGAGTCCGGCGTCCCGCTGATCAGGCCAGAATCGCATCGCCACGGCGGCGGGGATGACTTTGCTGGAAGCAGCATGGGAATCTTTAACCGCTCCGAAGACAAGCCACCGGCCACCCCGGATAAACCCGCGGCCGCCGCCGGAGTGCTGCCGCAGCTGGCCGCCGCCCGCGAGAAACTGAAGGCGAAGGACCTGCCGGCCGCCATGGCCATCTACGAGCAGGTGTTGGCCGGCATCGCCGGCGAACGCAGCGACGTGCTCATGACCATCTCCGCGGACCTCGGCACCAACGGCCACGTCCACCAGATCATCGAACTCCTCGCCCCACGCTATGACGTGGAAAAACACGGTGCGCCGGCGGGCTTCAACCTGCTCCAGGCCTATCTCGCCACCCGCCAGGCCGAGGCGGCGCAGCATCTGCTCGACCTGCTTTACTCGCTGCATCGGCCGGACCTCGAGGCCCGGTTGCACGGTTTCTCCAACGCCGTGTCCGAACTCTTCATCAGCGAAAGCGAAGCCGCCGAGGTCACGGGAGCAGTGGCCGAGAAGGTCAGCCTGGTCAGCATCAGCAAACCCGTCTGGTTCTACGGACTGGAGAACACCGCCCCGCAGCTGCTGCCGCGCAAGGAGGGAAGGCTGCGTCGGGTAGCCTTCGCCCAGTGCGCCCTCCCCGGCCTGGCCAATATCGCCGAGGCCGCCGCCCGGCCCGAGGATGAACTCGGCCGGCTCAGCCGGGGCATCGCCCTGTGGCTGGCCGACACGTTCACCTTCAGCGCGGGTTATGATGCCACGGCTGCGGTCGGCACCGTGGCGCAGCACTACATGTTGTTTCCGACGGAGTGGATCTCCGAGAACATCCGCCAGTTGAACGACACCACGGAAAAGGGGTTCGACTACGTGGTCACCGGCGCGCTGCGCAATCACAATGACGACTTCGAATTGACGCTCCGCATCTGGGAGGTGAAGAAGTTCCGCGAATTGAAGGCCTTCACGGCCCGCTGGACCCCCTCGTCTGTCGACGCCGAACTGACCCGGCTGCAGGAACAGATGCGAGCCTACATGGAATGGGTGGCGATGCCGGCCGGCGAGGGACTTGCCTACGTAGCCCCGACGTCGCCGGTCGCCTATCTGCGCGGCCTGGGCACGGCGCTGACGTTCTTCCTCGGCGAGAAAGGGGTGATCGCGCCAGAGCAACAACCGGCGGACCCGGCTGAATTGTTGCGCGCCGCTCAGGCCAACCCCGACCACGTGGCCGCCCAGCTGGCCTTGGTATCACTGCTCTTGCGGAAGAAGGCGGCCGGCCTGCCCCTGCACGCGGAGGCGCACCGGTACGCGTGCGCCTGGCTTTCCTCAGAGAAGGCGCAGGCCGCGGATGTCGCGGCACTGGTGATCAAGCTGGCCTGATGATGAGCCCGGCGGCGCGGAAGATCATCGCGCAACTCCGCTCGCTCCGCAACGAACGGAACATCGAGGGCTTGCGACGCTTCGGCATCAGCTCCGCCAAGGAACAACTGGGAATCAGCGCGCCCGTCCTGCGGGAAATCGCCCGGCGGCATCGGCGCCAGCACGGCCTCGCCTTGGAGTTGTGGACGAGCGACATCCATGACGCCATGGGCCTGGCGACGATCATTGACGATCCGCGGCAGGTGACGCGCGGACAGATGGAACGCTGGGTGCGGGATTGCGACAGCTGGGCCCTGACGGATGCGTGTGCGTTCCTGTTCGATCGCACGGAGTTTGCGGTGGAGAAGGCGCATACCTGGAGCCGGCGCAAGGCCGAGTTCGTGAAACGCACCGGCTTTGCCCTGATGACCGGCATGGCGACGCACCGGAAGGAACTGTCGGACGAGACATTTCGCCGGTTTCTGCCCCTGATCCGCCGCGAAGCGGTGGACGAAAGGAATTTCGTGAAAAAGGCGGTCAACTGGGCCTTGCGCGGCATCGGTAAGCGCAACACCCGGCTGCGCCGGGCCGCCATCGCCGAGGCGAAGCGCATCCTGAAGATTGACGCGCCGTCCGCTCGCTGGATCGCCCGCGACGCACTGCGCGAACTGATGAGATAGAAAAGCCCCGGGCGGGCCGGGGCCGGTGGCGGAGGTTCGGGGCGGCTTGGGGCCGGGGCACCGCCTACTTGTGCTTCTCGTTGTAGAAAGCGATGAAGTCGGGGGTCAGGTCGAGTTCGGGCTTTAGGTCCAGCAAGGCCTCACCGAGCTTGGCCACGTCCAGCACCACGCCGAGGTCGCGTTCCTTGGCGAAGGCGCGCAGCTCCTTGCCGATGTCGCTGGTGATCGGCGCCTGCACTTCCTGCAGGCGTTGATTGTAGGCTTGCTGGGCGGCCTGCTGTTTGGCGGCGAGATCCTGCTGCAATTTCTGGCCGGCGGCCGACTTCTCCTGCAGGGCCTTGGCGTTGCCGGTGGGATCGGCGTTCAGCTTGTTCATCTCGCCGACAAGGGTGCGAAGTTTCTCGTTGAGCAAGGACAGCTCGCTCTGGGTGTTGCTGAACTCCAGTTCGAGCCCTTGGGCGGCGCGCACCATCTGCTTTATGCCGGTGGCTTCATCGAGAAAGGCGGCGCTGTTGATGAAGGCGATGCGGGCCGGCTCGATGGTCTTGGCGGCCGGCTTGGTCTGGGCGGACACGGGCGCCACCAAAGCGGTGGCGAAGAGTGGAAGAAGCAGGAGGCGGAAGAATTTCATGGAGGGGCCAACGTAGGTACGCCGGACCCCATGGCAAAGGCTAAAATCACCTGGCTGCGGCCAGCTGGCCGCAGCCGGCGGCGATGTCGATTCCCCGGCGCTGCCGGACCATGCTGGGCAGGCCGTAGCCGGCCAGGATGTGCTGGAACTGCCGGGCGGCATGCTGCCCGGTCGGCGTGCCGCCATAGCCGGCGGTCGGGTTCAACGGGATGAGATTCACCTGGGCCGGCCGGCCATGCAGCAACCGCCCGACCGCGTGTGCGGTCTCAACCGAGTCGTTCTTTCCCTCGATCAGCGTCCACTCATAGAAGATCCGGCGCTGCAGCTTCCCGCTGTAGTAGCGGCAGGCCTCCATCAGCTCAGGCAGAGGCCATTTCTTCGCCACCGGCACCAGCGCGGCGCGCTCCTCCTGCGAGGCGGCGTGGAGCGAGACGGCGAGGTGGAAAGGCTGAGCCTCGTCGGCCAGCCGGATGATGCCCGGCACCACGCCGACGGTGCTGAGCGTGATCTTGCCCGCGCCGATCGAGAGGCCGGCGGTGTCGCGGAGAATGGCTAGGGCCTTGATGACGGCGTCGTAGTTGTGCAGAGGCTCGCCCATGCCCATGAGCACGAGATTGCGCAGGCGGCTGGCGGGGCCGTCCAGCGCCTGTAACTCGTGCTGCACATGCAGGGCCTGCGCGACGATTTCACCGGGCGTGAGGTGGCGGACAAACCCCATTTGGCCGGTGGCGCAGAACACGCAGCCCATGGCGCAACCGGCCTGGCTGCTGATGCACGCGGTCACCCGGCCGGTGAAGCGCATCAACACTGTCTCGATCCGCCGGCCGTCGGCGAGGGACAGGAGATATTTCCGCGTGAAACCGTCCGAGCTGTGCGCCTCGGTCGCGACCGGCAGCGGTGCGAACGCCAGATCCTTTTCTAGGTGCGCGCGATAGCGCGCGGGCAAGGCCGGCATTTTTCCGGCCGAGGTCACACCGTCGCCATACACATACCGCCACAGCCGCGCCGCATGCACCGGGCTGAACCCCCCGCGCACCGCGAGCAGACGCAGTTCCTCGCGGGTGAGGTCGTAGAAATTGACGGGAGGCGCGGACATTTGACCCCTCTGTCATTGCGAGGAGCAGCGCGACGAAGCAATCCATCTATGCTGGATCGCCACACCCCGCATTGCCGGGCTCGCGATGACAAGAGAGAAGTGGAGTTTGCCAATAACGCGAGGTCGCGCCTAGCCTCCTCCCTCATGGCAAACAAGGCGGTTCTCGCGGGCGGCAGTGGTTTTCTGGGCCGGGCGCTGGCGCGCCGGCTGGCCGCGGATGGCTGGGAGGTGAGCGTCCTTACCCGGGAGCCGGATAGATTTCCGCCGCGGGACGGTCTGGTGCGTGCCGTGGGATGGAACGGTGAGACCGCCGGGGTGTGGCGGAAGGAATTGGAGGGGGCGACGGTGCTGGTGAATCTCGCCGGCCGCAGCATCAACTGCGTGCACACCTTGGAAAACTCCCGAGCGATACTCGAATCGCGGGTCAACGCGGTGCAGGCGCTCGGCCGGGCAGTGGCGATGGTCAAGCAGCCGCCGGCGGCCTGGGTACAGTGCAGCGCCGCGGGTTATTATGGCAACGCGGGCGACCGATTCTGCGAGGAGTCTTTGCCGCCTGGTCCGGGCTTTCTCGCCGAGGTTTGCCGGCTATGGGAGGAATCCTTCGCCGCGCTTGACCTGCCGGGCGTGCGGCGGGTGGTGCTACGGCTCGGCCCCGTGCTGGATCAAGGCACCGGGCCGCTGCCGGCGATGCTCAGATTGACCCGGAAGTTCCTGGGCGGGGCGGCCGGCACCGGCCGGCAATACCTGAGCTGGGTGCACCGCGACGATGCGGTGGCGATGTTCGCGGCCGCGGCCACCCGGCCGGAACTGGCCGGCACCTACAATGCATGCGCCCCGTGTCCGGTGACCAACATGGAGTTCATGCGCGAATTGCGTGCGGCGGTGGGCCGGCCCTGGTGTCCGCCCGCGCCGGAGTTTGTCGTCCGGTTGGTGGCGGAAAACGTCTTCCAGACCGACGGAAATCTGGTGCTGCACGGGCAGCGGCTCCTGACGGCGCGGCTGCAGGCCGCGGGTTTTGCCTTCACCTACAACACCCTGTCGTCCGCCCTGGCGGACTTGGTGGGGAAGAAACGCGCCCAAACCAAACCGGCGCACGGCCCAGGCAGTGCGGGTTGAGCCGACGCGCCGGGGCGGGCGTCAGAGGGAGTATTTGCTCTTTTCAGGTTCGCAGGTCGGCTGGCACTCGTAGGCGTGCACCGAGCCAGCCGTGTCGGCCCACAGCGGCAGGTTGTTCTTCCGGGACCGGTGGGTCTGGATGATCTCATGCTGCACTTCGGTGGCCCGGGATTGGAGCATCAGGCGGTTGAGCGCCGCGTAGAGCACGTCTTCGGGGTTGACCTGCAGGGCCTCGGCCAGGCGGACGACCGGGGCGGACTCGGCCTCGTCGAGATGGAGTTTGATGTTCATGGAATCCCGCTCCTTTTCGGGGTCTCTCCTGACCTTACTCCTGCTCGGCCCGCCCGGCTGTGCAAATGTTGTCCAACACTGGGCATGGGCGGGAGGTCGCAGGCGCGTTGCCTTTTGCCCGGCAGGGGTCACGCTGGCGGGCATGACCGAATGGGCCGGAAGATTCCTGCTGGCTTTCATCCCGTTGTTTGTGGCCATCGACCCCATCGGGCTGGCGGCCGTCTTCCTCGGGCTCGGGCGGAGCATGGCCGCGGGCCAGCGCCAGAAGATCGCCAACCAGGCCGTATGGACCGGCGGGCTCGTGGCGTTGGGCTTCCTTTTCCTCGGGCAAAGCGTGTTCAAGGCGCTGGGCATCTCCGTGAGCGACTTCCAGATCGCGGGCGGTCTCATCCTTTTCATCCTGGCGGCCAAGGACCTCATCCAGTCGGCGGCAGAACCGGAAAAACTGCCCGAGGATTTCGGCGTCGTGCCCCTCGGCATGCCGCTCATCGCCGGGCCCGCGTCCATCACCACCCTGCTGGTGCTGGCACAATCCCGGGTCATCGGCCTGACGGTCACGCTGGTGGCCCTGGCGGTGAACCTGACCATCGTGGTGCTGGCCCTTTATTACAGCAACTGGCTGGGGCGGAAGATCGGCGAGATGGGTTTGCGGGCGATCTCCAAGATAATCGCCATGCTGCTCGCCGCGATCGCCGTCAGCATGATCCGGCAGGGGCTGAAGAGCTGAATCAGCCCCGGAACGTCGTCAGCAGGTCGGTGTAGATCTGCGCCGACTCGACCAGGTCCCGTACGCGGGCGCGTTCATCGATCGCGTGATAGTTCCGGCCTCCCGGGCCGTAGCCGAGGGTGGGAATCTTCAGGACGTGCGCGAAGAAATGCATGTCGTTGAAGCCGGTCGACACCGTGAATCTGGCCGGCTGCCGGCGGACGCGGGCGACACTCCGCTTCATCGCCGCGAACAAGGGATGGGTCGGCGCGCGGTAGCAGGAGTGGTTGTCGGAGACCTTCTCCACGGTGATGCGGCACCGCGGGATCTTTGCCGCGGCGCGCTTGAGTTCAGCCCGGAGTTCGCGTTCGGCAGTGGCGACGGTCTCGATGGGCAGCACGCGGCGGTCGATGCTGAAGCTGGCGGTGGCCGGGACGGTGTTGATCTTGCCGCCCTCCCCCGCGGCGAAGACGCCGCCGAGGTTGAGGGTCGGTCGCAGTTCCCGACCGTCGGGCGAGCGGAAGACGCGGCGGGCGAGCCGGCACTTGTAATCGTCGAGGGCGAGCACCAAGGCGGACATCTTTTCCAGCGCGTTGATGCCCTTCTGCGGCGTGGAGCCGTGGGCGGCCCGCCCGTGCACCCTCACGTTGAGCCAGACGACGCCGTTGTGGCCGCAGCACACGGCATTGCCCTCACCACCCTCGCCGACGACGGCGTAGTCGGCGCGCAGCCCGCCATGATCGGCAACCCAGCCCGTGCCGAGCAGGCTGTCGGTCTCCTCGTCCGCGGTGAAGGAAACCTCGACGTTGAAGTTGGGCCGCACGCCGGAAGCCCGGAGCGCCTTCAACGCGAAAACAATGCTGGCGATCGCCCCTTTCATGTCCGAGGTGCCGCGACCGTAGATCCAGCCTTGGTCAACGACTGGATCAAAGGCATCGCCATGCCGCCATTGGCCGGAGACCGGTACGACGTCGTAATGGGCGTTGAAATGCAGGGTCTTGTTCGCCCCGGCATCCCAGAAGCCGATGACGTTATAACGCGGGTAATCGAGCAGGTCCGGCTGGGTCCGTTTCTGCCAGGCACGGGTGATGGGAATGCGACGCACCTGCAGGCCAAGCCCGCGCAGGGTCGTCGCGAGTAGCGCCGTGATCGGGCCGTAGTTCTCCCCGGGCGGATTGACCGTGCGCAACCGGATGAGTTTCTGGAGAAAGGCCACGAGGTCGGCCTCGTGGTGCGATAGGTAGGCGGCGGGCTTCATGCGCGAAGATAGTGCTGGTAAAGCAGTTTCAACACCGTGAGGCCAGCCATCACTAGGAAAATCGGCCGGATGAAGCGCGCCCCGCGTGTCATGGCGAGGTGCGCGCCGAGCCGGCCGCCGATCAGCTGCCCCGCGCCCATGATGATCCCCGGCCCGACCAGTACGGCCCCGGCCAAGAGGAAGAAGGCGAGCGAGGCGGCGTTGCTGGTGAAATTCATGACTTTCGTGTGGGCGGCAGCCTGGAGGAAATCATGGCCGAGCAGCATGATGAAGGCGATGGTCCAGAATGAGCCTACGCCGGGCCCAAAAAACCCGTCGTAGAAACCCAATCCGAGGCCGAAGATCAGGTAGAATGCCAGTTTCTCCATACGATGATGACGGCTGGTTTCGCCGAGCCGCGGCCGGAACACCATGTAGACCACGATGGCGGCGAGCAGCCACGGGATGAACCGCGCCAACAGCTCCGGATCCAGCCGGCGCACCGCGTACGCGCCAGCCAGCGCCCCCCCGGCCGTCAGGCCGATGCCCGGGAGGCACTCCCGAGGTTTGACCAGGTCGCGCCGGACAAAGCTCCAGGTTGCCGAACCGGAACCGAAGACCGCACCGAGCTTGTTCGTGCCGAGAGCCAGCGGCACGGGCAGGCCGACAGCGAGCAGGGCCGGTAGTGTGATGAGGCCACCGCCACCCGCGATGGCATCGACCGTGCCGGCGATCAGGCCGGCGGCGAACAGCAGCGGGTAAGCCCAGACGGGCAGCGGAGTCGAGAGGAACATCGGCGAAACCACAGCGTGCATGGCGCGGTTAATTTTGACAGCGTGGAGTGCAGGTCCACCATGACGGCCAATATGGCACTGGCGGACATGCGCAAAGACTACGGGCTCGCGGGCCTGCTGGAAAAAGACCTGGCGAAGAACCCGTTCCGGCAGTTCGAGCAATGGTTTCAGGAGGCCGAGGCGGCAAAAATAACCGAACCCAATGCGATGACGCTCGCCACGGCGGGACGCGATGGCCGGCCATCGGCCCGCACCGTGCTGCTCAAGGGCTGCGACGGGCGCGGTTTTGTCTTCTACACCAACTACGAGAGCCGCAAGGGCCGCGAACTTGACGCCAACGCCCGCGCCACCCTCCTCTTCGCCTGGGTGGCGATGGAGCGACAGGTGACGCTCGAAGGTCCGGTCGTGCGCGTCGCCCGGGAGGAGGCGGAGGCCTATTTCCAAAGCCGGCCGCGCGCCAGCCAGCTGGCGGCGTGGGCCTCGCCCCAGAGCACAGTGGTGGCCGGCCGCGCGGTACTCGAGGAGAGCTACCGCGCGATCGAAAAGAAATACGAGGGGCGCACCGTACCGCTGCCGCCCAACTGGGGTGGCTTCCGGCTGATGCCGGAGTGCGTGGAATTCTGGCAGGGTCGGCGCAGCCGCCTGCACGACCGGCTGCGTTACCGCCGCGAGGCCGGTGGTGAGTGGGTCGTGGAACGGCTGGCTTCCTGACCATGCCCCGCCCGCCCAGAGCTCCATCGGTTTCTCCGGCCCAACGGGCGGTCTTCGCGGCGTTGCCCGAGCCGGCCATCGTCGCGCAAAACCGCTGGGAAAATGGCGGCGCCCGCATCCTCTACGCCAACCCCGCGTTCTGCCGGCTGACCGGCTACGCCGCCGAGGAACTTGTCGGAAAGAACACCCGGATGCTGCACGGGCCCAAGACGGACCTGACCCTGCTCCGGCTTGGCCGGCGCGACGGCCAGGCCGCCCATCGTGGTGACGGCGAGGGCTGGCTGAGCCGCAAGAATGGCACGCCGTTTTTCGCCCAGTGGAACTTCAGCCCGCTGGCCGGTGCGAACTCGGCCCTGGTCGCCATTTACCGCGACCAGTCGGAGTTCCAGCGTCTGCGCGAGGCGCTCATGCAGTCGCAGAAGCTCGACACCGTGGGCCTGCTGGCCGGTGGCGTGGCGCACGACTTCAACAACCTGCTCTCGGTCATCAACGGCTATTGCGAGATCATGAGCGCAAAGATCGCAGGGGTGCCCGCGGCACAGAAGGACCTGCAGGAAATCCACCGCGCGGGGCTCAAGGCCTCGGCCATTGCCCGGCAGATCCTCGAGTTCAGCCGCCGCCAGGAGACCGAGGTCAAGGTCGTCAACTTCAACACCCTGATCCGCGAGATCGCGGAAATCCTCCGCCGCGTCGCCGGCGACGATGTCGCACTTGAACTGCGCCTGGCCTCCGATCTGGGCAATGCGCGGATCGACCCGACGCAGTTCCAGCAGATCCTGCTCAATTTCTGCTTCAACGCGCGCGACGCCATGCCGCACGGCGGCAAGCTCACCATCCGCACAGGCAACCATCAGGTCAGCAGCGCGGAACACCGGCGCACACCGGAGATGCGCGACGGGCTTTACGCGGGGATGAACATCACCGACACCGGGGCCGGCATGCCGCCCGAGGTGCGCAGCCGGATCTTCGAGCCGTTTTTCACCACCAAACCCGATGGGACCGGCCTCGGCCTGTCCACCGTGTTGGGCATCGTGCGGCAGAACGACGGGCACATCACGGTCGAAAGCGCGCCAGGAAAGGGTACGACCTTCGGGGTCTACCTCCCGGAAACTCCCGAGCCCGAACAAACCGCCGTGACGAAGCTGGGCGCGCTGCCGGCGGTCCGCGGCACCGAGAAACTGCTCATCGTGGAGCAGGACGAGGTCTTGCGGAAGATGATCGCCGGCATCCTCGCCACCGACGGCTACTCCGTGACCGATGTCGCCACGGCGGAGGAAGCTGCGGTTCTGGTCAAGGCCAACGAACTGCGGCCACAACTGGTGCTGATCCAGAGCTGCACAAAGGAAGGAGCGGCACTGGTGCGGCGGCTCCACGTGGCACTGCCCGGGCTGCGGCTGATCTGCACATCGCCCGAAGCCCTGACCCCGTCCCCCCACACAGTCCCCCGCCGGGCACTGATTCATCTGCCCAAGCCCTTTGCCTTGAGCAGCCTGTTGCGCAGCGTTCGCCTGCTCCTGGACGCCAAGGTGAGTTGAACCGGATGAAGCTGGAGGTTCTGCCTGTCCGCACCGCCGGTGCCGCCGAGAACATGGCGCTCGATTTCCTGCTGCTGCAACGCTACCCGGAACCCACTGCACCGCGCTTCCGGCACTACGGCTGGCGCGGACCGGCCGTCACTTTCGGGTACAGCCAGAAAATAGCATTCGTGCGGGCCAATCTGCCGGCGGACGGTTACTTCGATCTCTGCCGCCGGCCCACCGGCGGCGGGATCGTTGATCACCGCAACGACTGGACCTACGCCCTGGTGCTGCCGCGGGGACATGTCCTCTATGACGAGCGAGCGGCGCAGTCCTATCGCGTCGTGCACGAATGCCTGGCCGGCGCTTTGGTGTCACTCGGCCAGCCGGTGGAAGTGAAGCGGGAGTGCGATCCGGATGAAACCGGTCCCGGGGTGTGTTTTCAGCGCGCGGAGCTTTACGATGTCGTGAACACCCGAAAGGCGGAAAAAGTCGCCGGCGCCGCGCAAAAACGGAACAAACATGGCCTGCTTTTCCAAGGGTCTATTGAAAAGGGCAGCATCGAACCAATGGATTGGGAGGAGTTTCAAGCCCGGTTCACCGCTGCACTGGCCGGGGCGCTCGGCGGCGAAAGACAGGAAACGCCGTGGCCCGACCTGAACGAGGACGAGGTCTCCGGCCTGATCGAGCAGTACTCCACCCCGGAGTGGATCGAATATCGCTGATTGGCAGGCGGGCGTCGGTTTCGCTACCGACGCCAAGCCATCGTCGATATGGAAATCGGCGACCGCCCAGGGTGATTGTCTCCTCCGTCTTTGACTCCCGCCGCCAGCGCACCCAGGCTCCGCGGCCATGAAGTCCCCACGCCTCGTCGCGTTCGTCCTCGCGCTGACGCTGTCCATCACGCTTTGGGCCGCCGACAAACGTCCCATCACCCCGCAGGATCTCTGGCTCATGAAACGCCTGGGCAGTCCCGCGCTCTCACCCGACGGTCAGACCGTCGCGTTCACGGTTCAGGAGTGGTCCATCGAGAAGAACAAGAGCACCTCCAGCCTCTGGGTGGTGGCGGTGACCGGCGGCACCCCGCGCCGGCTGACCACGGCGCAGGTCTCGGACAACGCGCCGGCCTGGAGTCCCGACGGCTCCCGGCTGGCGTTCACCTCGAAACGTGGCGACGACGAAGTTGCGGCGCTCTATGTCATGCGGCTGGATGGCGGCGAGCCGGAGAAGATCCTCGAGCTGCCCTACGCGGTCTCGAGCCCCAGGTGGATGCCCGACAGCCAGGGCGTCATTGTCGCGACCGCGGTGATTCCCGAACTCGCCGGCAAGCTGGCCAAGGAGGACCTCGCGGCGATGAAGAAGGAGATCAAGCGCCGCAAGGACTCCAAGATGACCGCCAAGGTCACCGAGGACCGCCAATACCGCTATTTCGACCACTGGCTGACCGACAATCTGGCCAACCGGCTTGTGCTGGTAAACACCGCGACGAAGGAATTCAAGGACCTCACGCCGAAATGGCCCCGTCTTTTTCAGAACAGCGGCGAGGTGCATTTCGACCTAGCCCCCGACGGCAAGTTGCTGGCGGTGACCGCCAATACCACCCCGCCGCCCTACAGCGGTTATCTCAACAACGACATCTACCTGGTGCCGACCGACGGCTCTGGCACGATGACGAATGCGACGGCCGACAACCCGGGCGACGACGACAACCCCAAGTTTGCTCCCGACGGCAGGTCGCTGGTCTTCGCCCGCCTGAAGACACCGTATTACTGCGGGGAGTTCTCCAAACTGTGGCGGCATGATCTCGGCGCCGGGGTGAACACGCCGGTGACCGACCCGCTCGATTATGCAATCAGCGACGTCGAATTCTCCGCCGACGGCAGGACGATCTGGACGACGGCCGAGGACAAGGGGGTGGTACCAGTCTTTAGGTTGAACGCCGACGGCAGCGGCTTGACCGCGGTCTACAAGGAAGGCTCATCCACCAGCCTGGTGGCCGGTGGCGGAAGCATCGTCTTCCTCAACGACAACACCAGCCGCCCGAACGAACTCTTTGCTCTCGATGCCGCCACCGGCGCGACCCGGCAACTCACCCATTTCAACGACGAGCGTGTGGCCGGGCTCGATCTCGGCAAGGTCGAGGATTACTGGTTCACCGGCGCCAACAACGAGCAGATTCACGGCTGGTTGGTGCTGCCCCCCGGCTACGATGCCAAGAAGTCCTACCCGCTCGTCCAGCTCATGCACGGTGGCCCGCACACCATGAACCGCGACAGCTGGAGCTACCGCTGGAACACGCACGTATTCGCCGCCCCCGGCTACATCGTCACCTGGGTCAATCGCCATGGTTCGACCGGCTTCGGCGAGAAATTCTGTCAGAGCATTCTCAACCAATGGGGCGACATGCCCTTGGAAGATATTCTCAAGTCGACGGACTACCTGCTCCGGCGCTTCCCGAACATCGACCCGCAGCGAATGGCGGCGGCCGGTGGCAGCTATGGCGGCTACATGGCCGCCTGGGTCGAGGGCCACACGGATCGATTCAAGTGCATCATCGACCACGCGGGGGTGAACGACTTCATCACGCAGTATGGCGCGGATGTCACCGCCTTTGGTTTTACCCAGGTGCTCGGCGGCACTCCATGGAAGAACCCTGAGGGCATGCAGCGGAACGATCCGATGACTTACGCCAAGAACTTCAAGACCCCCATGCTGATCATCCACGGCGAGATGGACTACCGCGTGCCATATGTGAACGGCACGGCGCTCTATGGCGTCCTGCAATCCATGGGTGTGCCGTCCCGGCTGCTGATCTTTCCGAACGAAAACCACTGGGTGCTCTCGCCGCAAAACGCGATCTACTGGCACTGGGAAATGCAGAGCTGGCTTGCCCGCTATATCGGCGGCAAACCGGCGCTGGAAAAACCGGCCTTCGATGCCGAATCCAAATAGCTCGAGCCCTAACGCCGGGCCGTTGCCGGATTCGTCAGACTATAGATGAAATGGTCGACGTGATGGTCGTAGAGCCACTCGGCCTTTTTCAGCGTGCTGACCTTCTTGAAACCGAGTTTCTCCGGGATCTTCTGCGCCCGGAGATTGCCAGTGGCAACTGCCACTACGACGCGGTTGAGCTGCAGGTCGGCGAAGGCGTCGTCGATCACCGCACGGCAGCATTGCTTCATGATGCCCCGGCCCTGGCTGTCCGGGGCGATCCAGTACGCGGGGAACCCGATCCGGTTCGCCCAGTCGATGCGATTATGACCGATGACGCCGACCAGCCGGCCCAAGGACCAGATGCCGCAGGTGAAGGCGCGCGTCTCCTTGAAATCGCGCAGCGTGCCTTTGATGTAGGCTGCGCAATCCGCGACCGTATTGGTCGCGTCCACCCAGGGCAGCCACTCACGCAATACCAGGCGGTTGGCGTCGACCAGGGCGAAAAGCGCGGGAGCGTCGTCCAGTTGGAGCAGACGCAGCTCAAGCCCGGGATTGATGAGATGGCGCAGCATGGCGGAAGGTCACTGGGTGCCCGAACCGCGTTTCTGGCAATAAAGAAGGCCCCGGCGTTCCGGGGCCTGGGCTTTATTGGCCGACGGCCGCACAGGGCGGCGGATGTCTTAGCGCATAATTGCGTTGTTTAGTGCGCGGCGCCGCAGGGCGGCAAGCAGCGCAAGGGGTTTGACGCCGACCGCGTGATATCGTGGCAGCGGCGCTTTCATGCGGCTACTATAGTCCGAACTCGAGAACGCGCTACGCATCCTTTGCCCTATCCGGCCTTCACTTTATGGCCTCCAGCTCGGCGGCGACCAATTCGCGGACCCGCGCCTTGGCGTCGGCCAACGGCAGCTCGCCCTTGTCGATCTTAGCCAGGAAGGCCTTCTGCGCGGTGTAGTCCTTGTTCGCCACCCCGGCCTTGCTCTGGAGCATGCGCCAGGCTTTGCGGCGCTCGATGGCAAAAAGGACCATCTGGCGCGTGACGGCGTAGTAATTCATCTTCCCGTGCTCCTCGGCCTTGATGTAGCAGCCGAAGTTCTTGACGAAGCTGCGGTGCTTCAGGTCAAACACCCTCCGATGGATGACGTCATCCTGCGTAATGAAGAGCAGCTGGTCGTCCAGCAGGGTCAGTTTGGCGGCCTCCTCCTCCTTGATCGGCTTCACGTGCTTGCGGAAGCGGTTTTCGGTGATGGCCCAGTGGGCCACGCCGAACGTGTATTCCTCGCCGGTGGTCGAGAATTTGGTGTGCCACCAGTCACGGTCCATGCTTGGGTTGCCCTTCAGGTCGAAGGCGTCCTGGGAGGATTCGCCGCGCCGCGGGTTGAAGACGAACTCGGGCATGCCGCGGGCGTCGCGCACCATCTTGGCCTGGTCGGCGCTCATGTTGTCGCCGACGCCGTGCTCGGGCTGGCAGGTGGTGTAGCACTGGAAGAAGGCGGTGCCACGATACTCCAGGCCGTCGAGCAGCGCCTTGTAGAGCTTGGCGGCGTTGGCCATCGAGACCTGCGCGACAAAGGGCGAGCCGTGGCCGCTGGTGAACGCCTCGGCGACGTTCTTCTTCTCGATCAGCTTGCCCTGCGAGGCCACGCCGAACTGGTTCATGTCGTAGCCGCCGAGCATCGTGGAGGAGTCGGAGTTTTGCCCGCCGGTGTTGGAGTAGACCTGAGTGTCGAGCATGAGCATCTTCACGTTGGGCCGGTTCTGCAGGATGACCTTGGACACATTCTGGAAGCCGATGTCGCCGAGCGCGCCATCGCCGCCGATGACCCAGACCTTGGGCAGTTCACGGATTTCCTGCTCGGTCATCAGCGCGTCATCCAGGTGCGTCAGGGTGAAGTAGTCGGCCTCGGTCGCGACCTGGTCGGCGCGGTCCAGGAGGGCGTCGACCAGGCGCTCGGGGCAGACGGAGCGGCGGGCGTGGTCAACGATGATCGACTCGGCCATGAGCCACGAGATCGTGGCGCCGTCCTGGAAGAGGGAGTTCATCCACGGATAGGGATGCGGGTTGGCCGGCGGGGTCGAGCCGTAGACCGTGTTGCAGCCGGTGCTCGCGCCCATCATCATCACGGACATGCCGTTGGCGCGGCGGCCGTCGACGGACTGGAGCTCCTTGTGGTTGAAGGCGTCCTGTTCTAGGATGGCGACCAAGCCACCAAGGAGATGCGCGTCGGTGATGGCCCCGTGTTTTTTTTCATAGGCGGCGATGCGCTTCGCCGTGTCGGCGTCATTCTCGCCGCCGAGGCCCATGATGACATGGGCGAAGGTCTTGCGGAAAAGCTCATACTCGGGCGCGCTGCGGGCCTTGAGCGTGGCGATCCGGTCCGCGCCCTCCAGCTTGAGGCGGGCGGTCTTGGCGCGCAGCCGGTCTGCCTTCCGGTGGTAGAGCGGCCGCATGTAAGCCTCGGTCACCGAGGCGGCCGAACGGAGGATGCTCTTCTCGCCGCAGCCGGCGCAGGCGCCGTCGCCGGAGACGAGGGCCTCGTAATTGCGGCGCACCATGAGATGATTGCGCAGCGCGGCCTCGCGGGAGGTAGCCGCGTCCCCGTCGTTGTAGAGGCCAAGGAACTTCTGCGGAGTGTCGGGCAGCAGGCGGGAGAAGACCTGCGCGGTGGTGAGCTCGGCGTTGAGCTCCTCGGTCTCGCGGGTCATGCGGAGTGCATCGTGGTCGCCACAGACCTGCACGCATTCGCCGCAGCCCTTGCAGAGGTCGGAGACAAAGATGGAGAACAGGCCGCCGCCGCCGGGCGTCTTGGACTCCAGCGAGCGGAAGATGGCCGGGACATTGCTGTAGGCGATCGGAAGCTTGGCGATGATGCCGGTGAACTCGGCCTTGGCCTTGTCCGAGACCGTGGTCAGCGCATTGGCTTCATCGCGAATGATGTCCTTGAAAGGAATGCTGGTCTTGGCCTTGACCGACTCGTTCATCCGGGCGCGGGCACGTTGCTCGAGGCCGGCGATCTCCGCCCCGAAGGCGCGGCGGTCGGCGATGTCGGTGACATAGTTGTTGACCGCGGTCTTGAGGACGGTGGCGACCTCCTGAGCCATGTTGGGCAGCGCGGTGTCGGGGCAGGCGGTGATGCACTCCATGCACTGGGTGCAGTTCTCGGCGATATAGACCGGGGTCTCGCGGCGGGCGACGTATTTGGACTGGGTCGCGCCGGAGCCGGCGCCCATGACACCGAGCGACGCGAGCGCGCCGGCGGGCTGATGATAGCCGAGCCCGGCCCGGAATTCGGAATCGAACTTGGCCAGTGTCTGGAAGGCGTACCGCGGCGTCTGTTGCGCGGGCGTGGGGATGCCCGTGCCGCAGGCCGTGCCGCAGCCGGCGGTGGGAATCAGCGGCTCGGCGCCGATCGGC
>CAZZDB010000052.1:0-20456 GCA_964652485.1 uncultured Oleiharenicola sp.
GCAAAGCGCGGCGCGACGACGCCGTAGATGGAGCCGAGGTTGACGATGTTGCCGTGACCCTGCCGCACGAAATAGGCGGCGAAGCGCTGGGCGGTCAGGAAATAGCCGCCGACATGGAGCGAAATATTCTCGGCGAAATCGGCGTAGGTCACCGCCTCGACCTTCGCGCCGTAGCGCTTGTTGCGGGGGTAGGCGTTGTTGACGACCGCGTCGATGCGGCCGAAGCGCCGGTGCAGCTGCCGGATGGCGGAGTCGATCTCCTTGGCGCGCGTGATGTCGAAGGGGAGCGCGAGTGCGGCCGCCGGGCCGTGCGCGGCGCGCAGCTCGCGGGCGAGTTTCGCCGCCTCGGCCTTCGCCGTGTCGGCGATGATGGCGGTGCCGCCCTCGCGGGCGATGGCGGTGCAGAACGCCCGGCCGAGCCGGCCGGCGCCGCCGGTGACCACAACCACCTGGCCGGTCAGCGCGCCGCTCATGTGAGACGCTTGAAGCCGGTCTGGATGACCCGGCCCTCGAGCTGCGCGGCCAGGTCGCCGCGATCGAGGTGGAGGCGGAGGCGGGCGAAGACCGGATCGGAGTCCGCGAGAAACTTCGCGTTGATTTCCTCGCGGTAGGCGAGCGACGTGTAGATGGCCCCGCCGAGCAGGTAACCCTTCTTCAGCATCTCCTGCGACCAGAAGGTCTGGATCTCCATTGCGAGCGGGTGCCTGAATGCGAGATAGATCAGCGGGGGGATGCCGGTGATCGCGAGTTCGATGCCGTGGCGTTTCGCGAGTCCGGCGAGTCCGGCGATGAGCTGGTCGCCGTGACGGCAGAGGTGTGCAGGCACATCGAGCCTGGCCACCTTGTCAAGCGTGGCCAGTGCGGCGGCATAGCCGACGCGCTCGGTCCAGAAGGTGGAGCTGATGAAGCTCTCCTGCGCGGCGTCCATGACAGCGGCGCGGCCGATGATGGCGGCGATGGCGAAACCGTTGCCCATGCCCTTGCCGAAGACAGCGATGTCAGGGTTGACGCCGAGCGTGAGGTGGATGCCACCCTGGTTGATGCGGAAGCCGGACGTGACTTCATCGAAAATGAGCACGGCCTTGAGCTTGTCCGCAATGGCGCGGACGCCGCCGAGAAACTCGGGGGTGGGTTTACTGCCGCGTTCGGGCTCGAGAATGATGACGCCGATGCTGTCGCCGTGCGCGGCGACGACCTTTTCCAGTGAAGCCAGATCGTTGAAGTTGAATGGAACGACGGAGCCGCGCAGGTGGCGCGGGACGCCGGCGGGCGCGAGGCCGGGGAGGAGCTGGCCGTCGAGGTTCTTGGCGTCGCTGAGGTTGGCGGAGATATACCAGTCGTGCCAGCCGTGGTAGCCGCAGAAAGCGACGACGCCCTTGCCGGCGGCGGCGCGGGCGATGCGGACGGCGATGGCACAGGCCTCGCCGCCGGTGCGCCCGAAGCGAACCTTCTGCGCCCATGGGTGCAGGGCGAGCATGCGCTCGGCGAGCTCGACCTCCTCGTAGCTGTTGAGGCTGCTCATGCTGCCTTGCTGCACGGCATCGATGACAGCGGCGTTCACATCTTCGTCCGCGTAGCCGAGGATGCAGGAACCGACGCCCATCTGGGCAAAGTCATAGTAGTGGTTGCCGTCGAGATCCCAGATTTCGCAGCCTTGGGCCTTCTTGTAGTAAGCCGGCCAGAGGTCGGGGAGAAAGCGCTCGGCCCGCTTCGAGAGGAGCTGGTTGCCGCCGGGGATGATGCCCTTGGCCTTGGTCCAGAGTTTTTGACCGGAGTTCATGGTATGAAGATCGGGGTTCAGTGGCTGTCGCCGGCGGCTTCCTGCTTCTGGAGCCGGTAATAGTTGTCCCAGTATTCCTTGGCGAGGCCGGCGTTGCGCTCGAAGATTTTCTCCCGCCAGACCAGATCGACAATCTCGGCGTCGGTGGCGGCGGCGCAGCGCGCGCCGAGGCGCTCGATGACGCGGGCGAAGAACTTTGCGTCGTCCTCGTAATCGAGCGTGAAACGCAGCCGGTCGTCGGGCGCGGGCGTGGCATACTTGGTGACCCGCGGTTGTGTGCCCTCGAAGATGCGCGTCCAGCCGGTCTCGAGGGTCTTCGCGTCGCGGCCGGCCATGGCCGACTTGAGGAAGGCGCGGCGGTAGCCGCTGACATTGAGGCCGAGCGGGAGGCCGTCGGTCTTGGCATAGTCCGCGCCGGCGGCGAGGGCAGTGTGCACCGCCCGCATGCCCTCCACGGAGCAGAGGATGTCGTCGCCATCGACCGACATCAGTGCGTCGCAGGCGAAATGTTTCCCCGCCTGCAACTGGCGCAGCGGGATGTTCTCGATTGAGCCAAAGAACACCTCCGCCTCACCGCGGACGGCCGGGATGAAATCCCGGTTCTCGGGTTCGTCGGAAGCGATGACCACGGTCATGGCCCGGCCGGCGGCGCGCTCGGCGGCGAACTGGTGGTTGATCCGTCGGATGAGGTGAAGGATGAACGGGACGCCGCCCGCGGGGATCAGGTGCTTGCGCGGCAGGCGCGAGGAGCCGAGGCGGGCGCAGATCAGGAAGCCGGTCTTCATGGGGCGAAATCGAGGATGCGCGAGGTGCGGTCGGCCTCCTCGACGGCGTAGAGCAGCTTCAGGACGGCATGGTCCTGCTCCAGCGTGTTGAGGAAGGGCCGTGTGCCGCGGACGGCGTCGAGGAAGTTGCGGATTTCCTCGATATACATGGTCTCGCCGATGTTAGCGTTGTAGCCCGCGGCCGCCTGGCCGGCGTCGTAGGGCCGGCGGTCCCATAGGTCCTTCGCGGGATCGTAGACGCGCACGCAGTTTTCCGACCAGTCCCAGATGAGCTGGCCCTTGCTGCCGTTGATGAGCGTGCGGCGGGTGGAGGGACGGGCGACGACGTCGACCAGCAGCACCATGAGGAACTTGCCGTAGTCGAGGATGCAGTTGTAGGTGTCATCGATCTGCTCGGCACCCTCGATGACAATGGTCTTGCGCACATGGCCCGACACGCGCTGCGGCAGGCCGAACACGCCGGCGAGCCAGGTCATCTCGAACGGCACGATCTCCCGCGCGCCTCCGGTCTCTCGCTGCGACACGTAGAAGTCGGACACCTTCTCGTAGGTGTGCCAGTCGGGCAGGTAGTTGCCCATGTGGTGGACGACGTTGGCCACCGTGCCGATCTCGCCGCGCTCGATGATGCCCGCGATCTGCTGGATGGCCGGGTGAAACAGCATCGTCGCCGACGGGGCGGCGAGGAGGCCGAGCTGCCGGCAGGCCGCCGCGGTCTCGGCGAGGCCGGTGTCGACGACGCTGGCTTCGATGAAGAACGGCACGCGGAGCTCCACACCCTTCCGCATGAAGATATGGTGTGCGCCGGGCGGCACGGAAATGATCAGCGCTTCGGCGGGGCCGGTGGCGAGCGCCTGCTCGAGGGTGGCGAAGACGGGCACGCCGTATTTTTCGGCCACTTCCTTGCGGCGGTCGGCGCGGGCATCGACGCCCCGGATGGATTTTTCGCCGAGGGCGTGCAGGCAGCGGATGCGGCGTTTGCCCATGGAACCAAGGCCGATGATGACAACATTCATTAAGGAAAATCAGCGGGCAGTCGCGGCCGCGGGTGTGGTCCGCTGGATCCGCCGCACCAGGTCGGTGACGCGCGCAATCTCGCCCGTCGTCAGCGACGCATCGGACGGCAGGCTGAGGCCATGCGCGGACAGCCGCTCGGCCACAGGCATCGGGGCGTGCGGGCCGGCGGCATAAACCGGCTGGCGGTGCAGGACGGGGAAGACGGGGCGGGTTTCGACGCCATGCTTCTTCAGCTCGGCCATCACGGTATCTCGGTCCACGCCGAACACCTCCGGGTCGATGCAGAGCGAGATGAGCCAGAAGACGCTGGTGGTACCAACCGGCTCGGTCGGGAGCGAAACGCCCGGGATGTCCGCGAGCGCGGCGTGGTATTGCGCCGCAATGCGGCGCTTGGCCGCGATGATGGCCTCGACCTTCTCGATCTGCCCGACCCCGACCGCTGCCTGCAGGTTCGTCATCCGGTAATTGTAACCCAGCACCGGGTGCCAGTAGCGCCGCGTGGGAGACATGCCGTGGTCGCGCAGGATCCGGCAGCGCTCGGCGAGCTGCGGGTTGGCCGTCAGCACCATGCCGCCCTCGCCGGTGGTGATGATTTTGTTGCCGAAGAAACTGAAGGTCGCGATGTCGCCCAGCGATCCGGCGGGCGCGCCGTGGTCGGTCGAACCGAATGCCTCGGCGGCGTCCTCCACGAGGTGCAGCTTGTGCCGGTCGCAGAGCGTCCGCAGCGCGCGCATGTCGGCGGGATGTCCGTAGAGGTGCACGGCCATGATGGCCTTGGTGCGGGGCGTGATGGCGCGCTCGACGGCGGCGGGATCCAGGTTCCACGAGCCGGGCTCGCTGTCCACGAACACCGCCTTCGCGCCGGTGTAGGTTACGGCGTTGGCGCTGGCGATGAAAGTCAGGGTGGGTACGATCACCTCGTCACCTGGCCCGATGTCGAGGACGAGCAGCGCGAGGTGCAGGGCGGTGGTGCCGTTCGATGTCGAGACAGCGTGCGGCACCCGGCAATAGGCGGCGCAGCGTTTTTCAAACTCGCCGACAAAGCGTCCCGTCGAGGAAATCCAGCCGGACAGGATGCACTCCGTGACGTAGACCAGCTCGCGTTCGCCAAGCACGGGTTGCGCTACCGGCAGGTGTGCCCGGCGGTCATAGAGCGCGAGGTCGACGACGCGGTCCGCCGCGTCGAGCACGGGAATGACCCGGATGGCCTCGCTGAACAGCCTGACAACCTCCCCGCGCGGCGTGTCGGCGCGCACGACGGTGAACTTCGGGCGCGGGATGGCGGCGAGCGGCGATTCCAAGCCCACGCCCTGCAGCAGAGCGCGGCGGATGTCGCCGTCGGTCAGCAGTCCCTGGAACCGGCCGCTGGGGGTTTCCGCCACCAGCACGACGCCCAGCGCGCCGACCTCGATGGCCTGCATCGCCTGCCGCACGCTGGCGGTGGGGGGGACGGTGATCAGGCGGATGCGTTCGGCGACTTCCATGAAGCGGATCAGTGATTGAGTAAACTTTTCAGCCGGTTGCAATGTTCTGCGAGCGCGGCTGCGGAGTCGAATTTCGCCTCTACCACGACCGGCCGGCCGGCGAAGCGCGGCTGGCGCAGCACGTCGAGCGTCCAGCTGCCTTGTGCCACGGGCCGGTGCTGGTCGGCGGTGCCATCGTTGTCGTGCAGATGAAAGCCGCCGATCGCCGGCGCCACGGTGGCAATGAACTCCTCCCGGTTGAAGCCAAGCGTTGTGGCGGTGACGTTGAGATGCCCGAGGTCCAGCAGCACGCCCAGCCGGTCGTCGGCGACCTCGGCCAGCATGCGGGTGAACTCGCGCGGCTCCGCCAGCATCAGGAGGGGATTGCGGCCGTCGATCAGGTTGAAGGGGGCGACGACGTTCGGCTCGACCAGCAGCCGGAGGCCGGCGGCGCGCGCCACGCCGAGCAGTTCGCGCAGCGAGGCGACGAACGTCGCATAGCCGCGCTCGTAGTCGCAGACGTCGGCATAGGTCAGCTTTCGCCCGAGCGAACCGGGATCGAACTCCGCGAGGAAGCCGCAATGCACGCTGTAGAACGGCGCGCCCAGCGCGGCGCAAAGCCGGAGGCCCGCGGCCGCGAAATCCCGCGAGCGCCGCAGCGTGGCCGCGTCCTGCGAAGCGAGGTTGAGCACGAAAGGCTTTTCCGGCGCCGGGAAATAGTTATGGACGAGGAAGCGCGCGGGATAGCGGGCGAGCCCCGCCGGCAGATCCAGCCCGGCGAGCGGCGGCGCAAAGCCGAGCTCGATACCGTCCACGTCGAGCGCGGCCAGTGCGGCCAGCAATTCCGGCAGGGTGCGAAAATGGCGGGCGACGGCCGCCGTGGACGCGAAGATCGGAGGGTCGCTCAGGGCGTGCGGGGCCGCCCGACCCGCGCCGGGTGGCCGACGGCCACGACGCCGTCCGGCAAGTCCGTTACCACGACCGAGCCGGCGCCGACCAAGGTGCGCGCGCCGATGGCGATCTTTTCGCGCACGCAGCTGCCGATGCCGAGCATCGCGCCCGCGCCGACCCGCACGCGGCCGGCGACGCGGCTGCCGGGCGCCAGGTGGGCATGGTCGCCGACGATAGCTTCATGGTCGATGATCGCGCCGGAGTTGATGATCACGTTGCGGCCGATGGCGGCCTGCACGCCGACAATGGCGCCGGCGCAGACCACCGTGCCGTCGCCGAGCCAGGCCGAGGGCTCGATGATGGCGGTGGGGTGGCGCAAAACCGGGAAAGTAAAGCCGAGTGTCGTTAATCGGGCGAAGAACTCGGCGCGCGCGTCGTTGTCGCCGAGGGCGAGCGCGGCGTGGTGCACGCCGGTCGCGTGCAGCCGCGCCGCTTCGTCGAACGTGCCGATCACGGCGACGCCATCGATCATCTCTTGCACAGCAGACGCCACGCGGTCGAGCACGCCGGCGATTTCCCAGCCGGCGTGGCGCGCGAGCGCGACGAGGACCCGGGCATGGCCGCCGGCCCCGATGATGATAAGGCGCGGTTTCACGTGAAGAGTTCCGGCTGCACCTGCGTGTCGGCGGCGATGTCGGTGCGCGCCGTGCGGCCGAGCAGTTCGCCGAGACGCTTCGGTGCAAGGCCGGTGGCGGGGCGCTTGAATGCGAAGTCGGCGGCCGTGACCTTTTCGCCGGCGCTGAGGGCTCGCGCCGCCACGATGCTGCGGCGCATGCCGGACAGGTTGGCGAGCTCGGCGGCAGTGGGCTGCTTGGCAGCGGTGCCGAGGGCGGCCTCGATCTCGCGGACGCCGCGCACGAGCGCGGCAAGCTCGGCCGGGGCGAACGAGCAGCGGTGGTCGGGGCCGGGCAGGGCCCGGTCGAGCGTAAAGTGTTTTTCCACCACCGCAGCACCCAGGGCGACAGAAGCGAGGCACGCATTGATACCCTCGGTATGGTCGGAGTAGCCGGTAACCGCGCCGGTGGTGGCGCGGATGGAGTTCATCGCGCGGAGGTTGGTATCTGCGAGCGCGGACGGATAATTGGTGGTGCACTGCAGCACGACGAGCTGGTCGTTGCCCTGGGCGCGCACCGTGGCGACGGCCTCGGTGATCTCGGCCATCGTCGCCATGCCGGTCGAGAGGATGATGGGTTTGCCAAAGCGGGCGAGGTCGGCGAGGAACGGCAGCTCGACGAGCTGGCCCGAGGCGACCTTGAAACCCGGCACGCCGAGGTCGTGAAGCAGCTCGGCGTCCTCAATAGAGTAGGGCGTGGAGAGAAACACGATGCCCTCGCGCCGGCACTGCGCGATAAGCTCGCGGTGGGCAGCCTCCGAGAGTTCGAGCTTGCGCAGCATGGCGAACTGGGATTCCGCCGGGTCGGTGACCTTGAGCTGGTAGGCGGCCTTGGGCGCGGCGGCGGTGACGACCCGCTCGGCCCTGAAGGTCTGAAATTTCACGCAGTCCGCGCCGCAGGCCTTGGCCTGACGGACGAGTTCGGCCGCCATCGCCGGGTCGCCGTTGTGGTTCACCCCGGCCTCGGCAATCATGAAGCAAGGGTGGCCCGCTCCGATCAGGTGTTGGGCGATTTTAATCGGCTGCATTGGCCAAGCATCCACAGGAAATAGTGGGAATGTCAAAAACTCAGGGTGAATGCCGGGCGCGCTGCACGGCCATGAAAGGATGGATTAACCGGCAACCGGCGGCCACGAAGATGAGCCAGCGCGCTAGTTCCGCCTGTCGAATGAAAGATTGGCTGGAAATTGTCGGGGATGTTGGGCTGTCCCGCAGGATGCACGAATTCAAATCGGGAGGACGGCACCTGGCTAGACGAATTTCAGCTTGCGGGCGGCAAAAAACACCATGCGCAGGAGAAGCCAGCCGTGTTTCCATCGCTGGATGTTGGTTTCGCCATAGGTGCGCTCGCGATAGCGGATGGGCACGTCGGCGATCTTCAGGTTCAGTTTGGCCGCGCCAAAAAGCAGGTCGAAATCGCCGAAGGGATCGAAGTCGCCGAAGTAGGCGCGGTTGGCGGCCAGTCGCTCGTAGTGCGCCCGCGTGAGTACCTTTGTCCCGCAAAGCGTGTCCTTCACGGGCTGGCCGAGCAGCCAGGTGAAGAAGAGGCTGAACGCCTTGTTGGCGCACAGATTGAGGAACTGCATGGCTTTTTCTTCCATCGGATAGATCAAACGGCAACCGTTGGCGAATTCCGCCCTGCCACTGGCCAGCACCTCGTAGAATTTCGGGAGTTCCTCGGGCGGCATGGTGAGGTCGGCGTCGAGGATCATGAGGATATCGCCCGTGGCCGCTGCAAAGCCGAGCCGCACGGCGTCACCCTTGCCCCGGCCGATTTGCTGCATGATCCTGATCTTCAGGCCGGGATTTTCCCGGGCGACGCGTTTGATCTCGTCCCAGGTGTTGTCGCGCGAATGTCCCTCGACGAAGATCAGTTCGGTGCCGGAACCCATGGACGGAGTACGACGGACCGCCGCCTCGATGTTACCCGCTTCATTGCGGGCGGGGATGATGATGGAGACGCTCGGCCGCGGCACGGCGGTGGCCCGGGCTGGACGGGCCGTGATGAAGATGGTGAGGCAGAACCACTGCAGCAGCGGCGCGAGCCAGCGGTTCAACAGTCGATCAAGCCCGAGAAGGGGAAAAGGAACGATCAGCCGGTTCTGGCGCGCGACAGGGCTCCAATTGGCCAGTTGGAGCAGATTCATGACATCGGAGGCCGCGAGCCAGCTGTATTGCGGATGGGGCGCCTTGAGGCCGACCCAGCGGGCAGGAGAAAAGACCGGTTGCCACAGGGAATTGTGGAAATTCAGGATCAGGCGGGTGCCCGGATGGGCGACTTGGTGCAAGTGCTCGAGGAGGCGCTGCACATCGGCCGCCAGGTTCAACGTGTCCGAAATGATGACGTAGTCGAAGGTGCCTTCGAGTTCGAGCAACTCGCCAGCCTGCACATGGAATTCCGCCTCCGGCATGCGTTCCCGGGCGGCGGCAATTTGCGAGGGAGAAAGATCGATGCCTGTCTTGCGCGCCGCCCGGATCGATACGAGCAGTTCCCCTGATCCGCAACCGACTTCCAGCACACTGGCGTCCGCCGGAATGATCAGGTTGTAATAGTGCGCCAGCCATCGGCGGTAGCTCCGTGCCGCCCAGTTTGAAGTCGTGGGGGCCGCCTCGAAGTGGTCCCTTACCTTCGCGAGGTGCTGGTGGATGATATCCGGGCAATCTGGGCTCATCGTGACGGCGCAGACCGACCCCGGGATAATGTTACCGCCGCGGCGTAGGCGGTCGGTCGTACCAGAACCGGGAAAATGTAGAACGAAGACGTCAATTGTGGGGCTGGACCTGTAAAGCTGAAAAGCCTTAGGTAACCGGTGACGGGCCCAACCCAAGAAAATTCTCTTACGATCAGAACGGTTCAGCTTGTCGCCGATCGATGAGCCGCGGAAAAACCGCGGTCGGCATGACCGTGATCCGGGGAGGATCTGAGTATTCAATTCATGGTGAGAGCCGATCGTAGGTAGTCCGCGGACCGGTAGGCCGCACGCAAGAGGGCTCCTGGCACCTGCCCGTCGTCTACCTTCACTCTGCGCCGGAAATGATGGGGAACAAAAGATCGGGGCGAGAGGTCGGACAGCTTGCTGCACGTCGGGTCAACCGGAAGCCGTGCGGATGTAGCGGAGACGGTCCCTAGTCTCGGGGCGACAGTTTTCCCCTTCCCGGCTGGAGCCAATTCAAGGCGTCATATCCAGATGTTATGATTCATGGTCAAGGTCCCCAGGTTTTACGCACTGTTGGGCCCCCGCGGTCTCACGGGGGGATTTCTAGATTGCAATGCCCTTTGAAATGAAGCGGTCTGAGGCGATTGCCCGGTCACCTCGGCGGCTGGGTTTCATTATGTTTACCAGTTTCCTCACTCATCCTCGTCGCGGGTTGTTGGCCTGTGCGGTCCTGATGCTCCTGCCGGCCGGACTGCTGGCGCAGTCGGCGAACACCGCGCCGTTGGCCGAGGATCTCTTTCCCCAGCTCAAGCCGATCCTGGAAAAGGCACTGACCCAATCCACCCAGATGCTCCAGCGCAACATCGACATCGCGCAGGCCGAGGCCAACAAGATCCAGTCCGACGCCGCCTTGTGGCCGAGCATCGGCAGCGGAGTTTCGTATTCCACCAGCACGGCGGCCGTTTCCAGCAATACGAACGTCAGCAGCCAGGCCAGCGGCATCTATTACTCCATTTCACTGAGCCAGCCTATATTCTACTGGGGCACGATCAGGGCACAGGCGGAGATCGCGAAAATCGGTCTGCGGATCGCCGAGAAGAACTTCGCGGAAGCTTACCGCCTCCTCGCGGTGAACATTCGTTCCCAATACACCGGTCTGATCATCAAGAAGATGAACCTGCGCAACGCCGAGTTTGGGTTGAAACTCTCCAAGTCCAACCTGGCCATCGAGGAGGAACGGCTGCGCACCGGCCGGATTTCACCGGGGGGCATCATCGCTCCGCGCTTGGCCGTCGACGAGGCGGAACTCGGTCGCGATCGGGCCAGTGCCGCCATGGACGCGGGCATCCGCACCTTCTGCCAGTTGACCGGCCTGACCGGACTCGATCTCTCGGCCGTCCCGGATGACCTTTCTCTCCCGGGATTGTTTTACGGTACGGATTTCACCGCGCCGCTGATGGCAAAATTTCTCAACTTCGAGATCGAAAACACAGCGCAGGCCCAGATCTATCGAGACTACATCCAGCAAGCCGACCTAAGCTACAAGATAGCCAAATACCGGCTGTTCCCCAAGGTCGGCATGTCGGCCGGCTATGTTGTGGCGAACTCGACCAGTGCCTCCCAAGGCTCCATCTCGCAGGCGGGCGTGACGTCCCAAGCCGTGAGCGTGACGGCCTCGTGGACCATTTTCGACGGTTTTGCCACCAAGGGTGCCAAGCGTTCCACCCTGCTGACAAAACGCACCTACGAGCAGCAACTTGAAACCTACCTGCGCACCACCGCCGATCAGATCAAAGACCTTGAGCATCAGCTCAACTTTGCCGCGCGGGCCATGAAGTTGGCGGACACACGTCGCGACATCCAGGCCAATGCAGTCACGCTGGTGGAGCAGGACCGCGCTCGGGGCGTCGGCAGCCAGCTCACGGTTGATTCCACTCGCGCCGTATATTATCAAAGTGATCTCAATGCCGTCGGAGCGCGGGCCGAATTCCTGTCCCGGTGGGCGGAGTTCCTGTCGGCCCTGGACCTCGACCCCGCCCTGCAAAATCTCTCAGTCAGATACCTAAGTCATGCGAAATAAATTCTTCGGCCTTCCTTTCCTGATCACGCTTGCGGTCCTCGCCGCGGGGACTTGGGTGGTGGTCTATTACATGCGGCCGGTCGCGGTCGTGGCCCCGGTTGTGCACAGCCTGGCGATCAACGCCGTGCCGGGCAGCGTGAATGTCTCCGCGGAATACCAGATGGAGCTGAAGAGCGAGGTTGCCGGCCGCGTGGCTCGCAGTGATCTCGATCTCGGCCGGCAGGTGCACAAGGGCGACTTTCTCGTCTCGCTCGACACGGGCGACCTCGAACTCGAGATCCAGCAGATCGAGAGTGATTTCGAAGCCCATAAGAAACGTGTCGCGGTCGGTTCCTCGCTGAAGCTTGAGCTGGCCAACGGCAAGGATGACCTCGCCGACAAGGAGCGCATGCTCAAGCTCGGCGGCATCTCCGAGTCCGAGCTCACGCGGCAGCAGCGGCTGGTCAAGCAGGCCGAACAACGGGTGCAGCTCGAGGACGTCGAGAACGCGCAAAAATCCGAGACCTATGCGAACACCCTGCGGGTCAAACGCCGCCAGCTGGAAAAGATGACCTTCTACGCCCCGTTTGACGGCGTCATCTCGCAGGTGCTGGCCCGGCCGGGCGATCTGATCGGGGCGAACTCACCGATTGCGACCATCATCTCCACCAACCGCACCGTCGAGGCCAAGGTGAGCGAGGAGAATTTCGCCGGCATCAGGGTCGGCCAGAAGGCCTCGGTCCGCTTCCTCGGCTACGGAGCACAGCTCTACGGGGCGTCCGTCACCAAGCGACTGCCGACCGCGGATGCCGAGACGCAGCGTTATGTCGTCTACCTGAACGTAGGGATCGAGCCCGAGAAGCTGGTGCCGGGGCTGACCGGCGAGGTCAGCATCGTGATCGGCGAGCGCGACGCCCCGGCGGTGGTGCCGCGCCGCGCCCTGCGCGGCAACGAGATTTTTGTGGTCAACGGCGGCCGGGTTGAATTGCGGAAGGTCCAGCTGGGCTATGTGGTGATGAACGTCGCCGAGGTCCTGAGCGGCTTGAAGGAAGGGGAGCAGGTGATCGTGGAGGAATTGGACCGCTTCAAGGACGGTGATCGCGTGCGCACCGAGCAGGTCAAGCCGCTAACCAAGTGAACCGTCCGCTCCCCGCGAGCCCGGCCTTCCCCTAATGTCACCGACCCTGCGGATCGCATTTCGTTTTCTCACGGCCAAGAAGCGCGCCATGCTCATGAGCCTGGCCTGCATCATCCTGGGGGTGGGCCTGTTCATCGTCACGCAGGCCACGACCAGCGGCTTCGAGGATTTCTTCATCAAGACGATCCTGGGCACCAACGGCGCGATCCGCGTCGAGGACAAGATCCAGGACACCATCCGTTCGATGGAGGCGGCGGGCGGCGGCAGCGAATCGAACTTCCAGATCGCCCAGAAGGAGGGCCGTCAATACATCGAGGGCATCGAGGAGCCCAAGCTGGTCATGGACGCGCTCCGTGAATTCAAGAACGTCTCCGGCCTTTCCGAGGTGCTTACAGGGTCCGCCGTGATCCGCAGTTCCTTCAAGAGCGATTCGGTGAAGGTCTTCGGCATCGTGCTGGAAAACCACCTGATGGTATCCGAGCTGGCCCACCAGATCGTGCAGGGGAGCCTCGACGATTTTCGCAACACGCCTTCGAGCGCCCTCATCGGCAAGGTGATTTCCGACCGCCTGCAACTGGGCGTGGGTGAATCCTTCATCTTGGATTCCGCCGGCCAGTCGCGACGCTACCGGGTCGCGGCCATCTACGAGACCGGGGTCAGTGACATCGACAAGGAACGCATCTATCTCCAACTGAATGAAGCCCGGTCCCAGCTTAAGAAGCCGACCGGGGCCAGCTTCATCCAGATCAGCCTTTACGACAAGGATCGCGCGATCGAGGACTCCAACCACATGGAGGAGGTGGTCATGCACGGTGCCCGCAGTTGGCAGGAACGCGAGAAGACCTGGTTGGGGGTATTCAGCGCCTTGCGGGTCTCATCCGGCATTACGGTGTCCGTCTTCACCCTCATCGCCGGTCTCGCGATGTTCAACACCCTCGCCATGATCGTCCTCGAGAAGACCAAGGAGATCGCGATCCTCCGCTCGATGGGTTACACGCGGGAGGACATCTCCTCGATCTTCATCTGGCAGGCGGTGATCGTCCTGGCCATCGGCATCGTGCTCGGCTGCGGGCTGGGGGCTGGCATCACTTACGCGGTCTCGCAGACCGACATCCGCATCCGCGGCATTTTCGCAACCGACAAGTTCATCGTGTCCTGGTCCGTCTGGGACTACGTCGAGGCCAGCGCCACCGCCATCGTGATGGTCACGATCGCCAGCCTCGTCCCGGCCCGTCGGGCCGCTCGGTTCGAGCCGGGGGACATCATCCGCGGCACCTCCGGCTAACCATCATGGCTTCTCCTCGCTCCGACATCGCTCTCCGCTGCGAAAAACTGCACCGCTACCTCGGCCAGGAAGAGGGCCGCGTGCATGTGCTCCGGGGTGTCTCCTTCGAGGCCCGGCGGGGCAACGTCACAGCGATCGTCGGCCCCTCCGGTTGCGGCAAGAGCACGCTCCTCTACCTGCTCGGCCTGCTCGACCAGCCCGACGGCGGCTCCATCTGGATCAGTAACCAGCTCATGTCGAACAGCAGCGACCTCGAGCGCACCGCGGCCCGCTGCGAGCACATCGGCTTTGTCTTCCAGTTCCACTTTCTCATGCAGGAATTCTCAGCGATCGACAACGTCATGATGCCGATGCGCAAGCTCGGCCGCCTGACCGAGGCGCAGATGGAGGACCGCGCCCGTTCCCTGCTGGGGGATGTCGGTCTGGGCGACAAGACGCACCGCCTTGCGACGCAGCTTTCCGGCGGCGAACAGCAGCGCGTGGCCGTCGCCCGCGCCCTGGCCAACCAGCCGGCCATCATTCTCGCGGACGAGCCCACCGGCAACCTCGACGTCCGCAATTCCACGCTCGTGTTTGAACTCCTGACGAAACTGGCCAAGGAAAACGGCCAGGCGGTGGTGCTCGTGACCCACAATCCGGAGATCGCCAACCGGTGCGACGAGATCAAGCCGATGCGGGACGGCGAGTTTGTGTCCTAGCGCCGGAGCCGCGCGCCATGTCAAGATCCCGTCTGGCCGCCGTGATCTGGTTTCTCGGCCTGGTGGCGGTGGGTTTGCAGGCGCTGGCGCTCGCCGCCCGCTATTTCCAGCCCTGGCTCAGCGCCGACTATCTTTACCCGCAGTTGTTTGCCGAGGACGTGCTCGCGGGCCGCTATCCGCTCGCGGGTTGGACGCTCAGCTCCGCGCCGTATTTGTTCCCGGACATGGCCGTGGCCATCCTGCTGCGCGCGCTGGGCGGTCCGGGTCCAATACTGCCGGCCTACGTGGTTTTCACGTTCTTGTCGCTTGCGGTGCTCACTGGTTGGTCGTTGCAGCGCGCCACGAGCACCGGCTGGGCGGCGTGGCTGGGCGGAGTCGCACTGGTGAACATGCTGCTGGCCTGGCAGCCAGTGGCGGATCATGCCCATTACCTCTGGCTGCTTGGCACCGTGGGTTTTCATGGCGGCGCGATTCTGCTCGGGCTGGCCAGTTTCAGTCTGTGGACCGGACCGGAAGACAACCGCCCGCCCGCGGGCCGGTGGCTTGTGGCCCTGACCGTGCTATTTCTGGGAAGTATGTCCGACACGCTGTTCCTCACCCAGGCGGCGCTGCCGCTGGGCGTTGGCCTGTGGGCCCAGGCCGGCTGGAACTGGCGGCGTCCGCGGGTGCTCGCCTATGCGCAGGCGCTTTTGGGCGCGCTGGCCCTCGTGGCGGTCGTGCGGACCGCGCTGGCCCTCGCCGGTTGGTTCAATTTTTCCAAGGTCGTGCGGTATGCCCCGACTCCCTCGGCCATCAAGGGTGCGACCACGAGTTTTATCCGCGATGTGTTCCAGACGCTTGCTCCAGGAGCCTGGGGGCTGCTGGCCGTGGCCTTCGTGTCATTGGCCGTCACCGCGTTCCTCTGGTGTCGCCAGAGCCCGCCACGCGGGAGCGCGGCGAAACCGGCGGTCTGGTTCGCCTTGGGCGGGCTGGTGACGACCACCTTGCTGCCGCTGGCAACGGCCTATTGGCGGGACGCACACCACGTGCGCTACATTTTGCCTTGGCTCGTGTTTCCGGGCTGGCTCGCGCTGGTGTGGCTGCTGCCCAGCTTCAAACCGTGGGCCGGTGATCTGCGTTGTCTGTCGATTCTTGGCGTGATCTGGGTCGGGTTGGCCCTCCTGGCGCTGCCTCGGATCCGCCTGGAGGCCCTGCGCTGGGCTTATCCGGAGCGACAGGCGCGGTTGGACGAATTTCTGGTGGGCCGGAATCTTCACCATGGGTTGAGCGACTACTGGCATGCCCATGAATTTAACACACTGACGCATGCCCCCGCGTTCTTGTTTGCCCTGCGCCCGCAGGGCAACGCCGGTTTTTGGAACGACAACGCCTTCTGGTTCTATGAAAGCGGTTCAGGCGGCAAACGCCTGACGGTGCCGGATTATACCTTCATCATCACAGATGGCCTGGACGAAGCATCCCTGCGGCGCCGTTTCGGCGAGCCGAAAGAACGGGAAAGGGTCGGCGGGCTGACCATTTGGATCTACGCGGGGGAGGGGATGCGCCGGTTGACCGAGCAGATGGAGGCGGAAGTGCATGATTTCCTCCGGGGGCGACCCGGGGCCGATCGGATTGTCAGGTTGCCCTGAGGTTTCAGACGCAGCTCCACCGGGCATCAGGGCGATTTTCTCCGAAAGAGCGACAATTAGTGCGCATGCCCGCAGGCCGGGATTGGCTAATAATCGCCTGATATACCAACCTCCTCCAAATTTTGTTTTACATTGGTGGGGCGGCTTCTTTGCTTTGGACCGAATTTGAACCGCACACACCACACTGTGAGTCCACACTGTTCGCGTAAAACATTCTTTGCCAAGCTGGGCGGCCTGTTGGCCTTGGTTGGGATTGCCCCGGGCCTGATTGCGCGGTCCGCCGGCAAGTCGGCCACTGCGAGGGTCCCTGCATTCGTCCTCCGCCCCGACCAGCGTGCCGTGGCCCGCAGGGCCGGCAGCGTCTAACCGTCGGGTTTACCGATAACGCGACCTCAGCGGCCATCATGTCGAAGATTTTCCCCAAATCAGCCAACGCTCTGCCGCTGCAGATCGTGATTTTCCTGCTGGTGCTGGGCGGTGTCGCGGCCGCGGGCATCACCTATTATGCGACGCCAGCCTACCTGCGCGTCGGCTACCAGCCGGTCCAGCCGGTTCCGTTCGATCACAGCCTGCACGTCGGCCAGCTCGGCATGGATTGCCGCTACTGCCACGCCTCGGTCGAGAAGTCCGGCACCTCCAGCGTGCCCGCCGCCCAGACCTGCATGAATTGCCATAGCGTCATCAAGAGCACGAGCCCGCTGCTCGAGGTCGTGCGCGAGAGCTACCGGACCGGCGATCCGGTGCCGTGGGTGAAGATCCACCAGACTCCCGACTACGTCTATTTCAACCATTCCGTCCACGTGAACCGCGGCGTCAGCTGCGTCGAATGCCACGGCAAGGTCAACGAGATGACTGCCGTTTACCACGCCAAGCCCCACAGCATGAGCTGGTGCCTCGACTGCCACCGCGATCCGGCCTCCCGCATCCGCAACCCGGAGGATGTCTTCAATCTCGATTCCCAAACCCTCGCCGAGCAGGGCAAACTCCAGCAGGCGAAAGAGCTCGTCGACCATTGGAAGCTCATGCCGCCGACCAGCTGCTCCGGCTGCCATCGCTGATGAAACGCAAATTTGATCATTCCGCCCCCGCGCAACGCGAGCTGACCGGTTTTCCGCTGGCTGCCATTCCTGCGTCGACTGCTGATGATACCATGTCTTCTCTGCCGGCAAAAACCGGTCCGCAATACTGGCGCAGCCTCGACGAGCTGGCGGACACACCCGGCTTCCGCGAGCACTTGGCCCGCGAGTTTCCCGAGGGAGCCTCATCGATGGAGGGCGTCGACCGCCGCCAGTTCATGCGTTTGATGGCGGCCTCGTTCGCGCTTGGCGGCCTCGGCCTCGCCGGCTGCCGCCGCCCGGAGGCTCATATCCTGCCCTACGGCAGGTCCGTCGAATATACCGTGCCCGGCCTCCCGCTTTATTTCGCGACGGCCATGCCGCTGCGCAAGGCGGCGATCCCGCTGCTCGCGGAGACTCACCAGGGCCGTCCGACCAAGGTCGAGGGCAACCCGAGCTACCGGCCGCACGGCGGCGCCAGCAGTCTGCTCGCGCAGGCGTCGGTGCTTGATCTCTACGACCCGGAGCGCGCCACGGCCCATGCGAAGGGCGGCGTGGCGCTGAACAACGGCCAGGTGGCCGATATTCTCGGGGGCATCAACAAGACCTACGCCGGCAACGGCGAGGGTCTGGCGTTCCTCGCCGATGAGTCCGCGTCGCCGACCCGCGCCCGTCTCGTGGCCAAGCTGAAGAAGCTTTTCCCGCGCGCCATCTGGGCCGAATATGAACCCGTGCAGGACGAGCCGCCGGTCGCCGCTGCGCAGGCTTCGTTTGGCCAGAACGTCAAGCCCGTGTACCGCTTCGCCGCCGCCAGGCGCATCGTCAGCCTTGAGGCCGATTTCCTGCACGCCGAGGCCGGCTCGCTCTACTACGCCCGGGAGTTTGCCAAGGGCCGACGCGTGGTGAAGAAGGACGACGAGATGAACCGCCTCTATGTCGCCGAGAGTGGGTTCTCGCTGACCGGCAGCATGGCGGACCACCGCCTGCGACTCGCCAGCAGCCACGTTCTCGCGCTCACCGCCGCGCTGGCGGACAAGGTTCTGGGCACCGACCGGTATGCGCCGCTCGCCAAGGGGCTCGAGGTCAACCCGCAGTGGATCGAGCAGTGCGCCGCGGATTTGCTGCAGCACGCGGGCGAGAGCCTCGTCATCGCCGGCGCCCACCAGCCGGTGCAGGTCCACGTGCTGGTCAACGCCATCAACGCCGGGCTCGGCAACCTGGGCAAGACCGTCGACTTCGTGGAAATCGAGCCGTCGCAGGCCTCCGGCATCACGGCGCTCGCCACCGCCATCAAGGGCGGATCGGTCAAGACCCTGGTCATCGTCGGCGGCAACCCCGCCTACAACGCGCCGGCGGACCTCGATTTCGGGGTGCTGATGAAATCGGTGCCCGATGTCATCCGCTTCGGCTACTATCAGGACGAGACCTCGGCCCTCGCTGGCACGCACATCGCGGCGACACACTATCTCGAATCCTGGGGCGATGCCCGCACCGTGGAAGGCACCATCGTGCCGATCCAGCCGATGATCATGCCGCTCTTCAACGGCATGTCGGAGGTCGAGTTGCTTGCGCGCGTGGCCGGGGAGGAGACCCCGGATGCCTACCTGCAGGTCTACACCACGATCACCCAACTGACGCACGGCGACCCGAAGAAGGCGTTCGAGAAATTCCTGCACGACGGCCTGCTTGAGGGCTCGGCCTACAAGGTTGTGACGGTGGCTTTCGATCCCCAGCGCGCTGTTGCCGCCTTGGCGAATAGTCCCGAGGTTCCCCTGCTTTCCGCCCGGAATCTCGAGGTGCGTTTCATCTGCGACCACAAGATGGACGACGGCCGCTTCGCCAACAACGGCTGGCTGCAGGAGTGCCCGGACCCGATGACGAAGATTTCGTGGGACAACGCCATCCTGGTCAGCCCGCGGCTCGCCAAGGAGCTTGGCATTGTCCCCGCGGGCAGCCTGCTCCAGGTCGCCCGCAAGGAGGAGGCCGAGTTTTACCAAGGCAAGGAGAATGCGCGGATCTTCGAAGTCCTCGTCAACGGCCGCAAGGTGACCGGACCGGTGCACATCCAGCCAGGCCTCGCCAATTACACCATTGTCCTGCCGCTCGGCTACGGGCGCACCCGGTCAGGCCATATCGGCACGGGCACGGGTTTCAGCGCCTATGCGGTCCGGACGAGCGACGCCGCGGGCTTCGGCGCCGGCGCGACCCTTCGTGACACCGGCGAGCGCATGAAACTCGCCAACACGCAGGAGCACTGGTCGATGGAAGGGCGCGACATCATCCGCGAGGCCAATTACGACGGCGAGTTTGGCTACAAGAACAACCCGACGTTTGTGGCGGGGATCGGCATGGAGTCGCATTCGCCCGCGATCTACGGCGACCTGAAGCCGGAGGAGTTTGCCAAGCTTTCACCGGAACAGAAGGCCATCATCACCACGGCCCGCGCCACCACGACGCCCCGTGGCAATTCGCTCTACGAGACGCCCAACTTCGACGGCGTCCACCAGTGGGGCATGTCGATCGATCTCAACACCTGCATCGGCTGCAACGCCTGCATCATCGCCTGTCAGGCGGAGAACAACATCCCGATCGTCGGCAAGGACCAGGTGCTCCGCGGCCGTGAGATGCAGTGGATCCGCCTCGACCGCTACTATTCGGACGGCCACGCCGACGCCGAGGCCTTCGGGGCGGAGGGCAACAAGATCCTCCCCGAGGACCCGCAGGTTTCGATGCAGCCGATGACCTGCCAGCACTGCGAACTCGCGCCGTGCGAGACCGTGTGCCCGGTCAACGCCACGGTGCACGACAACGAGGGCATCAACGTGATGGCCTACAACCGTTGCATCGGCACCCGCTATTGCGCGAACAACTGCCCTTACAAGGTCCGTCGTTTCAATTTCTTCGATTTCAACAAGCGCGCCACCGACGCCCTCTACATGGGTCCGCTCGGCCACCAGAGCGACATGCCCGAGCTCCTGAAGTTGGTGAAGAATCCCGATGTCACCGTGCGCATGCGCGGCGTCATGGAGAAGTGCACCTATTGCGTCCAGCGCGTGCAGCAGGCCAAGATCGCCCAGAAGCGGGAGGCCGGCGCCAGCGGCAACGTCGAGATTCCCGACGGCACGGTCAAGACCGCCTGCCAGCAAGTCTGCCCGGTCGAGGCCATCGTCTTTGGCAACATCAAGGACGTGAACAGCGCCGTCTCCCGCGCCAAGGCCCAGGATCGCGACTACGCGGTCCTCGGCTACCTCAACATCCGCCCGCGCACGACCTATCTCGGCAAGCTCCGCAATCCGAACCCGCACATGCCCGATTACGCCGCGCTCCCGC
>CAZZDB010000053.1:0-20374 GCA_964652485.1 uncultured Oleiharenicola sp.
CGAGCAGGCGGCGGACGAGATAGGCCATGCCGGGGAGCAGTTCGCCGATGGCGCAATACTCGCGGACGCGATGGCCCAGCTGGAGGAGCGCGGCCTTCAACTCGTCGGCCATGCCGTAGAGCGCTTGGAACTCGTAGGCGCGCGGGTCGATGCCGAAGCGTTCGGCCTGCGCGATGGCGTGGGCGACGGAACGGACGTTGTGCGAGGCGAAGTTTGGCGTGACGACGTCGATGTTCTCGAGGAGAAAGACCGTGAGCTTCTCGTAGTTGGCGTCGGACTCGGGCTTTTTCTGCCAGACCGGGATGGGCCAGTCGCGTTGCTGGGCGATGATGGTCTCGAAATCCCAGTAGGCGCCCTTCACGAGGCGGATGTTGAGGTGGCGTTTGTTCTTCCGCGCCCAGGCGACGAGATCGCGGAGGTCGGCCTCGCAGTCGCGCAGATAGGCTTGGAGGGCGATGCCGATTGCGGGCTTCTGTGCGAACTCGGGTTCCTCGAGGATGGACTTGAAGAGCTGGAGCGTGAGGTCCTTCAGCTTATAGCTCTCCATGTCGAAGTTGATCAGCGCGCCGACCTCGGCCGCGCGGCGGAGGATGGGACGGAAGCGCTCCTTCAGGGCGGTGATGGAGTTCTCCGGGTCGGCCGGATGAACGTCGGGCGTGAGCGCGGAGATCTTGACGGAGAGATTGAGGCGGGGAAGGGGACCGGCCGGACCGGTGTCGCTGAAAGCCGGCGTGGGTTCCTTCGCATAGAATTTGGAAACGGAGTCGAGGATCTCGAGATTGCGCTTGAGGAACACGTCGGCCTCGGCGTCATTGACGACAGTCTCGCCGAGCAGGTCGATCGTCGTGGCGAGGCCGAGTTTCACGTTTTTGCGGATCTGCCTGATGAGATCCTCGCCGGTCTCGCCGGGGACGAATTGGCCAGCCATGTCGACAATCTGGGCCTTGACGGGGGTGGCGACGAGCGCGGGGGCGAAGGATGAGGCGGCGAGGCCGGCCTTGAGGGCGGGGTTGAGTTCGACGGCCTTGTCACCGAGGTATTCCTGCAAGTGGCGGACGATTTCGGCGGAGGAATGGAGGGAGGGGAGGACGTCGACGAAGCGGAAGAGCTGGGTTTTGAAGACGGGGTCCTTCATCGACCATTCCATAAGGCGGGCGTAGGCGCCTTTCTTGGAAAACAGCGCCGGGGGCGGCTGCTGGTCCATCAAGGCGAAGAGCCGTTCGCCCTTGGCGCGGACGGCGGATTCGATTTTGGGGTCGGGAGCGAGGAACGAGGACATGGGGATAAGCGGGAGGACCGCCGCGGTTAATGTTGGCGCCAAAGTGCCGCCACCGTTGCATATTGGCAAGGGCTGCTGGCTCATCCGAATGGAGCAAAACCGCCGCTTATCCCGTCGGTTAGACGGTGTGGCGGCGGTGATTCCTGCAACCGTGGCCGGGGTGCCGTGTCAGTAGGCTTATGGGCTTGGCGGTTCGCGCTTTGCGTGGCAGGAGGAATCTGCAACTTAGTAGGTCAGCGCAGTGTTCTCAGCGTGAATGACAAACCCACAGTGCAAGAATCCAACCAGGGAATAACGGCCCCGCCCGACTTCACTACGTTCATGCGCAACTACCAAGATATGGTCTACTCCACCGCAGTACGGCTCACCGGCAACGAGACGCAGGCGGAGGATATTGCGCAGGAAGTGTTCATCAAGGCCCACGCGCATTGGGACAACCTCAGCGGCAGCCCGACGGCGGGCGGCTGGCTGAAGACCGTGGCAACGAATCTTTCGATCAACCACATCCAGCGCTACAAGAAGCGGTGGACCTTCTTCTCCGACATCGTGCACAAGGACGACGAAGGCGGGGAGAAGGAAGTCGAATTCGCCGCGCCCGACACGTTCTTCTCCGGCGTCGATTCCAGCGAGCGCCGCGAATGGGTCGAGCGCGCCTTGGAGAAACTGCCGGAGCACCAGCGCGTGCCGCTGGTGCTTTACCATTTCGAAGACATGCCCTATGAGGACATCGCGCGAAAAACCCGGGTATCCCTCAGCAAGGTCAAGACCGACATCCTGCGCGGCCGCGAAGCCCTGGCCAAGATTCTCACCCGTAGCGGCGCCAGCCGTGAACAATTTTCCACCTGATCCGGAGGCCCCATGAAAAAGCTCAACGAGCAAGAACTTGAACACTTCATCCACTCGACCCTCCGGTCGCTGCCCGCGCGGCGCGCCCCGCGTTCCCTCGAGGCCCGCGTCATGGCCGCCATTGAGCAGCAGGCGATGATCCCGTGGTATCACAAGGCGTGGAGCCACTGGCCGGCGGCGGTCCGCACCACGTTCCTGGCCCTGGCGACCGCGGTGACCGGTGTGGTCGTGGCTGGGTTCTATCTCGGTTTCAATGGCGTCCAGCAAAGCGGTCTCGCCGTGCAGGTGGGCGAGCGCCTGAGCGTCTTCGCCAGCATCTACCGTGTGGCCGCCTGGGTCGTCGAACTTGGGACGCAGGTCGTCGACCGGATCCCGCCGCTCTGGCTCTACGGTGGCGCGACCGCCGTCGCCCTCATGTATGTCACCTTCTTTGGTCTCGGCGCCTTCGCCTACCGGACGCTTTACCGCAACAACTGATCCCCTTTCCCCATGAAGACCAAATCCACCACAACCGTCTTTGCCCTCTGGCTGGCGTTCGCCCTCGCGCTGGTGCTGCAGGCCGAGGAAAAGCCGCCGGCACCGCCGGTGCCAGCGGCAACCGAGGGGAAGGCCGCTCCGGCCCCGGCCGCTGAACTGCCGGCGATGGCCACGGCGGAACAGTCCGCCGCGCCCGAAACGTCCGCGGCCGTGGAGAAGAAGCCGGAGGCCCCGTTGCGCGAGCTTGGCGCCGACGACAAATCGCAGAGGTCCGAGGACGATTCAGCCAAGTCCCGGCATGGGCACGTCCGGATCGGCCGCCATCACTCGGACAATGCGCGGGTCGGTATCTTTCAGGACAGCTCTCTGGCGGTGGGTGAGCAGGCCGATGCGGTCATCTCTGTTTTCGGGTCATCCACGTCGGCCGGCGAGGTGAGTGATGCCGTGGTTTCCGTTCTGGGCTCGTCGACCTCGTCGGGCGAGGTCGGCAATGCGGTCGTCTCGGTCGTTGGCGACACGCGGGTGACGGGTGGGACGGTCGGTGACGCGGCGGTGTCGGTGCTCGGGACCACCCATGTGAACGGCCACGTAAGGGGCCAGGTTGTCGCCGTGCTCGGCAACATCGAACTCGGCCCCGAGGCCGTCGTCGACGGTGAGATGGTTTGTGTCGGGGGCGAGGTGATCCGCGACGCGAAGGCGGTCGTGCATGGCAATGTCCAGCACATCGCGCTTGGCGGACATCATTTCAGTTTCGGATTCCTCCGCGCCTGGTTTGAGCACTGTTTCCTTTATGCGCGCCCGCTGGCCTTTGGGGAGCATCTGCTGTGGGCTTGGTGCATTGCCTTCGCGTTCCTGGCTTTTTACACCTTGGTCGCGTTGGTGGCACCGGGCGGCGTGACCAAGTGCGCCCAGACTCTCGAGGATCGGCCCGGCTACTCGATCCTTTCCGCCGTGCTCACCCTGCTATTGACGCCGGTCGCCTACCTGTTGCTGGTGCTGACGCTGGCGATCGGCATAGGATTGGCCCTGATTCCGCTTTTCACCCTTGGACTGTTTTTGGCCGCGCTGTTCGGGAAGGCCGTGATGCTGGCCTGGCTCGGTCGTCGCGTCACCAGGCTCTTCGGCGAAGGCCCACTGGCGCATCCGGTTTTCGCCGTGATCATCGGCGGGTTGATCGTGCTCGGCCTCTACACCGTGCCGATCTTGGGATTCATCGTCTACAAGGCGCTGGGCGTGCTTGGGCTCGGGGTGGTTGTCTATACGCTGCTGCTGGCGCTGAAGAGCAGCCGGACGGCCGCCGCCGCCAAATCAGCGGCGGCCGCTGCCGCCGTGCCGCCCGTCCTGGATGAAGCGGCCCGCGCAGCCCCGGCGACGTCACAACTCCCGCCGGTGATTTCCGCGGCCACACTGCCGCGTGCGGGTTTCTGGTTCCGGTTCCTCGCCTCCTTGCTGGACGCCATCATGGTGGGCATCCTGTTGGGACTGTTGCATCGTGTCTTGGGCGGATTGGGCGGAGTCTTCCCGTTCTGGTATGCTCTTTATTGCATTGTAATGTGGGCGACCAAGGGCACGACGATCGGCGGCGTCATCTGCGGGCTCAAGCTCGTGCGGCTCGACGACCGTCCCGTGACCTGGGGCGTTGCGACCATCCGTGCCCTGAGCGCATTCCTTTCGCTCGTCGTGGCCGGCCTCGGGTTCATCTGGGTCGCGTTCGATGACGACAAGCAGTCCTGGCACGACAAGATCGCCGGCACCATCATTGTCCGGGTGCCGAAGGGCACACCGCTGCTTTAAGACAGGTTTCCCCGGGCGCAGGGCTCCTCCAGCCTTGCGCCTCTTTCCGGGAGAGTTTTCGCTGGGCCCATGGCAAAAACACTTGTCGGGATCATCATGGGCAGCACCTCGGACTGGGACACGATGCAGCATTGTGCCCAGACGCTCGACCAGCTCGGTGTCGGGTACGAAAAGCGGGTCATCAGTGCGCACCGCACACCGCACCTTGCCTTTGAGTGGTGTTCGGGCGCCGAGGCCCGCGGCCTGAAGGTGATCATCGCCGCCGCTGGCGGCGCAGCGCACCTCGCCGGCGTGGCGGCGGCGCTCACGCCGCTGCCGGTCCTCGGCGTGCCCATGGAGTCGGCGTCGCTCAAGGGCCTCGATTCATTGCTCTCGATGGTGCAGATGCCCGGCGGCGTACCGGTGGCCACATTCGCCATCGGCAAACCCGGTGCAATCAATGCGGCGCTGTTCGCCGTGGCCGTGCTTGCCCACGGGGACGCCAGGATCAAGCAGGCGCTGGAGGACTTCCGCGCGGCGCAGTCAAAGAAGGTGACCGAGGCCAAGCTGCCTTAAGTTTCGCCGGGACGGAGGAGACCCGCCAGCGGGTCATTCCTAGGCGGGCAGCACGCGCCCCCGGCACTCGCCGAGCCCGATGCGACGGAACCCCGGACGCTCGGCGAAACCGCGCAGGACGATCTCGTCGCCATCCTGCAGGAACCGGCGCTTTTCACCGCCCGGCAGCATGAGCGGTTCCGTGCCGCGCCAGGAAAGCTCGAGCAGGCAGCCGCGCGAGTCCTTCGTGGCGCCCGAAACCGTGCCGCTGCCGAGCAGATCGCCGGGGCGGAGGTTGCACCCATTGCTGGTGTGATGGGCGAGCAGTTGCGCCAAAGTCCAATACATTTGTTGGAAATTGCCGGAGGAAAGCCGGTGTGGTTCGCGGCCGGCTGTCCGCATGGCCGGAGTTTGCAGCGAAACCTCCAGCGTGAGGTCCAGGCCGCCGTGGGCGGCATCGCCGATGTCCGCCAGGTAGGGAAGAGGGGCCGGATCGTGGGCCGCCCGGGCGAACGCCGGAACCCGGAAGGGCGCAAGCGCCCCCATCGTCACGATCCAAGGTGAGATGCTGGTGGCGAAATTTTTCGCCAGAAACGGACCGAGCGGCTGGTATTCCCACGACTGGATATCGCGAGCCGACCAGTCATTGAGCAAGACGACCCCGAAAATATGTTTTTCAGCCTCGGAAAGCATCACGGGTGAGCCGAGCGAGTTGCCTGGTCCGACGAAAGCGCCCAACTCGAGTTCATAGTCGAGGTTCCGGCATGGACCGAAGGATGGGATTGCCGCTTCCGTCGGCTTGAACTGGCCTTGCGGGCGTCGCACCGGGGTGCCGCTCACGACAATGGAGGAACTGCGCCCATGATAACCTACGGGAATCCATTTGTAATTGGGCAGGAGCGGCTGGTCCGGTCGGAACATAGAGCCGACATTGGTGGCGTGAAAAACCGATGAGTAGAAATCGGTGTAATCGCCGATGTCGGCTGGCAAGAGCATCTCGGCTTCGGACATGGGAACCAGGCAGGATGCAAGTTTGGAACGCGTCACCCCGGCGGGGCAGGTGTCCGCTCCAAGCAACTCACTGACCCGCCCCCGCAGCGTGGTCCATGCCGGGGCGCCGAGCGCCATGAGATTGTTCAAGGTGGGTTGCCGGCACGCTGCGGAGAGGGCCGCTGGCGCGACCGCCGAACAAGCCTGCGGCAAGAGCGCCGCTTGAGCGACCGCCGCCAGGTCCAGAATGGACGAGCCGATCGCCATGCCGGGCCGGGGATCGGCAGAGAACGATGGGCGAAACACGCCCAAGGGCAGGTTTTGCAGTGGAAAGTCGGAGGCTGGGTGATTGGCCGACTCTATCCAGCTGCTGCGACCAGCATCGTGGGTTTGATTGAGTGTCATATATGGTGTCATAGTGACTGCATGGCTGGGCTGGCGGGCCTAAGATTGAGTGACCAAGGTGGCCCCAAATACGAGGATTTCCTCCTTCTATGCCAGCCTGGGAGAACGGGAGGGCGTCGCAGTGCGACGAGTATCTGAGCGAGACGGGGCGGGCGTTAGGCCGTCCAGACGTGATCTATATTACTGGATAACATAAGTATAGTTATGAACTTCACGAGGGGTGGTAGCTCAATAGATATTGGTTGAAACTCGGCGCGGAAAATGCACCATTCGTCGTAAGAAATTAGCCTTTTACGGGTGGTTTCCTACCAACACACACCAACTAGAACTATGAACAATAGCTCCGTAAGTTATCTACGGAAGCCTTTGGCGCTGCTTGGCGCCGGGCTTTCGTTCTTCGCGGTTAACACCGCTTTTGCCCAGTCACCAGCCGCTCCGGCACCGGCCGACGATACTTTGAAGCTGGAAAAATTCACCGTGACGGGCTCGTTCCTGCCGGTGTCGGCGACGGTCAACGCCAGTCCGGTGGTAACGATTGAGAGCAGTGATATCGGACAGTCGGGTGCGACCGACGCGATCCGGCTGCTGCGGCAACTGACCCCGTTCTTCTCGGGTAGCGGCAACGTCGGTACCGAAGCCAACAACGGTTCAGCGGGCGAATCCAACGTCTCCCTCCGCAACCTCACGACCCTCGTCCTGATCAACGGCCAGCGCATCGTCGGTTCACCGTTTTCCTCGGGTACGCTGGTGGACTTGAACACCATCCCGACGGCAATGATCGACCGCATCGAAATCCTGAAGGACGGCGCGTCGACGGTCTATGGCTCTGATGCCATCGGCGGCGTGGTGAACATCATCCTGAAGAAGGATTACAACGGGTTCGAAGCCGGGGTGCGCTATGGCTCGACCAAGAATGGCGATTACAAGACGCGCGAAACCTACATCATCGGCGGCGCTTCCGGGAAGGACTTCTCACTGACCATCGGAGCGCAGCACTTTGAGAACAACCCTTTGCTCACGACCTCCCGTTCGCTCGCGACCACGGGTGGCGCGGCGATCACCGCCATGGGTCTGAATGCGACGAGCTCCGTGTTCAGCGGTTCCTATCCGGGCCGTGTTAACAGCGATGTGCTGGCGGGTTCGACCCTGATCGCGGTCGGAGACCCTGGTTTCAAAGCCAACGTAACTTCCCCGGGCATCAAGAGCAGCCCCAATGATACGTCCGTTACCGGCGGCTTTACCGGTCTTGCGGCGCTTAATTACTTGGTCGCAAATGGTACTTATCTGGTCGCCTCCAAGACCCCCGCCGGGCAGGCGGTCGGCGGCAGCGCTACGGCTCTAAACACCACGCTCTTTGGCAATCCGCTGATTGAAAACACCAAGCGTAATATTTTCGTCGCCAACGGCGAAAAGGAGCTCTTTGGAAAGAGTCTGGAGGTCTTTGGCGACTTCCTCTATGCGCAGACGATCAACGGAGGCAGCGCTCTGGCGCCGTCCCCGATTGCCGGTTTCGGACCCAATTCCTTGGGGGCCAATCAGCTGTTTATCCCGGCCAACAATCCCTACAACGTATTCAATGTGGATTTCCCGGGTGGACCGCTGACGGCCCGCACCCGGACAATCGAGCTCGGTAAGCGCACCAGCATCAACGAGACCAATACCTGGCGCTTTGTCGGGGGCTTCAAGGGTGAGATCAACGACAAATATAGCTGGAATGTCACCTACGATTACTCCCGGGCCAGCCTCTTGTCCCGCACCTTGGGTGGTGCCAATGGTTCCAACATGAACAAGGCCATGATTCCGCTGCTTGATGGCAACGGCAACTACGTTTACAACGCTGCGGGCAAGCCGCTGTCTACCTTGAACGATGCGGCCGGTAACCCGGTGCCGGTCTACAACCCGTTCGCGCTTCCGGGCTTCAATGACCAAGCCACGCTTAACTTGTTGTCCACGACGCTATACACCAGCGGCGATGCCTCACTGCGGAACATCCAAGCCCGCCTCGTGGGCAAACCCTATGAACTTCCGGCCGGTGACCTCACCTTCGCCTTGGGAGTTGAATACCGGTTGGAGGAAATCAGCGCCTCAGTCGACGGGCTCTTCGCCAACGGTCTCGCGCTCGGCTTCAATCCGTCCAATCCGTTCTCTGGCGGCGATCGCAGCACCCGGGGCGCCTTCCTCGAAGTGGGCGTGCCGATAACCTCGCCCAAGATGAATGTGCCGGGTCTTTATACGCTTGATCTGACCCTGGCTGACCGCGAGGAGAAGATCTCCCCGGGTGGTAATGCCAACACGCCAAAGTTTGGCGTGCGTTGGCTGCCGGTCGACAACCAGTTGGCCATTCGGGCCACCTATGCGAAGGGCTTCATCGCACCCGCGATTGTCAGCCTCTTCGGCCCGACCGTCGGCAATTCCCCGACGCTCACCCTGCTTGAAGGCAATGGCCAGGGCGGTTCTGGTGGTTCTCTGGGCAATCTCACCACCATCCAGATCTCCTCCATCCAGAACAGCAATCCCAAGCTGACGCCGTCGAATTCGACCTCTTATACAGCTGGTTTTGTCTACTCGCCCAAGCAGGTCAAGGGCTTGTCCTTCACCGTGGATTATTACGATATCAAGCAGGACAAAGTTGGCGGATTTGACTATACGGGCATCGCTACCGATCTCAACCTTCATGGCTCTGCGTCGCAATTCGCCAGTGGCTTCACCTTCGCGGATGGCACACGCCTAACTTCGACGGCGCCGAACCAAGTCAACTCGACCAACTTCGGCACGATCAATGTAATCCAAAATCCGCTCGGCAACCAGAGGACCAATGGCTTGGACGTGAATGTTGATTACAAGTTCACGACCGAGAGCCTGGGCCGCTTCGACGTGGGCGCCTCGGCCAACGTGTTGTTTAATTACACGGCCGCACTGTCCCCGCTGGCTCCCACCTATCAATACGCCCGGACCTACACCGACGGGACCAATGGCGCGGGTTTTGCGAACGGGCTGCTGCCGGGCTACGTCATCAAGCCCTACATCAACCACACCTATGGTTCGCTGCTGACGTCGCTGTTCTTCAGCTACACTCCGACGGTCACGACCAACGGTGGCGTGGGCAACGCTCCCGGCCAGAATCCTGACACCATCAGCGGTGCGCCCTACAAGATCCCCAGCTACTTCACCACGGATCTGACCTTCAGCTATACCGTACCGAGCTTCGGGCACAATTGGGCCCGCAACATGACGATCACGGCCGGTGCCAACAACCTGTTCAACAAGCTGGCGCCCTACGTCCCGGTCGACGGCAACCCCCCGGGTGAGAACAACACGGTGGAAGCGACCTACGATATCATCGGCCGCTTCATGTTCGTCGAGCTGAAGAAGCAGTTCTAAGAACGACCGCCAATTGATTCGCAAAGCCGGTGGTGCCCATGCACCGCCGGCTTTTTTCTGCCCTCGTTTCGCGACGCGAGGTGGCCCGTATGGCCCCAAATCTCGTTGCAGCGGAAAGACGACGGTGGAAGATTAGCGGGCATGAGAAGATGCTTCGCAGTCTTTGGATGGATCCTTCTGGTGGAAACGGCCTATGCGGGGGACGATTTCCTGTCCCAGCTGTCGCCGGCGGACTTCGCCGCTGCCGGCCTGCAGAAACAGAGCCCGGATGAGTTGGCGCGGCTGAAGGTGCTCATCGAGCAATACAAGTCGGGCGAACTGGCCGAGGTGCGCCGGGCTGCCGCGGCCCAGGCCCAGCAGGCCCAGCAGGAGGCCGACAGGATGGTGGTGGCGGCCGAGACGAAAGCGAAGCAGGCCGAATCAAAAGCGAAAGCGGCCGAGATGGCGGCGAAGGCTGCCGAGGCGAAAGAAGCCGAGAGCAAGTCCGCGCCGGCGCCGGCCAAGAAACAGCCCGGCTGGTTCCAGGCTCTGATCACCTTGCGCCACGCGAGTGAACGACCAGAAAAGGAGCAGCCCTTGGAAAGCCGCCTGGTCGGTGATTTCAGCGGCTGGCATGGCAAGACCAGCTTCGCGTTGGAAGACGGCACCCGGTGGCTGCAGCAGAACGTCAACGAGCGCTATGATTACGCGCCCGTCCTGCACGCCCCGAGGGTCAAGATCGTGCCCGCGGCCTTCTCGGGATTTTGGCTCGAGGTGGAGGGGGTCAACCTGGGCCTGCGGGTAATTCCGCAGGATCTGGGCAGTCCCAAGTAATCCTGCGGGAGGGTGCGCCCGGCGATCCGTGGAAGCCACTATCCGTCGAAACGGAGCGGCAGTGCCGACCGGTTCTTCTGCCAGTCAAGCCCCGGCAGTTGGACGTGGGGTCCGGCTTTCGGCCCGAGGGTATGTTTCCGCCGGTAAACTTGCGCTCGGTGGACAGCCAGTCCGTCAGTCAATTGCACCTGACTGACCGCCACCTGCCCGGTCCCCCGGACGGCGATTCGCAGCCGATTGTCGGGTGAAGTCACGGGTACAGTGAACTCACGTTTGAAGTTGCTGCGAGGCCGGGCCGCGGCCGCCCGGAATTCGATGGTGAAGCGGCCGGCGAGCTCCCGCCAGCTTCCATCGGCTTCCTGCTGCTCCACGACCACCCTTTGCACGGCCGGGGCGAAGTTGTGTACCATGAATTGCAGCTGCCATGCCCCGCAGACCGGTGTGACCTGCCAGACCAGCAGGGGTTGCCGTGCGGCCAGTTTCAACCATCCGCGCCACTCGGCCAGCCGCTGCTCGTCCACTGCCAGCATGGCGTCATTCTGTCCGAAAACTTCCGGATCGCGCGTGCGGTTCCACATGGCGCGGGCCGCAGTCCGGCCCGCCCGCAACTCCTGCGCGAACTTCCCCGCTGATTGGGCGGCCAATCTGATTCCATCGACGGCACCGGTGGAATCATTCTTGACGAGCAGCCGGCGCCATTTGAAGACCTGCCGTGCCGCGTTGCGCACGAAAACATCCCGCCGGGCCAGATACAACCGGAAGGCTAGGCTGGCCGCGAACGCCTTGGGCCAGGACCCCAGCAATATTCGGGCGAAGAAGCGTTCTTCGGTCACGTAAGACTTGAGGCCCTCGTTGCCGGCAAAGACATCCCAGCGGTCATTGATCTGCCAGCGGGCATAACCTGCGAACGCACGCTCGTCGGCGGCGAGCAGCAACCGAGCCTGTGTCCGCGTGTGCTTGGACGGAAACCTCCGCCGCAATCCTGCCGCCAGCAGAGCGGTCGCATCGTCCACCTCCGCCTCAAGCCAGAGGCTGGCGGCCGCCGCATCGACCACCGTGGTGGTCTCGAGCGCCAGTCGGGAGGATTCCCAGGAAGTGACCAGCAGCCCGTCGGCCTTGACGGCCTGACAGCGCTGCCACCAGGAGCGGATGTTGCCGAGCCGGTCGCCGAACACCGGCAGTGGCTCATGGCGAAAGGCGCCGTTCATCGGACAGCCATAATAGGCGATGCCTTGCCTTTTCAGGGCCGGATGCAGGTCACGTTCGGCGAAATTGAGCAGCTCCACCCGCGGTTTCTGGGCGAAGGGATAATAGTACCAGTCGTAGGCGGTGATACCCCGGGGCAGTTGCGGGATCGACTCGGGTACGAAATAGAGCATGTCGGCCCACAAGCCCAGCTGGAGGTTGAGGCGGCTGCACAGCGCATGGAGGCGTTTGACATGGCCGGCGAAATGCACCGCCAGTCCGAGGCGCGCGACCTCCTCGCGACAGCGCGGGCATTGGCCGAGATGAAAAGACTCATCGAGGCCCACATGCACCTTGCCCGCGGTGCAATACGGCACCATGTCGCGCAACAAGAGCTCAGCCACTTCCAGGGTGCGCGGGTGCAGCGGGCAAAGCTGGCCGTGTTCCAGCGCACGTCCGCGCGCGTCCCGCAGTTCATTCAGGTCGCGCCACGCGGGATGTTTGATCAGGTATTGTGTGTGTCCGAGCAGATTGACGATCGGCACGACCCTGATGCCGTTTTGCGCGGCGCACAGCACCAGTTCGCCCAGTTCCTGGTAACTGTAGGCGTCGTCCCGCCCGATGCCGGGCAGGCTGGGGTAATGTACCGAATCCTCCAGGTGCAGGTAAAGTTCCTCGTAGCCCCACGCGCCATAGCGGGGCAGGAGCGCCTTCAGGAAATCCAGTCGTTCGACCTGGCGGGCGAGGTCCCACTGGAAGGCGCGGATCATGACGGGCGTGCGGTCGACGGGCTGATGCCGACCGCGGGATGCGCTCGCAGATAGTTCTTCATCCAATTGATTCCGCCCGGCTCGTCGTTAAACGCTCCGTCGAGCTGCGATTCGAACGCCGCCTCGAGGGCGGGTGTGAATTGTGGCCCCGGCACCAGTCCGAGCGCGATCAGGTGTCGGCCCAAGACGATGGGCATTGGCGCGGCATGTTCGAGGGCCAGGCGCCGGGCGGCGATGCGCAGATGATCGAGCCGCCGCACGGTCTCGGTGGAGACCAACGGTGGACGACCGAGGTGGTCGGCTTGCATCACTGCGATCAATTCATCGATGGTGGCCGGTTCGATCTTGCGTGCGAGCCGCCGCACCGTCGTGTCACGATATTCCTCGGCACCATGGTGGTGCAGGAGATGGTTCATGACGAGCGGACGGACGTGTCCGACCAGATCCAGCGGGGCGCCGATACGCTGCAGGAATGTCTCGACCAGGGGTCCACCGGCAGCTTCGTGTTCCGGGCTGACCCAGCGCAACCGGCCGCGCTTCTCTGCCTGCTTGGTCGTGGACGGTTTGCCGAAATCATGCCCGAGCACGCCCAGGGAAAGGATGCGCCGGGTGTTGGGCGTACCGTCGCGCCAGCTGGCCAGACCCACGAGGGCATCGAGGCAATGGCAGGTGTGGACGAACACATCGCCCTCGGGATGCCACTCGGGCTCCTGCGGTACGCCGTCGAGCGCCGCGACCTCGGGAAAATGCTGCAGCCATCCCGACTGCTGCAACACGATGAGGCCGGACGAAGGCCTCACGGATTTCGTTGCCCACTTGTCCCATTCGCCCCAGACGCGCTCGACCGGCAGTTCACCGTAGCTGTCGCTGATGGACCGGCAGAGCACGGCGGTCTCCGGTGCGAGGGTGAATTCAAAGCGTGCGGCCAGCTGGAAGGCCCGTAGTGCGCGTAGCGGATCTTCGCCAAAGGCCGGTCCGGTGTGCCGCAGGATCTTTTTCTTCAGATCATCCACCCCGCCGTGAAAATCCAGGATGCGGTTTTCGAGCGGATCAAAGGCGATGGCGTTGAGCGTAAAATCGCGCCGCGCCGCCGCCTCGGCCTCGGTGAGCTTAGGGTCTGGCTCGACGGTAAAACCCCGGTGTCCGGCGCCGGTCTTGGATTCGCGGCGGGGCAGGCTGAAGTCATATTCTGCACCTGCCAATCTGACCTTCAGCACCCCGAAGCTCCGCCCGACGATATCCGTCGGCCCGAATGGCGCGAGCGCCCGGCCCATCGCCTCATAGTCGAGCCCGTAGACCTCAACGTCGAAATCCTTGGGCTCCAGCCCGAGCAGCCAGTCGCGCACGCATCCACCGACCAAGCGCGGCCGGCCCCCTGCCGTGCGGAGGGCGGACAAGGCGGCGAGCAGTGGCGGAGGCAGCTTCATGTCTTGGTCGACGACAAGGCATTCCAGGCAAGCAGCAGCCAACCGGTCAGAAAAGCCAGTCCGCCCAAGGGTGTGACTGGGCCAAGGAACCTTGGTCCGCCCAGCGAGAGCCAGTAAAGCGAGCCGGAAAACAGAATCACGCCGAGACACCAGCTGCCCCCGATCCAGCGCGCATTGGTCCAACTGCTAGCTGTCGCGGCCAGCGCCAACAAGGCCACAGCATGGATAAGGTGGTAAAGCACGGCGGTCTGCCACGTCGCGACGCTGCCCCGGGCCGTGAGGGTCTCCTTGAGGGCATGGGCGCCAAACGCGCCCAGCGCGACACCGGTGGAACCGAGGAGCCCGGCCGCGAGAATTATGAGTCGGGAGGTGGCGTTCATGGCGAAATCAGCGTATGGACAATAGAGTCTAAAACAAACACATCCATGGCCAGCGGTTTCATGTCTCCCCTCCGAACACTTCCCGGCTTGTCCGTCACGGCCCTGCTGGCCGCCGCTCCAGGCCTGTGGGCTGACGAACCGCCGGCAGCCCGGGCGGATTTCAGCTATGCTTCCAGTTACGTGTTTCGTGGCGTCGAGCGCGCCGGCCAATCGGCGCAGGCGGGAGCAGAGTTGGTTCGGGATGATTTTCGCGGCGGGATCTGGACGAATCAGCCGTTCAAGAACAGCGAGGCCTCTGAGACAAATCTGAACGTGGCCTACACCAGGCGGTCATCCGCCGGACTGGCCTTGGAAACGTCGGTGTCACACTCGTGGTTTAGTGGGATTCCGGGCCAGGGAGTTAAGCGTTCCTTCGAGGCCGGGCTGACGGCCACATTTGCCGCGGTGGAAGGCTTCACCCCGAGCCTGGCGTATTTCCATGACTTCCGCTTGCGCGCGGACACAACGCAGGTGTCGTTGGCGCGCAGCATCGCGCTGACCGCATTTGGCGCGTTTCTCGAGCTGAATGCCTTTGCCGGCGGCGCCACTGGCGACGACTGGCGGCCGGACGCCCCGGGTCCTCGGCGGCATGACAGCTACGGTTATTGGGGTGGGGAAGCGCGGGTGCCTTACCGGATCGGGCCCCACTCAAGCGTGACCGTCGGGCTGCATTATGCCGATGCGTTTGGCCGTTCGGCAATTAACGGTCCGTTTGGTCTGGCGGCGCATCGCAATCTGTGGGGCACGCTCGGTGTAAGCCTCGATTTTTGAGGGGTTAAGCTGCCATCGACGCTGTTTCGCAGAATGTGAAAGGTTCGGGGTTGACAGGCCTTGGCGAAATCCTTCCCTTTGGCCCCTTTCCGCAAATGAAAACCTATCTGGCCAAGAAAGAGACAGTGCAGCCCAAATGGTATCTGATCGATGCCGAAGGCAAAGTGCTCGGCCGTCTCGCCGTCAAAGCTGCGAACATCCTCCGTGGCCGTCACAAGCCCACTTACACGCCCCACGTCGACACCGGTGATTTCGTTGTCGTCATCAACGCGGGCAAGATCGTTCTCACCGGCAAGAAGGAAGAGTCCACCGAATACATGTCCTTCTCCGGTTTCGTCGGCGGCGAAAAGTATCGCAAGCTCACCGATGTCCGCCGCCAGAAGCCCGAATTCATCATCATGCAGGCCGTGAAGGGCATGCTGCCGCGGAACCGTCTCGCGGCCAAGATGCTAACCAAGCTCCGGGTTTTCCCGGGCGCCACCCATGATCACACGGCCCAGAACCCCGTAGTCCTAAAGTAATCCATGAGCGCTGAAACCTCCGTTTATCTCGGCACCGGCCGTCGCAAGTCCTCGACCGCCCGCGTCCGCATCGTCGCCGGCACCGGCCAGACCACGGTCAACGACCGCAAGTTCGAAGTCTATTTCACGCACGACAACTTCGTGAAGCGCGCCCTCGCCCCGCTCGTCACAGCGGACAGCAAGGACAAGTTCGACGTCATGGTGAACGTGGCCGGCGGTGGCATCAGCAGCCAGTCCGGTGCCGTGGCCCATGGCATCGCCCGGGCCCTGTTGAAGTTCAACCCCGAGCTCCGCGTCACCCTCAAGAAGGCCGGTCACCTCACCCGTGATCCCCGCGAGAAAGAGCGCAAGAAGCCCGGGCAACCGGGCGCTCGCAAGCGCTTCCAGTTCTCCAAGCGTTAATCGCCCACGACTGGAATCAGGTTTTACCCGAAGCGGAGCGCCCCACGGCCTCCGCTTCTTTGTTTTAACGGTCACGAAACTTCTCGATTCCCCGGCGGGAATTCTTAACTCTACCACTCCCTTAAATGAATGTCGGTGTTGTCGGCGCGTCGGGTTACTCCGGCGAAGTTCTGGTCAAGCTCCTCCTCGGTCATCCGCAGGTTCAACTGACGGCGGTCACCTCGCGCCAGCACGCGGGCAAGCCTGTGTCTTCCGTGATCCCGGCTTTGCGGGGCACGGCGGCCGACACGCTCAAGTTCAGCGACTCGGACCCGGCGGCGCTCGCGGCGCGCAAGGACATCGGCCTGTGGTTCCTCGCCCTCCCGCACGGCACCGCGGCGGATTTCGCCAAGGCGCTCGTGCCGACCGGGGTCAAGGTCGTCGATCTCAGCGCTGATTTCCGGATCGCGGACCTCGCGACGTTTGAGAAATACTACGGCCATCATCACGCACCCGAATTGCTGCCTTCGGCCCGGTTCGTCCTGCCCGAATTGACCGATCCCAGGTGGCGGTCGGAAATCAGGGTCGCGGCCGCGCCGGGCTGTTATCCCACCAGCACCTTGGTGCCGCTCGCGCCGCTCCTCAAGGCGGGCGTCGTGGCCCGCGAGCACATCGTCGTGAATTCCTTCAGCGGGGTCAGCGGCGCCGGCAAGAAGGCGGAGGAGCAATACCTCTTCGTCGAGCGCGCCGAGAGCGCCAAGGCCTACGGCCTGACCAAGCACCGGCATCTGGCCGAGATCGAGGAGCAGCTCTCCGCGGCCGCCGGCGCGAGGATCGTGGTCCAGTTCAATCCACACCTCGCACCCATGCGGCGCGGCATCGCCACGACCATCACCGTGCCTGCCGCCGCGGGCGCCACGATCGAGTCACTCTATGCCGCGTGGCGCATGGCCTACGCCGGCCGGTCCTTTGTCTCTATCTTGCCGGCCGGGGAGACGCCCGACACCGCCTATGTCACCGGAACGAACCGCATCGACCTTTCCGCCGTGCACGATGCCCGCACGGGCAATTTTGTTCTCACCTCGGCCCTCGACAATCTCGTCAAGGGTGCCAGCGGCCAGGCGGTCCAGATCATGAACCTGTGGTTGGGGTATCCCGAGGGCACCGGACTCGCTTGATGTTCGTCCGAGTATCGGGAAGTATCTGTCCACCCCTCAAATGACCCAACTGACTGTCACCTTGGATAGCGCCGGTATCACCGATGTCCCCGGCTTTGAGGCCGCGGGTGTGCCTTGCGACATTCGGGAAAAACACGACCTCAAGCGTCTCGACCTCGCCCTGTTGTTCTCCCTGCGTCCCTGCACCGCCGCCGGCACGTTCACCAAGAATGCCGTCAAGGCTGCGCCGGTGCTGCTCTGCCAGAAGCACCTGGCTGACGGCGGGCCGTTCCATGGCATCGTGGCCAATTCGGGCAACGCCAACGCCTGCACCGGTCCCGAAGGCCTGCGCGATGCCCAGCATACGGCGCAGCGCATTGCCGCCTCGCTCAACCTGAAGCCAGCGTCGTTTTTCGTGTGTTCCACCGGCCGCATTGGCCAGCCGATGCCGATGGCAAAGCTGCTCAAGGGCCTCGAGCGCACCGTCAGTGAGAAGGGCCGCACCTCCGACCACGGCAACAAGGCCGCCAGCGCGATCCTCACTTCCGATACCCGGCCCAAGACGGTCACCGTCAGCTTCACCTACGACGGCAAGAAGCACTTCGTCTCCGGCATCGCCAAGGGCGCGGGCATGATCCAGCCGAACATGGCGACGATGCTGGCGTTCCTGGCGACGGATTTCTCCGTGCCGCGCAGCTTCCTGCAGAAGACGCTTTCCGAGGCGGTCACGGGCAGCTTCAATTGCATCACGGTGGATGGCGACATGAGCACAAATGACACCGTGCTTCTGCTGGCCAACGGTCATTCCGGCGTGAGCGTGGGCGACAAGAGTCCGCGCGAACTCCGCGTGCTGTTCGCCGAGGCGGTCTGGAAGGCCTGCGAGGCGCTGGCCGACAAGATTGTCTCGGACGGCGAGAAAATCACGAAGGTGGTGGAAGTGAAGGTGGTCGGTGCCGCGTCCGCGGAGGATGCGGAAAAGGTCGCCCGGGCCATCGGCAATTCGCTGCTCGTGAAGTCCTCTTGGTATGGGGAGGACCCCAATTGGGGCCGGCTGGCCGACGCGGCGGGTTATGCCGGGGCCAAGCTGGTCGAGGCCAAGCTCGACATCCTTTACAACGACACGCCGGCCATGACCGCCGGCAAGCCGCATGCGGAACTGAAACCGAAGTGGAAGGAGATCGTGCAGGCGCGGCGCTTCACCATCACGCTCAACCTGCATCTCGGCAAGGCCGGGTTCCGTTTGCTCGCGACCGACCTGACCGAAGGCTACGTGAACTACAATAAGAGCGAGTGACGCCGGTCCGCCGCTGTCGCGCTTTCGTCACTCAATAATCGCTTGCACTGCCGGCCGATTCGCCGCCACATTTTGGGCAAATTTTCGACGACCGGCTGCGGAGTTGCGCGGCCGTCGCGGTAGAAACATCAACGATCCGAATTCATGCTCACATTCAAAAATAAAGTCCTGTTCGTCGGCTACGGCGCCGTGGCCGAGTGCACCCTGCCCATTCTCTTCAAGCACATCAAGGTGCCGGCGAAGAATGTCACGATCATGGATTTCGAGGACCGCGCCCCAAAGCTGAAGCCCTGGACGGCCAAGGGCGTGCGTTTCGTCCGCGACCGCGTCACCGAGCAGAACATGACCAAGCTGCTGGCGAAGCACGTCGGGCCCGGGGACCTGCTGATCGATCTGGCCTGGAACATCGACGCCCTCGAGATCCTGCAATGGTGTCGCGATCACGGCGTGATGTATATCAACACCTCCACCGAGCTGTGGGATCCCTATGCCAGCGGTCCGAACACGCATCCGACGACCAAGACCCTCTACTGGCGGCACATGAACCTGCGCCGCATGCTGAAAAAGTGGAAGACCAAGGGCCCGACCGCCGTCATCGAGCACGGCGCCAACCCCGGCCTCATTTCCCACTTCGTCAAGCAGGGCCTCATCGATATCGGCCGCAGACTCATCAAGGACCGGAAGGCCAAGGGCGCCCGGGCCGCGCGGATCGCCCGGCTCAGCGACGACGGCCAGTTCAACTTGCTCGCTCAGGAACTGGGCGTGAAGGTCATCCATTGCTCGGAGCGCGACACCCAGATCACCGACGTGCCGAAGCAGATCGACGAGTTCGTCAACACTTGGAGTATCGAGGGCTTCCGGGAGGAGGGAACCACCACATCCGAGCTGGGCTGGGGCACGCACGAGAAGACGCTGCCGAGGCATGCCTTCCAGCACAAGGAGGGGCCCAAGAACCAGATCTGCCTCGCGCAGATGGGCATCAACGTCTGGGTCCGTTCCTGGGTGCCGAACTGGACCATCCTCGGAATGGTCGTCCGCCACGGCGAGGCCTTCACGATTTCCGATAAGCTGACGGTGTGGAAGAACGGCAAGGCCGTTTACCGCCCGACGATGCATTACGCCTACTGCCCCTGCGATGAGGCCATCTCGTCGCTTAACGAGATGCGCGGCTACAATTACAAGCTGAACGAGAACCAGCGCATCATGAACGATGAGATCACCAGCGGATCCGATGTGCTGGGGGCGCTTATCATGGGCCATGAATACAACTCGTGGTGGGTCGGCTCCGACCTTAGCATTGAGGAGTCGCGCCGCTTGGTCCCGCACCAGAACGCCACGACGATGCAGGTCGCGATCTCGGTGGTCGCCGCCTCGATGTGGATGATCGAAAATCCGCAGTCCGGTGTGGTCGTGCCCGATGAATTGCCACACGACTACATCCTCAAGATTTCCAAGCCGTATCTCGGGAAGTGGATCTCGAAGCCCTACGACTGGACGCCGCTCAAGGGCCGCGACACGACCTTCGACGGCTACAACAAACCCGATCTCGACCGGAAGGATCCGTGGCAGTTCAAGAACTTCCTCGTGACCGACGCCGGGTGACGGTCCCTCGATGATCACGAAAGCCCGGCTCCAGCAGCTCGCGAAGCGACACGGCACCCCGCTGTTCGTCATCGACCATGATGAACTGCGGAAGAACTACCGGGATTTCCGCAAGAATCTGCCACGGGTGCAGGTCTACTTCGCGGTCAAGGCCAACTCCGATCCAGCGATCGTTCGCACGCTTTTCAAGGAAGGCTCCAGCTTCGACGTCGCGTCGATGCCGGAGTTCATGATCGTTCACGAGAATATCAAGCACTGGCCCGCGAAGAGGCGCCAGGACTGGATCTGGGACAAGATCATCTACGCCAACCCGACCAAGCCGACCGAG
>CAZZDB010000054.1:0-20326 GCA_964652485.1 uncultured Oleiharenicola sp.
GCCGGTAAGAGGCAAAATAAATCAAGCCAGCCGGAACACAGGCAGAGCCTTTTGTCTCCGCAACAGGGTCATCGCACGTTTTTCGGCGGCGCGCATCCGGCGTTTCCTGGCGGGCTGAAGGTCATCATAACCCGCGAGATGCAACCAGCCATGGACGAGGTAGAGGGTCAGTTCAGTCGAGAATGCCTTTTGGAGGGCCGGCCTCCCGGCCGGCTGCGGTCGGCCGGGAGACCGACCCTCCAGCAGTCCGACAAATCGCGCCGCGGTGTCGACCGACACACAGATTTCGCCGGCCAGTCCGACGGCCGCGGTCCCCTCAAAGGTGATGACGTCCGTGGCCGTCGGATCGTCCATGAAGTTCGCGTGGATTTTGGCCAGCGCCGGATCCGTCAGGAAGGCAATCGACAGCTCGCCCGGAGGGCAGCCGCCCTGAAACCGGTCCGCGTGGGCATCCAGCAGGGCGACCGTTGCAATGATGGCGCTGCGCTGCAGGCGCAGCCGTCGGTGGGCATTGCGAATGACGACGGAACGCGTCACGAACGGAGGAAGCCGCTCAAGATGTGCCCTCGCCGGACGCCTTGGCGTGTTCATAGGCCTCGATGATCTTCTGCACAAGCGGATGGCGGACGACATCGGTGGACGTGAAGGTGTGAAACTCGATGCCGGGGATGTTTTTCAGGACACGCGGCGCTTGGGTGAGGCCGGACTGCTTGGCGCGAGGCAGGTCGATCTGCGTGATGTCGCCGGTGACGACCATGCGCGAATCGTCGCCGAGACGGGTAAGGAACATCATCATCTGCTCGGGCGTGGTGTTCTGCGCCTCGTCGAGGATGATGAAGGCGTTGGCGAGAGTGCGACCGCGCATATAGGCGAGCGGGGCGATCTCGATGACCCCCTTTTCGGAAAGCGTGGCGACGTCCTCGGCGTCAAGCATGTCGTGCAGCGCGTCGTAGAGCGGGCGGAGGTAGGGGAGGATTTTCTCGCGCAGGTCGCCGGGCAGGAAGCCGAGGGTTTCACCGGCCTCGATAGCCGGCCGGGTCAGCACGATGCGCTGCACCTGGTTCTTGAGCAGGGCGGAGATCGCCGCGGCCATGGCGAGGTAAGTCTTGCCCGTGCCGGCGGGGCCGATGCCGAAGACGACAGGATTCTTCTGGATGGCCTGCAGGTAGAGTTTCTGGCCGATGGTTTTCGGGACGACACTCTTGCGCTTGGTGGCAATGACGAGCGGCTCGTTGAACAGGGCGCGCAGGGTGGCCCCGCCATCCTTGGAATAGAGGTGCAGCAGGCGGACAAAGTCCGGCGTGCGCATCGCCAGCCCTTGGGTGCGGCCGGCATTGAGCAGCGAGAAGAACTCCTCGGTGCGGGCGAGGGCCTCGGCCGGGCCGTCGATCTGGATCCATTCGTCGCGGGTGACGAGCCGCACGGCGAGCGCCTGCTCGACGCGGGTGAGGTTCTCCTCGCTGCCACAATACAGCTGCTGGAGGTGGCGGGCGTTGGGGTAGTGGAGCTTCTTGGATTCGGGCACGGGGGATTGAGCTGGGAGCGAGGAGCGGGGAGCAAGTCAGGCCTTGGCTTTCAGGCCGTCGGCGACGGCACGGAGCTTTAGATACATCGCGTTGAGGGACTCGGGCAATACCCGGGTCTGACCGATAACGGGCATGAAGTTGGTGTCGCCGGTCCAGCGGGGGACGATATGGGCGTGAAGATGGGTGATGCTGCCACCGGCGGCGGTGCCTAGGTTGAAGCCGAGATTGAAGGCGTCGGGCTTGAGGGCGGCGCGGAGGATGTCCTTGCCGAGAATGATCTCGTCCATCAGATCCGCCCGCTCGGCCGCGGTCAGGTCCGTCAGATCGGCGACGTCGCGGAAGGGCACGGCCATGAGGTGGCCCGGGTTGTAAGGATAGCGGTTGAGGATCAGGTAGGAGAGCCGGCTGCGGTGGATGATGTGGGCGGCGGCGTCATCGCCAAGCGCGGGCAGGGCGGTGAAGGGATTGCCGCCGGACATTTCGCGCGGCGCCAAGATGTATTCCATGCGCCAGTAGGCGTGGAGGTGTTCCATGATCGCGGCGACTATAGGCGGGCGGGCAGGCATGTCAAAACCCCAAAACGCGGGCAATCCGCGCTTTGACAGGCGCGGGGCTTCCGCCAAACTGTTCGGCGTGCTCGTCGAATTCAAAAACGTCCGGCAGGAGCCGGGGAGTGGGCAGCGCCGCTGGTTCGAAGGCGACCTCTACGAGCTGGTCGTCTGGTATCGGCCGGACCGGACGGTGGAAGGGTTCCAAATTCTTTACGTGGGCGACAACGACGAACGGGCGCTGACGTGGCGCGAGGGTCAGGGCTTCCAGCACAGCCGCGTCGATGACGGCACCACGTCGCCGTGGAAGAACCTGGCTCCGATCCTGCTGCCCGACGGGAGCATCCCGTGGCCCCGGGTCCGGCGGGAGTTCGATGAGAACAGCGGTTCGTTGGAACCGGAACTGCGCTCCTTAATCCGGCAGCGGCTGGAGGTGCAGGCCTGATGGACCGGCGCCTGTTGTGGTTTTGCGCGCTGCTTGCCCCGGTGCTGGCGTGGTCGGCCGTGCGACCGCACGATTACTTCACGTGGTTCCTGGAAATCGCTCCCGTGTTCATCGGCCTGCCCGTCGCGCTGGCCCTGCACCGGCGGTTTCCGCTGTCCAGGTTGGTGCTGGTGCTGCTGTGGTGGCATGCCGTGATTCTCATCCTCGGCGGGCACTACACCTATGCGAAGGTGCCGCTCGGCGAATGGGCGATGCACTGGTTCGGCTGGACCCGCAACAACTACGACAAGCTCGGGCACTTCGCGCAGGGCTTCGTGCCCGCCGTCCTGACCCGGGAGATTCTGCTGCGGACCTCCCCGCTCAAGGGCAGCCGGTGGCTCGGGTTTCTCGTCGTGTGCGTCTGCCTCGCTTTCAGCGCTCTCTACGAACTGATCGAGTGGCTCGTGGCGGTGACGAGCGGCGCGGCGGCGGACGATTTCCTCGGCACGCAGGGTGATCCGTGGGATACGCAGACCGACATGGCGATGGCACTCGTCGGCGCGACCCTCGCCGTGCTGGCGATGGGGCGGTGGCACAACGGTTCGCTAGGGAGGCTTGCAGCGCAGGTATGATCGCCTTTGCTGACCCCGCAATGAGCGAATCGCTGACCGAAAAACCCGCCGGCGTGCCCGCCTCCTTCCGGGCGGCGTTGGGACTGGCGGCGGGTTTCATGGCGTTCGTGGCCTGGGACCAGTCGCATTGGTGGCGGGTGAAGGAGGATTATTCGTTTGGCTGGCTGGTGCCGTTGTTCGTCGCCTACGTGGTCCATGATCGCTGGCCGCAGGTCACCGCCCGGTTGCGCGAGGCGGCAGTCTTGGTACCGAGCCCAAACTGGGTGCGCTGGACGCTGAACGTCCTGGCGGGGCTCGGACTGCTGGTCGGCGCGCTGTTTTTCCTGCTGGGCGCCTTCTACCGGGCCGGCGCGGGGACGTCGCAGCCCGGGACCTTCGCCCTGACCATGGGCATGGTGGCCGTCGTGCTGCCGTTGATCTTTTTCAACGCTTCCCCGGGCGAGTCCGTCCCCCGGCCGGCTGCAAACCCGGACGGGCAGGAGGCCGTGCCTCCATCCAACGAGCCCACCGGCCTGCGCGCGCTCTTCGCCGAGGCGCGGTTCCGGGTGGCGGCGGTCTTCATTTTTCCGGTGCTGGTGTGGTTGATCTCCGCGCCGTTGGTTTCGGCGGTGGAGTCGCAGATCAGCCTGTTTCTGTTGCGCAAGGTGGTGACCGTGGTCGCGTTCGTGTTCGACCTGCTTGGCTTTCCACTGGAGCAGCAGGGCAACGTCCTGCTGTTGCCCAAGGGCTCGGTGGGTGTGGCGGACGCCTGTTCCGGCATTCGTTCGCTGACGGCCTGCCTGTTCGCCGGGTCGTTCCTCGGGGCGACGTTCTTCACCGAGCTCTGGAAAAAGGTGACACTGGTGGTGGCCTCGATGTTCTTCGCCTTCGTCATGAATCTCGGCCGCAGTCTCTTTCTCACCGGCTGGGCCTATGCCTACGGGCCCGACGCCATCAACGGCAGGGTGCACGACGCCGCGGGTTACGCCGTGCTCGGGCTGACCTGCGCGGGGCTGCTGGCGCTCGTGCCAATACTGAACCTCAGGATCGAATCGCTGGCCGCAGGGCCGGCCGCGGCAGAGCCCAAGACGGACTCCTGATGGCGCTGGCTAGCGCTCGGATTTCCGGATCATCAACTTCAAGCCGGACCAGGTTTCGTCGACGGCGCAGACCTTGACGTCGACGAAGCCCAGGGGCAGGGCGATTGTTCGGATGGTGTCTTCCGTGATGTCGGTGGCGACGCCGGAGGACTTCTTCGGCCACGACACCCAGACCACGCCGTCCGCTGCGATCTGCCGGCGATACGCCGTGAGCCTTTTCCGGAGTGCCACGGCGTCCCTGGAAAACACATGGACAAACCCCACGCCTGTTGCCGGACGAGCAAGCCACGTCACGCTCACGTCAGCCGGCAGACCCAGCAATTTGACATAGCCCGGCGGCGTGTTGTCAGCCCATGCGCGGATCCCGGCCTTATAGCCGAGCTTTTTCCAGAGGGGAGTGGAGGAATAGCCGGCCATGGTGCGATCAAGGATCAGGGACGCTCAGGGGATGAGGGCAGCTCGCTTCGGATCAATCAGGATGAGGGCGGTTTGGCGGCGGGTTCGTCGGCTTTCGGCGCGGGGAGCACGATGAATTCGGAGACGCGCGTCGGATCGAGGTATTGCTTGGCCAGGGCGCTGAGCTCGGCGGTAGTCACGCCTTCGTTGTCGGTGTAGCGGGTGCGGCTCCAGTCGAGGCGCTTGGGGAACTCCTGCGCGGAGGCCAGCACAGTGCCGAGCCAGTATTGATTGGTGCGGGACGATTCACGGAGCGCGGTCAGGATAGGCTGCTTGGCGCGGACGAGTTCCTCTTCAGTCACACCACCATCGTGGAGCGCCCGCGCTACGGCCTTGATGGCGTCGGCGATGGTGCGCGCGTCGGCTGGGGCGACCGTGGCGTCCGCGACTAGCCAGCCGTAGCCGGGGTAGGTCTCGCTCAGGTCGCTGGCGGCGTTGGGTGCGTAGGTCCCGCCCATTTCCTCGCGGATCTTCACCCGGAGCCGGTCGGAGAACACCTCGGAAAGCAGCCGCAGCCGGCGGGCCAGCCGGACATCGCGGCTGTCCGTTGCGGGCCAGTAGAGGCGCATGAGACCCTTTGGAATTTCGGTCTGCACCGTGTATTCCTTTGTGAATGGCGCGGCGGGCAGGGCGACCTTGCGGGCCTCGGCATAGTCGGGCTTGTTCGCGCGCTTGGGCAGGGCGCCAAAGGTCTGCGCGACGGCGGTGATGGTGGCCGCGGGGTCAAGGTCGCCGACGATGGCGATTTCGACGGGGCCCCTCTCCAGTTCCGGCGTGAGCCAGGCCTTCAGCTCATCGAGGTTGCGCGAAAGCATGACGTTCCTGGCCGGCAGGCCGAAGCGCACGTCGCCGCTGGCGAGCAGACGGGCGACCTCGAGTTGCAGCGGGCCGTCGGGCGTATGTTCGAGGCGGGTGTAGAGCTGCTCCGCGCTTTTTCTCATCTGGCGCAAGGCCTCGGGGCGGTAGCCGGGGTCGGTGAGATACGCGCAGAACAGCTGGAGCTGGACAAGCAGATCGGTTCGGTTGGTCGTGCCGCTGAAGGTGAAGGCGTCCTCCTGGGCACCGAAGCCGAGGCCGAGTGTCTTGCCGGCGAGCAGGCGCTGGAGGTCGTCGACACTGTGCTTGGCGAGGCCACCGGGGGTGAAGGTGACGTTGGCGAGCAGGGACAGGCCGGGTTGGTCGCGGGGCATGGACAGCTGGCCTCCGCCGACGCGCATGAAGACCCGGATGCTGTTGGCCTCGAAGTCAGTGGGCTTGAGGTTGAGACGTACGCCGTTCTTGAACTCGATGAGCGTGGCGCCGAGGTCGTCGACGGCGGTCGTTTTCGCCACCTTGCCGGGCGGACCGAAATCGGTGTAGGCGAACGCGCCCTGCTCCGTCTTGGCCTGGGCTGTGACGGGCACCGCCTGGCTGGTCTTGTAGGCGGCGGCGATGGCGGGTGCCGGATGGGGCAGGGCCAGGTTGCCGGTGACAAAGATCTTGCGGCCGGGCGCCTCCGACCAGGTGGCGCGCAGGGCCTGGGCGCAGTCCTCCGGCGTGATCTTGGTCAGGGCGGTCTGGTAAAGCGCGAGGTTGGCGCTGGGATGGGTTGTCACCGACCGGTCGAGCAGGTCGTCGATGATCTCGTCGGCCCTTTCGTTGGACCGGCGGGTGGCGGCCGTGCGAACGGCCTGTTCGAGGTTGTTGCGCATCTCGGCGACGGCCTCGGCGAGTTCGTCGGGCTGGAAGCCATGCTCAAGCGCCCGGCGCAGCTCCTGCTCGGCGACGCCCAGTGCGGCCGACCACTGGTCGGGGCGGCAGTTGAGCTCGATGGAGGCGTTGCGGAAGAAATCAAACTGCTCGGTCACGCCCACGAGGCCGCTGAGGAACGGGGCCCCCTCCTTCTTGGCGAGGATGTCGAGCCGGCGGTTCAACATGTGCAGGGCGAGGGTGCGCGGGAGGTATTTGAGTCGTTGGGCGGCGGTGTCGGGCTCGAAGGCATAAGGCGTGATGGTCTCGAGGGCGACGTTCGTGCTGCCGGCTTCGGGCTCGGGATGCAGGTCCGCGACGACGGTCCCGGGTGTGGTCACGGTGCCGAGGCGGGGCTCGGGCAGGGCGGGGGCCCGGGCGGCCAGCGGCGAGAATATCTCCTTCACGAGCGGCTCGACCGCCACCGGGTCGACGTCGCCGGCGATGACCAGGATCATGCGGTCCGGGCGATACCACGCATCGTAGAACTCGGCGAAGCGCTCACGTGGTGCGGTTTTGATGACCTCCTCGAGGCCGATGGGAATGCGCTGGGGGAAGCGCGTGTCGGGCACGAGGAACTCCAATTCGGCGACGAATGTGCGCAACCCGACGGAGTCGCGGGCGCGCTTTTCGCTCAGGATGATGCCACGCTCCTTCTCGATTTCCTTGGACTCGAGCAGAAGGCCGCCGGCGACATCGGCGAAGAAGGTCAGTGACTCGCGCAACGTCTCGCGTTTGGTGTCGGGCAGTTCGAGCTGGTAGATGGTGCGGTCGAAATTGGTCGAGGCGTTCGTGTCACCGCCGAAGCCCATGCCGAGGCGCTGGAAGAACTCGACGACGTTGGCCGACGGAAAGTGCCGGCTGCCGTTGAAGGCCATGTGTTCCAGGAAGTGGGCGAGGCCGCGCTGGTTTTCGTTCTCGTAGATCGAGCCGACCCGGATGGCGAGGCGGGCGCTGACGCGACCCTTGGGCTCGGCATTGTGAAGGAGGGCATAGCGGAAGCCGTTGTCGAGCCGGCCCCAGTGGATGGCGGGGTCAACCGGCAGGTCACTGGTTTCGTGGGGAAAGTCGGCGGCGAAGGCCAGCAACGGGGCCACGAACAGGGCAATCAGCGCACGGCGCACGGCGGGGACGGAGCGAGGGTCAGGCATGGCGGGAGGTAGTGTTCCGACCCCGTCGCGGAGTGCAAGTTTCCAGCGCAGAGCGGGATGAGGCGGGCGGATGACTTTGGGGTGGCAAATTGCGCACCTCGCTCCCTATCTGTTGGATAATCATGAAAGCGAACGCCAAGTCCAAGCCCGAGCTGGTGAACGCCGCCCTTGCCCGGAAGAAGGGGCCGGTGTCGAGATATCTGGCGCACCACTACCGGCATTTCAACGCCGCCGCGCTGCTGGACGCCGCCAAGGGCTATGAGACCCACCTCGCCGCCGGGGGAAGGATGCTGGTGACCCTTGCCGGCGCCATGTCGACCGCGGAACTGGGCATCTCGTTGGCGGAGATGATCCGACGCGACAAGGTGCACGCCATTGTCTGCACCGGCGCTAACCTGGAAGAGGACATTTTCAACCTCGTGGCGCACGATTACTACGAGCGCGTGCCCCATTACCGCCACCTGACGGCCCGAGACGAGGAGGCGCTGCTCAACCGCCACATGAACCGCGTCACCGACACCTGTATTCCCGAGATGGAGGCCATGCGCCGTATCGAGAAAGCCGTGCTCGCTGAATGGATCAAGGCCGACCGCGCCGGCGAACACTATTTCCCGCATGAGTTCATGTATAAGCTCCTTCGGGGCGGCCAGCTGCGGAAGTCCTTCCAGATCGACCCCAAGAACTCCTGGATGCTGGCCGCCTGCGAGAAGAACCTCCCGATCATCGTTCCCGGTTGGGAGGACGCCACGCTCGGCAACATGTATGCTGCGGCGGTCATCCGCGGCGACGTGAAGAACGTCCACACGGTCCGCACCGGCATCGAATACATGACCTGGCTGGCGCAGTATTACACGAAGACCTCGAAGCGGTTGAAAAACGGCGAGGGGTCGATCGGCTTCTTCCAGATCGGCGGCGGCATCGCCGGTGACTTCCCGATCTGCGTCGTGCCGATGCTGCATCAGGATCTGGAGCGGCGCGGGGTGCCGTTGTGGGGGTATTTCTGCCAGATCAGCGACTCGACCACCAGTTACGGCAGCTATTCCGGCGCGGTGCCCAACGAGAAAATCACCTGGGGCAAGCTCGGCGCCAGGACACCGAAGTTCATCGTCGAAAGCGACGCCACGATCTGCGCCCCGCTGATCTTCGCGTGGGTGCTTGGTGAGTGAGCAGTGACCAGTAAGCAGTGAGCAGTCCAGACAACGAGAAGCCGCACAAACGCCTCCTTGCGTGGCAGCGTGGCATGGACCTGTTCGTCGGGATTCATCGGCTGCCGGCAAAATTCCCTGCCGGTGAGCGCTACCTGGCCTCCCAGATCCGCAGCGCGGCGCTTTCGGCGCCATCGAATATTGCTGAAGGTGCAGCCGACCAGTCGCGGGGCCAATTCCGTGCCTTCTTAGGGTATGCTATTCGATCGTTGAATGAAGCCGAAACCCAGTTGGAAGCCGCCCGTCGCGTGGGATTAGTGGCTGACGATGAGGCCGCCCGTATTGCGGCCTTGGTCGACGAATGTCTTCGCCTGACATACGGTCTGAAACGCAGTTTATGATGGGCCTGAAATTCTGCTTACCGCTCACTGCTCACTGCTTCCTCACTTGATCTGGCTTTATCGCTCACTGTTCCTGCCTCTGCTCCTGCTGGCCGCACCCTATTATCTGTGGCGCATGCGGCGCCGCGGTGGTTACGCCGAGAATTTCGGCCAGCGTTTCGGTGGCACCGCCCCGCTGCCGGCGCGGCGGCCCGGCTTCCATCGCATCTGGCTGCAGGCGGTCAGCGTGGGCGAGATGCTCGCCATTGCGCCGCTGCTCGAGGCGTTTCAGCGGGAAGGGAACACCGAGGTCTACCTGACCACCACGACCAGCACCGGCTACAAGCTGGCGAAGGAAAAATACACCACCCTGACCATCGGTCTCGGCTACTTCCCGCTCGATTTCTGGGCCTTCAGCGCGCGGACCTGGCGCAAGGTCCGGCCCGATCTCGCCATCCTCATGGAGGGTGAACGCTGGCCGGAACACGTACATCAGGCCCGGTTGCGCGGCGTGCCCGTCATCAGCATCAACGCCCGGCTGTCCGACCGCAGCTTCCGGCGTTCGTTGCGCGCCCGTGCCTTCCTGCGTCCGCTCGCCCGGGGCCTGACCCTGCTGCTGGCCTCGTCCAAACGCGATGCGCAGAGGTTCAGGGCGCTGGGGTTTGAGGCGGACCGGCTGCAGACCACGGGCAATATCAAACTCGATGTCCCCATCGCCCTGTTGGACGAAGCGGAGAAAGCCCGGCTGCGACGCGATCTCGGCCTGGGTCAGGGCCTCGTGCTGCTCGGCTCGTCCACGTGGGTGGGCGAGGAGGTGGCGCTGCTGACGGCGCTGAAGGCGGCGCGCGAGCGTGGTCTGACCGTCTCGCTGTTGCTTGTGCCACGGCACGCCGAGCGCCGAGAGGAACTACGCGCGCTGCTGGAGAAATCCGGGCTGACGTTCCATCTCCGCTCGGCTGGCGCGGCCTCCGGGGAGGTAGATGTCGCGGTGGGCGATACCACGGGTGAGTTGCGGAAGTTCACGCAACTGGCCGACCTCGTGTTCACGGGCAAGAGCCTCGCGCCGCATGAGGGCGGCCAGACGCCGGTCGAAGCGGCGGTGTTGGGCAAGCCCGTGCTGCACGGACCGCGTATGACGAATTTTCGCGAGATCGTCCGGACCCTCACCGAGGCGGGCGCGGTCCGGAAGGTCGAGACTCACAGCGACCTGATCGCCGCGGCGGTGGAATTACTGCAGGACTCGGCCCAGCGCGAGCAGCTGGCGGCGGCGGCCCAGGCGTGGCACGGGGAGAACCGCGGTGCGACGGAGCGCACCCTGGCGGTCATCCGCGCCCAACTGGCGCCGCTCAAGAGTTAACCCCTTGCCCGGCCGGGGCCGGGCTCGTGCCCCCAAGGCGAGTGTCACTTGATAAGTGACACTTCGGTTTGGCGGACCCGGGTGGCCTCAAGCACGGTCGCGGCGATGGTGCGCGCCGCACCGGGCTGGGCGAGGCGGCGCAAATTGGCACGCCAATGCTGCCAGAGATGGGCGTCGTGGGCAAAGACGCGATGTAGGGCTGAGACAATCTCGGCTGGGGTTTCGGCCAGGGCCCCAGCGTCATGGCGGCGGATGAGTTCGTAGTTCCCTTCTTCCTGCCCCGGTACGATTTGGCTGACCAGCAGCGGGCAGAGCGCATTGATGGACTCCTGGGTGGTCGCGCCGCCGGCCTTGCTGATGACGACGTGGTGAGTCATCAGCAGTTCGGGGATGCGGTCGGTCCACCCGAGCACCTCGGCGTGCGCGGGGGCGCCCCGGGCCAGCGCGGTGAGTTCCTGGCGCAGTCCTTCGTCGCGCCCGGCGGTAAACGTGATGTGCCAGTGACGGTTCATGAGCAAGGCGCGCGCGATGTCGAGGGCGTGGCGCCGGCCCGAGTTGATCATGAACAGGACCCGACGGACGGAATCATTCGCTGGTACGGGCGGCTGCCAGAGCGCCGGCCGGTCCGCGAACGCGAGCGACACGGGGAAGCCACTGACGTGGATCTTTGCCGGCGGCACCCCGTGAAAGCTTAGGTAAGAGGCCGATTCGTGGTCCGTGACGAACCAGCCGGTGGATGGGGTGCGGTACCAGAGGGAATTGATGGTGAGTGCGTCGGTGATGACCGTATAGTGCGGGCAGATGGCCTGGCCCTCCCGGCCGAGCTCGTTGAGCAGCCACGCATATACGGGGTAGGTCGAGCAGATGGCGACGGGTTGTTTTTCCGCGATGAGCCGGCCGAGGAGCCGGCGATGGCTCGCGAGCGTGCGCAGCAACCAGGGTGCGCGCGGAGACCGGTCGAGCCAGCGGTAGACCCAGCTCCAGAGCTTCGGTGCGGTGTTGATCAGCTTGAGGTAGCTCCGGCGGGAGACTTCGTTGAGCCGGGGCGCCCGGAGGGCGAACAGGTCGATCAACTCGGCGTCGACGCCGGGATGTTCATTGAAAGCGCTCCGGAGGGCCCGGGCGGCGCTGTTATGGCCTTCGCCGTAGCCGGCGGTGAGAATCAGGATCTTCGCCATGGTTCAGGCGAGGACCGGCATTTGCATCGGCTCGTCGATCTCCTCGGTGGAGGGGGCTTCGGAGGGCACGGCCCGGGGGCACTGGGCGAGGAACTGCTGGTAGGTGATGAGCTCAAGCCGCCCGTCGTGGTGCTCAAGGATGGCAGTCATCGACTCGACCCAGTCGCCGGAGTTAAGGTAGTGGATGTCGCCGATCATCTTGTCGGCCGGGGTGTGGATATGGCCGCAGATGACGCCCGAGCAGCCGCGTTCGCGAGCGAGGCCGGCGATCTGGTCCTCGAACTTGCCGATGAAGCTGACGGCCTGCTTGACCCGGGCCTTGATGGCCTGGCTGAGGGAGAAATACTCCTTGCCGCGCAGGGCGCGGAACCAGTTGTAGAACCGGTTCAGCCGGAGGAGAAGCGCGTAACCCGCGTCGCCGAGGTGGGCGAGGAAGACCATGTGCTTCACCACGCCGTCGAACACGTCGCCGTGGAGCACGAGATAACGGCCGCGCGGCGTCTCGAGCACGCATTCCTCGACGAGCCGGAGGCGCTCAAATTGCATCGGGAGCAGCCGGCCGAGGAAATCGTCGTGATTGCCACGCAGGTAGACGACCTCGGTGTCGCGCTTCTGGATCATGGTGAGGATGCGGCGGACGAAGCGCGTGTGCGCCTTGGTCCAGGCACCGCCGCGGCGCAGGCGCCAGCCGTCGATGATGTCGCCGTTGAGGATTAGACGCTCGCAGCTGAGGTGCTTCAGGAAGTGGGTGACTTCCTCGACCTTGCTGTGCGGGGTGCCGAGGTGGATGTCGGACACGATGACAGTGCGGACGTTGAGGACGGGTTTGCTCATGGTCGGGTGGGGGAGGCCAGTTCTGGATTTTGGATTCTCGATGTGGGATTGGCCGGAGAGGCGTGGTGCTCGGCCATGGCGGAGACAAGGTCGGCGGCGAAGCGGTCGATGATGGTGTCCCAGGACATGTCGCTGACGACGACCGGGGCGATGGCGGCGAGGCGGCGGCGCAGCGCAGGGTCCCGCCCGAGCCGCACGGCGTTGGCCAGGAAGGCCGCTTCATCGCCGACCGGCGCCAGAAGACCGCCGGTCTCGGGCTGGATGAACTCGTGCGCAGCGGCCTCGTCGAAGGCGCTGACGGCGAGTCCGCTGCCGAGGGCCTCGGTGATGACGTTGCCAAAAGTCTCGGTGGTGCTCGCGTGCAGGTAGATGTCGCCCGCGGCGTAGTGGCGCGCAAGGTTGACGCCCGTGTAGAAGCCGGTGAACACCACGTCCGGCCGCCGGCGCTGGTAGACCGAGAGCATCGGGCCGTCGCCGACCAGCACGAGCCGAGCGCGAGGTTCGACGGCCTTGATGGCATCGAAGGCGCGGAAAAGCAGCGGGTAGTTTTTCTCCGCCGCCATCCGGCCGACGTGGATGATTACCGGATCGCCCGGGGCGGCCCCCCAGGAGGCGCGGAGGGCCTCGTCGCGGCGGCCCGGGTTGAACAGCGCGGTGTCCACGCCGCGCGAGAGCAGCCGGAGGTTGGTGTAACCCTCGGCGTCGAGCCGGGCGAGCAGCGCCCGCGTCGGGACGAAGGTGCGAAGCGTGCGATTATGCACGTGGCGCAGCCACGTCGCGACGATGGGCTTCAGCCAGCCAATGCGGTAGTCGCGGGTGTATTGATCGAAGTTGGTGTGAAAGCTGGACGTGACTGGAATGCCGAAGGCCCGCGCGGTGGTGATGGCCGAGGCGCCAAGCGGACCTTCGGTGGCGACGTGGACCAGATCGGGCCGGTTGATCGACCAGAGCTGGCGCAGCCGGCGGCCGGCGGGCAGACCCAGCCGCAGTTGCGGGTAACCGGGGATCGGCACGCCCGGCAGCCGCACCTGCCGGCAGGCGACGCGCTGGGTCACACTGAAGCGGGCTGATTCGTGCCGCTGCCGCGGGCGGATGATTGTGAGGCGATGCCCGCGTTGGGCGAGGCCGTCGACCAGACGGCCAAGGGTCATGGCGACGCCGTTGATTTCGGGGGAGTAGGTTTCGGTGACCAGGACAAGATTGAATCCCGCGCCGGCTGCGGGGCGCGCTGATGGTTTGGGAGAAACTCCGCAGCAAGCTGCGGGACTGGTTTGGGAATTCAATCAGGTTGGCCCGGGCGGCGGTCACTGACCAGCCGTTGAGCGCGCCTCCAGCATGTCAGCGCCCGGTGACCAATGCGCGACGCTCCTGTGACAATCACGTAAATTGCACCCAGAGAAACCGGTTGGAAAAAGGCTAAATAGTGGTTGCACGCGGCACGCGATAGTTTCTAACGTCTTGCTTTTAGATTGATGCAAACCCACGGGCCCAAGCGCATCTACACACCGCAATCGCTCGAATTCTGGTTCGGCCGCCTGGAGGCCGACTGGGAGGGGCAGTTCGACGCGTCCCACGTGGAGCGCGGGCATGAAATGTACCGCGACGGCGAGATCCGCGAGCTGGAACTGGGCGCCAAGGACGCCATCATCCACCGGAAGGTCGAGAAACGGGAGGAATACGCGGTCATTGAATGGGATGGCGACCAGATCAGGGTGCGCTCGTCCTCTACCGACCTGTTGCTGGCCAACGCCATCGCCGTGGCCGGTTTGCACGAGATCGAGGAGTTGCTCGTGGACGAACTGACCGCCCTTGACCGCGGAGCGGCGCGCAAGGCCGGGACGGAGTCCAACGGCCATAGCGCGACCAACGGCACCCATGGCGCCAACGGTGGCAATGGCGCGAAAAACGACGCGCCCGCGCGCGACCTGCTCCTGAGCTTCACCACCACGGCCGACGGCCTGGTCTTTCTCGCCTATTGGAAAGCGGGCCGCAGCCGCATCCCGGCGCTGGGCAACACCGTCAACCACCCGACCGCCGCCGAGCGCGCGAAGCTCATTGCGCTGGCCACCTACGCTCGCAAGGCCCACTTCCGCTACAACCAGACCACCCACGCCTACGCGCTCGACGCGCTCGCTGACATTCCGGGCTTCCTGCGCGACCTCCTGCCGCACTGGAAAAAGCAGTTCGCCGTCGAGTTGGACGTCAAGGTGGACAACCTCAAGCAGGGCGCCCGCGCCATCGAGATCGAGGCGGTGGCCGACCAGCGCAACGGCGCCGGGCTGAATTTGCGCTGGATCTTCCGCGCCGGCGAAAAGCTGCTTACCGAGGAGCAGGCCCACGCGCTGCTCAAGCACGGCCGCACGCCCATGCTCCTGCCCGACCTCGGCATCGTCACGATGACGCCGGAGAAGTGGGAGAGCTTCAACCAGTGGCGCCGCAACCTCGAGGACACCTCCGCTGACGGCGCCATCCCGCCCTACCTGATCTTCTCCCTTTTCAATGACAGCCGCATCAAGGTGACGCTCGGCGCCGAGATTGACGCGTGGCGGCAGAAGGTGCTGGCGCCCCCGGTCAGCCCGCCGGTGCTGCCCGAGTTCCTGCGGCAGTATCAGCGCCGCGGCGTCGAGTGGATGCACCACCTTTGCGAGACAGACTGCCACGGATTGCTGGCCGACGAGATGGGCCTCGGCAAGACGGCGCAGGTCATCGCCCTGCTGCAGTCGCGGCCGCTCGCGGCCCAGCGGCATCTCGTGGTGTGCCCGGCCAGCGTTGTGCCCGTGTGGCGCGAGGAGCTGGCGCGGTTCTATCCCGAGGCGAAGATCGATACGCTCAAGTCGGGCAACGATTTCACGATCAACAAGGCGCCCTGCATCTGGCTGGCGAGCTACACCCAGCTCCGCAAGCACCGCGCGCTGCTCGACTCGGTGGAGTTTGGCTACGCCATTCTCGACGAGGGGCAGTTCATCAAGAACCCCGATGCCAAGGTCACGCAGGCGTGCTTTGCCATCAAGACGCGGCACCGCCTTGTGCTCACCGGGACGCCGCTCGAGAACCGTCAGCTCGACCTGTGGTCGATCTTCCGCTACCTGCTGCCCGGGCTGCTTGGCTCGCGCGCAACCTTCGAGACGGCCCTGATCCAGGACCGCACCGGCACAATGAACCGGCTGCGCCACCAGGTAGCACCGTTCATCCTCCGCCGCACGAAGAACGAGGTGGCGACGGAACTGCCGCCGAAGGTGGAGATGGATCTGCTTTGCCCGCTGACCGAGGTGCAGCGCACCGAGTATGCGCGCATCTGCACCGAGGGTCTGGCGCGACTCGGCGAAGACATCGGCCTTGCCCTGCGCGAGAAGTCCTTCGGCTTTCTCGCGCTGCTTACGCGGCTGCGGCAGGTGTGCTGCGATCCCGACCTCCTGCCGTGGCTCAACTCGCCCCTGGCCGACAGCGGCAAGCTGCAGCTGCTGGTCGAGAAACTCGCCGAGGTGGTATCCAGCGGGCACAAGGTTGTCATCTTTTCCCAGTTTGTGACGCTGCTCAGCCGCGTGCGCACGGCGCTCGACACGCACTACCCGGATCTGCCGCGTTATGAGATCACCGGCATGACGGTGGACCGGCAGAAACCGGTGCGGGATTTCCAGACCGCCTCGGGCGCGGCGGTGATGCTGGTCAGCCTCAAGGCCGCCGGCACCGGGATCACCCTGCACGCGGCGGACTATGTCTTCCTGCTCGACCCGTGGTGGAATCCGGCGGTCGAGGACCAGGCGATTGACCGGGTGCACCGGATCGGACAGACGAATACGGTGTTCGTTTACCGCATGGTCACCGCAGGCACGATCGAGGAGCGCATCCAGGCGCTGAAGGTCGAGAAGAAGCAGCTGTTCAACCAGGTGGTGGGCGGCCACTCGGGCGACTTCGAGTGGACGAAGCACTTCAGCTCCCTGAACAGCCTCATCCAGCTAAGCGCGGTGGAGACGGGCGAGGCCGAGCAGCTGAACGCTGTCGTGGCGATCCCGCCCCCGGCCCCGGCAGAGCCGACCGCGATTCCGGGCGCTTGATGCGAACTAACCTTGTCAGCCGTGCGCGGCAGGACACCTTGGGGACATGAAGGAAATGGTGCCGCAGATCTACCGGCGGTTGCTGCGCCTGTTGCGCTGGCGGTTGTGGATCGTGGAAAAGCTGCGGCCCTCGCCGTGGCAGGAGACCCTTTGCTGGGCGGCGGTGGCGGGCGTCCTCGGCGCGCTGTCGGCCCTGGCCTTCCGCGGCGGCGTCAGTCTGGTCCACAGCCTTCTGACGGGCACCACCGAGGGCATCGTGGACTCGTTCCGCGATCTGGAGCCGTGGCAGCGGCTGGTGATTCCAGCGGTGGGCGGGCTCCTGGCGGGACTCGTGTTGCTGTTTGGCAAGCGGTTGCACCGAGGGGAGAGTTCCACCGACTACATGGAGGCGATCTCGATCGGCAGCGGCGACATCCCGGTGCGGGCCAGCCTGGTGAAGAGCTCGGCCGCAATGTTCTCCATCGCATCCGGCGGCTCCATCGGCCGCGAAGGACCGTTGGTGCAGCTGGCGGCGGTGGCGGCCTCCTGGCTGGGACGCTGGCGGCGCATGTCAGCGCCGCAGCTGCGCCTGCTCGTGGCGTGCGGGGCCGCGGCGGGCATCGCCTCGGCTTATAACGCGCCCATCGCCGGTTCGTTTTTCGTGGCGGAGATCATCCTCGGCACGATCGCGATGGAGAGTCTCGGGCCGCTGGCGGTGGCGGCGGTGGCGGCGACCCTGACCATGCGCGTGCTGTCAGACGCCCATACGCTCTACAAAGTGCCAGACTTCACCCTTCACTCCATGTGGGAGATCGGCCCCTTCGTGTTGCTTGGGATCCTGGCCGGGACCGTGGCGCCGATATTCCTGCACTCGTTGCGACAGGCGGAGGGCTGGTTTGCCAAGACGAAGCTGCCCGGGCCGGCCCGGCTGGCCCTCGGCGGACTGGTGGTGGGCGCGCTCGCAGTGTGGGTGCCGGAAGTCTGCGGCAACGGCTACAGCATTGTCGTGGCGATCCTCAACGGCCAGCTGGTCTGGAAGGTCCTGCTGCTCGTCCTCGTCTGCAAGTGGGCGGCGACGGCGGCGTCATTCGGCTCGGGTGCGCCCGGCGGCGTGTTCACTCCTACGCTCTTCATGGGCGCGACGCTCGGATACCTTTACGGCTTCGCGGTGCACAGCGTCTGGCCACTCGGGGCGGCCGACCCGCAGGCATTTGCCCTCGTGGGCATGGGCGCGCTGCTCGCAGCGGCCAGCCACGCGCCGGTCATGGCGATCATCTTGCTGTTCGAGATGACGCTGAGCTACGACATCATCCTGCCGCTGATGCTGTGCAGCGTCGTGGCTTACTACACCGCGCGCGGGATCCGGGACCAATCGCTCTACAGCGAGGCGCTGCAGAAAAAGGCGGCGGAGCAGCCTGAGCCGGTGCATTTGCCCGGCGTGGTGGCCGACCTTGTCAAGGCGCAGGCAACGCCCGTGCGGCAGACCGCGCGGTTCGAGGCCATCGCGGAGGAATTCCTGCAATCGCGGCAGGAGGAAGTCTACGTCACGACGGACGAGGGCCGGTATGCCGGCGCCATTTCCCTGCACGACATCAAGCCTTACCTCACCGACCCGTCGGTCGCCGCGCACGCGATTGCCGGCGACCTGCTGCGCGATGACGTGCCGACGGTGTCACCAACCGCGTCGCTAGCCGAGGCGCTGCGGGTCTTCGCCCAACACGCGGGGCAGACCCTGCCGGTCGTCGTGCCGGAGGGCGGGCAGCTGGCGGGAATCCTGGTGAAGAACGACCTGTTGCTGGCCCTGCTGGAGGGGCGGGGGGCGGAGAAGCAGCAGACCCGCGCGCCGTGGCGGACGTAGACTGAGAAATGGCGTAGGGGCGAGGATTGCCCTCGGGGGCGGAGCAAGGGTGCGGATGGGCAGCGGGTATGGGTCGTCGGGGCAGGGAGGGGCAAGGGAAGGCCAAGGGCCTTTGGGTGCGGTGCGGCCATTTTGCGGCTTCGTCACACATCCGTCACGAAACCGTAACAGGCCCCCCCTATTCTCCGCCCGCGTTTCGGCCCAATCACCGCGGCGCATCCCATAACACCGGTAAGAATCCCACCACATGTTCTCCATCAAATCCAAACTACTCACGCTGGCCGCCTTTCTTTGCAGCGCCAGCTTCGCACTAGCCCAAGACAGCGGCCCGTTGATCGACCTGCTCGTCAAGAAGGGCATCATCAATGACCAGGAGGGCGAGGAATTGCGCGCCGACCTGGCCAAGGAATCGTACGCCGGTGTCGTCTCCACGATTTCGGGCGGAAAAAGCACCATGGGGCTTTCGATCACTGGTCGCTTCCAGACGCAGTTTGCCGACATCGGCACCAACATCACTGGTGCAGCCGCCCAGCCTGCTGCCACGGAACATTTTCTGCTTCGCCGCATGTATCTTGGCGTGAAGGCTGACATGGGCAACGGCTGGTCGGGCAACCTAAACTATGATTTCGCCAACGCCAGCTTCGACGCGGCCTTTATCGAGTGGAAGAACAACCCGCTGTTTGTCCTCGACGTCGGCTTCCGCAAGGCGCCCATCGGACTCGAGGAGTGGGATATCTCGAGCGGCAGTCTGAAGGCGATCGAGCGCTCGCCGGCCACCCGCTACTTCGTCGAAAGCAACAACGGCCGCCGGCTCGGAGCCGGCAGCTACCGCACAGGCGCTTTCCTCGGTGGCGAACAGGATGGATTTTTCTACAATGTGGCGATCACGAATCCCGAGCGCGACGAGTTCTCCTCCCTTAACGGAAACTCCGATCCCGGTGTGCAGGGCGCTGGCACGTCGGCGAACAACAACCTGGCCTACTGGGGCAACGCGGGCTACAAGGGCAAATTCACCGACGGTACCTACAAGATTGGGGCTTCGGTCGGTTACCTGCCTGACCAAGGCGGCTTGGTCCTTGGCAAGGGCAACAACCTGACCGTCTACTCCCTCTACGGCCAAGTCACCTCCGGCAACTTCGAACTCGCCGGGGAGTACTTTGACGGCAACGACCAGAACGGGGCTACCGCCACAACGAGTGCGAATCCGACCGCCTATTGGATCCAGCCCTCCTATAAGCTGACCACCAACCTCGAGGCCGTGGTGCGCTACAGCGCGGTTGATTCCGACCATCGCGGGGTGAACATCAGCGACGGCACGCGCCTCGCGCCGAGCGGCGGCACGATGGACAAGATGACCGAATGGTATTTCGGCGGCACCTACTACATCAAGGGCAACGACGTAAAACTCCAGGTTGGCTACATTCACTCGGAGTCCAAGGACACGGTGGCCGGTGCCTTCGCCGAGGCCAAGTCCGACGGCGTGCGCAGCCAGATGCAGGTCAATTTCTGATCCAATCCGCACCTCAATGACCAATCCCTTACCTATCATGAAAAACATCGCTTTTATTGCGGTCGCTCTCCTGGCGGCTACCTCGCTCAACGCTCAGAAACTCGTCATCAAGGGTTCCGACACCCTGGGCGCCAAGCTCGTGCCCATGCTGGCCGAGGACTACAAGGCCAAGAATCCCGGGGTCACGTTTGAAATCGCGGCCGAAGGTTCGACCACCGGCATCGCGGCCATCACCGATGGCACGGCCCAGATCGGCATGTCCAGCCGCCGGGCCAAGCCAACGGAGATTTCGGCCGCGTCGGCGAAGGGGATCAGCATGAAGCCCACGATCGTGGCCTACGATGGCATCGGGGTCATCGTAAGTGTGAAGAACCCCGTTTCTACCCTGACCAAGCGCCAGGTGGAGCAGATCTTCGCCGGTGACATCACCGACTGGAGCCAGGTCGGCGGCACCGCCGGCCCGATCTCGATCTACACCCGCAACAC
>CAZZDB010000055.1:0-20173 GCA_964652485.1 uncultured Oleiharenicola sp.
CCTACATCGACCGCAAGAAGAAGAAGGCCAACATGCGCGGCCTTTGGATCGTGCGCCTGAACGCCGCCTGTCGCGAGGGCGGCATCAGCTACAGCCGCTTCATCGAGGGCCTCAAGGCCGCCAACATCCAGCTCGACCGTCGCCAGCTTTCGGAGATCGCGATCGCCGACGCCGTGGCGTTTACGGGCCTGATCAAACAGGCCCAGGACGCGTTGAAGGCCAAGGCGAGCGCCGCTGCCAAAGCCTGATAAGACGCGAGCCTTTGGAGGCTCGCCTTCCGGTCGAAAAGACCATTTCTCTGAAGGACGGGCTCCGTGCGAGTCCGTCCTTTTTATTTTCATGCAAGCCACCCTCAATGCCCTCCTCGCCAAGGCCTCGGCCGAACTGGACACGCTCAAGACGCGGGCCGAGTTTGAAGCCGCCAAGGCGCGCTACGTCGGCCCGCACGGCGAGTTCACCGCGTTGATGAAGCAGATGGGCTCCGTGCCGAAGGAAGAGCGTCCGGCGCTGGGCCGGCTCATCAACGAGACAAAGGCCCGGCTGCAGGTCCAGCTCGATGCCACGCTCGCGCGGATCGGCGACGCCGAGATCGCCGCCCAACTAGGCCCCGCCATCGATCCGACACTCCCGTCGCCCGACCCCGGTCCCGGCACCCACCACCCGCTCACGCTCGTGCGCGAGGAGATGTGCCGCATCCTGCGCAAGGCCGGCTTCACCGTGGTCGAGGGTCCCGAGGTCGAGACGGAGTATTACTGCTTCGACGCGCTCAACACGCCCGCCGACCATCCGGCGCGCGACGCGCAGGACACGTTTTACTTCCCCGGGACGGCGCGCTTCGGCAACGTCACCAAGAAGACGCCGGATGAAAAATACCTGCTGCGCACGCACACATCGTCCGTGCAGATCCGCACGATGCTCAAGGGCGAGCCGCCAATCCGCATCGTCTCGCCCGGTCGCGTCTACCGCCGCGACACTTCCGACGCGACCCACAGCGCCAACTTCCACCAGATCGAGTGCCTCTATGTCGACAAAAATGTCACCGTGCGCGACCTCAAGGCACTGCTCGACTACATCTTCGCCTCGCTGCTCGGCAAGGACACGAAGACTCGCTTCCGCCCGCACTATTTCGGTTACACCGAGCCGAGCTTCGAGGTCGACCTCTCCGCGCAGCACCTGCCCAAGGTGAACAAGGAGTGGATCGAGATCGGCGGCTGCGGGATGGTCGATCCCGCGGTGTTCGAAGGCGTCGGCTACGACCCCAAGGTCTGGACCGGTTACGCTTTCGGCATGGGTCTCGAGCGCCTGGCGATGCTCATGTATGGTATCGATGACATCCGCTATTTCTACCAGAACGACCTCCGCTTTCTGCAGCAATTCGCCTGAGACCGCCGCGATGAAAATTTCCCGCAACTGGCTTCGCCAATACGTCCGCATCTACGCTTCGGCCGAGGAGCTGAAGAACGCCATCACCTTCCTCGGTTTCGAGGTCGAAGGGGTCCAGAACACCGGCCTGCCACCGCTCGATCATGTCGTGGTCGGCGAGATCAAGACGCGCGAAAAGCATCCAAATGCCGACAAGCTTTCGGTGTGCACGGTCGATGTCGGCCCGGTCCATGGCGGCGTCCGCACCATCGTGTGCGGAGCACCGAACTGCGATGCGGGCAACCGCGTGCCGGTGGCGCTGCCCGGCGCCGTCCTGCCCGGTGGCTTCAAGATCAAGCAATCCAAGATCCGCGGCCAGCCGTCCGACGGCATGATGTGCGCGCCCGACGAACTCGGACTGGGTACCGAGCATGCGGGTCTGCTCATCCTCGATCCCGCCGCGCCCATCGGCCAGTCCCTCAACGAGGCCCTGCCGGAGGGCGACACGGTGTTCGACATCGAGGTCACGCCCAACCGCCCCGACGCGCTCAGCCACATCGGCATCGCGCGCGAACTCGCAGCCTGGCTCAAATACGACGTCCAGTTCCCGGTGATCAAGTTCGACGGCCGGATCGCCGGTCCCGCTCGCCCCGATATCCTCGCCGGCATTCGCGTGGATGCGCCCGAGGACTGCCCGCTCTACGTCGGCATCGCCGTGTCCGGGGTGAAGGTCGGCCCGAGCCCGGCGTGGATGCAGGACCGGTTGAAGGCCGTCGGCCTGCGGCCGATCAACAATCTCGTGGACGTGGGTAACTACGTCATGCTTGAGCTCGGCCAACCGCTGCATGTTTTCGATGCCAAGAAGATCGACGGCCGCCGGGTCGTCGTCCGCCGCGCGGCCGACGGCGAAAAGCTGACCACGCTGGACGGCAAGGAACGGGTGTTGAACAGCCGCATGCTGGTGATTGCCGGCGAATCGGCGCCGCTGGTCGTCGCCGGCATCATGGGCGGCGCCAATGCCGAGGTCGATGCGACCACGACCGACATCGTGCTCGAGGCCGCGTATTTCCGCCCGCAGTCCATCCGCTGGACCTCGCGGCGCCTCGGGCTGGCTTCCGACTCCTCCTACCGCTTCGAGCGTGGCGTGGATCCGCACGGCACGGTGGAGGCGGCCTACCGCGCCATCGATTTGATCCTGGAAACCGCGGGTGGCACCGTCGTCGGTCCTTCCTGCCAGGTGGGCGGCGACCGGCCCTGGCAGCGCGAGATCACGATCACGCCGGATTACATCCGGGAACGCCTGGGATTCTACATCGGGGATGACGAGATCCGTCATTCCCTCGAAGCCCTCAATCTGGACATCGTGGGCGAGAGCCATGCCGGAGACACTTTCGAATGGATCGTGAAGATTCCTAGTTACCGCTCCGATCTCGACCGGCCCATCGACCTCGTCGAGGAAGTCCTGCGGATCTACGGCACCGACCGGGTGCCGCCTGCCCTCTGCTCCGGCCCCGCGCTCGTCGATGGCGATGACGATCCGATCGTGGTGTTCAACCGCAAGGTCACGGACTACCTCGTCGGCCAGCAGTTCCACGAGGTGGTCAACTACACCCTCCGCGCGCGCCAGGAGCTGGCGACGTGGGTCTCCGATGCCTCCGCCGGGGAACTCGGTTTGGCGAATCCTTTCGTCGACGACCAGTCGCACCTGCGACCCTCGCTCGTGCCGGGCATGATTGAGTCGCTCCGGCTGAATCAGTCCCGGGGCGTGCCCGCGGCGCGGCTCTTCGAAACCGGGCGGGTGTTCCTGGAGCTCAACGGCACGGTGCAGGAGTGCGTTGGCGCGGCGTTCCTGCTCTGCCACCATCCGCGGGAACACACTTGGCTCCCGCGGCCCGCGCCCGATTTCTATGCCGTGAAGAAACACATGGAGATCATCGCCGAGCAGGCGGGTATCGCTTTGTCCGGCGCTGGGCTTGTCCCGGTGCGCGGCGCTTTTTGGGGATGGCAGGAAGGCCATTCCACCTCCGCCGGCGAGTTGAAGGACGGGTGGACCGCTCGCTTCGGCTTGTTGGACCTCGCGATGGTCCGTGCCGCGGGTGTCGAGGGCACGGTGTGGGCGGGCATGTTCTCGATCCTGCCGTCGAAGCTTGCCCCGGTGACGGCGCATCGGCGCTACCAGCCCTTCAGCCTGTTTCCGGCCGCATTACGCGACGTCGCGCTGGTGGTGGACGTGGCGCGTCCCGCCGGAGAGGTGCGGACCGCTCTGCTGCAAATCGCGCAGGCGGCTACCGGTGGCGCGTTTGCCGTCGAGGCGGTCGAGGTCTTCGATGTCTATCAGGGCAAGGGCCTGCCGGAAGGGAAGCGCAGCCTCGCCTTCTCGCTGTCATTTCGCTCGACGGAGCGGACGCTGACGGACGACGAGGTGAACGCGGCGTTCGCCCAACTGCTCACCAGGATCGCTGCGGATGGCTCAATGACCGTGCGCGGCTGAACCTGTCATGCCGACACCAGCGCGCCGAGGAATTTCCGCACATCTGCAGGCACGCACTTGGGAAGGTTGGGCACGGCCAGGCAGAACAGCCAACGCACCTCCTCCTGCTGCGCATCGGTGAGGCGCGCGAAGGGTGAGGCGGTGACTTTGCGCTTCGATTCATTGATACCGTAGGTCTCCAGCTCGGTCATGCCCACGCTCCAGCGCACTCCGTAGCTGTTCATGCGGAAATCGAAGCTCTGGATTTCACCGCCCGGGCCCAGGCGCCAGACGCTGAGCAGCGCGTTCCCCTCGTTCCTGAATTGTTCCTTGTGCAGTCCGGGGGTGTCCTGCTTGACCTTCTTCGGGTCCACTACCTCGAGGGTCGCGCCGATGGACACCGGTTCCAGCACCTGGAGGAAGGCCTTTTGCGTGTCCATGGTCGGAAACCGGAAACTGACGCCGCAGAGCACGTATTGCGGGTAGGTCCGGAAGTGCGCCACGGTGCCGGGAATCTCCAGCAGGTAGCTGTCGAGGCTGAGCTTGAACCAGCAGGGCTCGTTGCGGATGGCGATGGCGGCCGAATGCATCTGCATGCTCGCGCCGGTGGCCGAGAGGTTGCACAAGCGGCCGGACCAGTCCTGGCCCTTCTCATCGCCCGGGATCGGATTGCCCTCCCCGTCGTGCCCGATCAACGTGACAATCGATTTGAACGGAAAGGGGTAGCCCACCGTGTAGCGCGGGGCGCCGCGCTTGTCGCTGGATAGGACCGTATTTTTGTCGAAATTGAGGATTTTCTTGAAAAACAGCACGGCGCTACACCTACGCTACATCTCCCGCCGGTTCAAGCGCGCTCGTGCGGCGGGTTGGACCGGGTCGCCGGGCCGGCGTTTTTGCCGGTTGCCAAGCGGTGGTTCCGCCCCTGTTTTATCGGCGCATCAGCAAACAAATGAACCCGGATTCCGACCTTAATATCGAGTATGTGGCCAACCTCGCCCGGCTCACCCTCACGGTGGCGGAGAAGGAGAAATTCTCCCGGCAGCTGGGCGATATCCTGCATTATGTCGAGAAGCTGAGGCAGGTGGACATCTCGGGCGTCGAGCCCATGGCGCATGCCTCGCCCGTCTACAACGTCTGGCAGGACGACACTGCCTGCCCCGGACTGCCCGTCGAGGCGGCCTTGCGCAACGCCCCGGAACAACGCGACCACCTGATCGTGGTGCCCAAGGTGGTGGAGTAACCATGGCTGGCAGCCCGATATTCCAGCCGGTCGCCGAACTGGCGGCCCTGCTCGACGCGGGAAAACTCTCCTCGGTCGAGCTGGTGCAGGCTTTTACCGCGCGCACCACTGCGGTCGACGGCCGGGTGAGGGCCTTCAACTCCCGCGACGAGGCCGGGGCCCTCACCCTGGCCGCCGCCTCCGACGCTCGCCGCGCCGCCGGGCAGGCGAGGGGACCGCTCGACGGCATCCCTGTCGGATTCAAGGACGTCATTGCCGTCGAGGGCCAGCCGTTGACCTGCTCGAGCAAGATGCTCGCCGATTTCGTCTCGCCCTACGACGCCACCGTCACGACCAAACTCAAGGCCGTCGGCGCGATCCCATGGGGCCGGCTCAACATGGACGAGTTTGCCATGGGATCCTCGACCGAGAATTCGGCCTTCGGCCCGACGGCCAATCCCTGGGATCTGACCCGCGTGCCGGGCGGCAGCTCGGGCGGGGCCGCGGCGGCCGTCGCTGCGGGCGAGGCGCCCGTGTCCCTCGGTTCGGACACGGGTGGCTCCATCCGCCAGCCGGCAGCACTTTGCGGCATCGTCGGCCTGAAGCCGACCTACGGGCTGGTCTCGCGCTTTGGGCTGGCTGCCTTTGCGTCCTCCCTCGACCAGATCGGAACCTTTGCGCACACGGTCGAGGATGCCGCGTTGCTGCTCGGCGCCATCGCCGGCCACGACGAGCGCGACTCCACGTCCTTCCGGATCGAGATTCCGGACTATCGCGCGGAACTGCAAAGACGGCACGGACCGTGGCGGCTGGGCGTGCCCAAGGAGTTCTTTGGCGCCGGCCTCGACCCAGAGATCGGCGCGGCGGTGCAGCAGGCGATCGGGTTCTATCGGCGTGCCGGGTGTGAAATCAAGGAGGTGTCTCTGCCGCTGTCTGCCGAATACGCGATCGCGGTATACTACCTGATCGCGACAGCGGAGGCGTCGTCGAATCTCGCCCGCTACGATGGCATCCGCTACGGCCACCGGTCCCGGGCGGCGAGCGACGCCATCGACATCTACGCGAAGTCCCGTGCCGAGGGATTCGGCGAGGAAGTGAAGCGCCGGATCATCCTCGGCACCCACGTGCTTAGCAGCGGCTACTACGATGCCTATTACCTGCGCGCCCAGAAGGTCCGCACGCTAATCCGAGGCGAGTTCATGCGGGTCTTCCATGACTGCGACGCCCTGCTGTCGCCGACGACGCCGACGGCGGCCTTCAAGATCGGGGAAAAGACCTCCGACCCTCTGGCGATGTATCTCAACGACATCTACACCATCGGAGTGAACCTGGCCGGGCTGCCGGGCATATCCGTCCCCTGCGGTTTCACCGCCGGCGGCCTGCCGATCGGATTGCAGGTCATCGGGCAGCCGTTCCGCGAGGCCGACCTGCTGGCCGTTGCCCGCGCCTACGAACAGGCCCACGAGTGGCACGCCCGGCATCCCGTGTTGTCATGAAATACGAAGCGGTCATCGGCCTCGAGGTCCACGTGCAGCTCAAGACGGCGTCGAAGATGTTCACGCGGGTGGCCGCCGGCTATGGCGAGCCGGCGAATACGCTGACCGACCCGGTCGTTCTGGCGCTGCCCGGGGCACTGCCGGTGATGAACAAGGAGGCGCTGGACAAGATCATCAAGGCCGGCCTGCTGCTCGGCTGCGATATCGCGCCAGTCTGCAAATGGGACCGGAAGAACTATTTCTATCCCGATTCGCCCAAGAACTACCAAATCTCGCAATACGACCAGCCGATTTGCCTGCATGGGGCGGTCGAGATCGAGCTGCCCGGTCCGGCCCGCAACGTCATGGGCGAGCACCGGAAAATTCCGCTGACGCGCATCCATCTCGAGGAGGATGTCGGCAAGCTCACACACGGCGCCGTCGATTCGCTCGTGGACTACAACCGCGCCGGCACCCCGCTGATGGAGATCGTCTCCGAGCCCGCGATGCACAGCGCCGAGGAGGCCTTCGCGTTCCTGACCTCGCTGCGCACGACGATGGTGCAGGGGGGCATCTCGGATTGCGACATGGAGAAGGGCCAGCTACGCTGCGATGCCAACATTTCCATCCGGCCCGTGGGCGAAACGCGGCTCGGCACCAAGGTCGAGCTGAAGAATCTCAATTCCATCTCGTTCGTCCGCGACGGCATCGCTCTCGAAATCCGCCGGCAGACCTCCGTCATGGAAAGCGGCGGCACCATCATGCAGGAGACCCGCCAATACGACGGCGAGGCCGGCACGTCGACGGCCATGCGTTCGAAGGAGATGGCGCACGACTACCGGTATTTTCCCGATCCCGACCTGATGCCGGTCCGGGTGGACGAGGCGTGGAAGGCGCGGATCCGCGCCACGCTACCGGAACTGCCTTTCGACCGCCAGCGACGCTTCATCGCACAATACCAGCTGCCTTACACGATCACGTCTGTGCTCGTGCCCGAGCGCGAACTGGCGGATTACTTCGAGGAGGCCGCGAAACTTTGCGGCCAACCGCAGGCGGCGGGCAACTGGATCGCCAACGACCTGCTGCGCGAGCTGGCTGGGGCGAGATTGGCACTGGCCGAGAGCCGGGTCCGTCCGGGACACCTCGCCGCTTTGGTGAGGCTCGTCGAGGGTGGGGTCATCTCGAGCACCACGGCGCGGGAGGTGTTCACGGACATGTTCCGGTCCGGTGAAATGCCGGCCGTGATCGTCGAGCGCAAAGGGCTGACACAATCGACCGACACGGGGGCGTTGGAACGGTGGGTGGCCGACGCGATCGCGACGAATCCCCGGGCCGCAGTTGAGTTCAAGTCGGGCAATGAGCGGGCGCTCAACGCCCTCAAGGGCGCGGTGATGAAGGCTTCGCTGGGCAAGGCCAACCCCAAGCTCGTGGACGAGGCGGTCCGCCGGCAACTGGCCGGCGGCGGATCTTAGCGGGTCGCGGCGAAATCTCCCAAGAGGGCGCGGACGTCGTCGGGAACGGCAGGAGAAAGGTTGGGCACGATCCAGCGGAAGAGCTGGCGGATCTCGTCCTGTAGGCCGCCGGTGGCATCGAAGACCGGATTGGTCAGCTTGCCCTTGTGTGATTCCGCAGACTCGAGGGTGTAGGCCTCGAGCACGCGGGCCTCGGTCCTGGCCCGGCAAAAGTAGTCATGCATCCGGAACTCGAAGCTGTGGATAGGCGAGCCCGGGGTCATCGCTCGCCACACCGTTAGCACGGAGTTAAATTCGCCGCGGTAGATCTGTTTGATGAACTGCGGCTCGTTCTGGATGACCCGTTCCGGTGCCACGCGCTGGAGCGTCTGTCCGATGACGATGGGTTGCAGGAGCTGCAGGAAGGCCTTGTGCCGCATGAAATCGGCGAGGTCGAGGCCGAGCCCGCAATAGATCCCCTCGGCCGCGGGTTCGGCGCGGATCAGGCGCGCCGGGAGGTCGAGCTGGCGCCGGTCGAGTTGGAAGTGCACGCGAATCGATTGTTCGGCATTCACGGCCGTTTCCCGGGCGACCAGCAGGCCCACCCCGCCACCGGAGATGTTCTGCACCACGCCGCGGTGGTCGTGGCGGTCGAGCCTCAGCACGGCTTGCAGCGGGAAGTCGGCCCCGGGAAGGTAGCGATGGTTGAGTCGCTGTTCGATCTGGGCCACCTTCTCCTTCTCGAAATTGAATATTCGCCGGAAAATGAGCACCTGCAATCACTAGCCGGGTCCCCCTGATAAAACAAGTCCGCCAGCCTTGCGCCGGACGGTTTTTTGGGCAGATTGACCTCCATGAATACCCCAGAAGATTCCTCGATGAGCCGGCGCGACGCTTTGAAAATCATTGGTGTCGGCGTGGCCGTCGCCGGGCTCGGGCTGACCAAGGCCGCCGCCGCGGATGCCGCGGTGACTCCGGGATTGGGCTGGGAGCTGCCGAAGCTGGCCTACGCCTACGATGCGCTCGAGCCTCACATCGATGCCCGCACGATGGAGATTCATTATACGAAGCACCATCAGGCCTACATCACCAATGCGAAGAACCTGCTCAAGGGCCATCCCGACTTGCTCGCCCGTGGGCCTGAGGCGCTGGTGCGTGACCTCGGTAGCGTGCCGGAGTCCATCCGCACCGGCATCCGCAACAATGCCGGGGGGCATGTGAACCATTCTTTCTTCTGGCAGGCCATCGGGCCAGGTGCCGGCGGGACCCCGACCAGCGCGCTGGGTGAGGGGATCGCGAAAAGCTTCGGTTCGATCGATGAATTCAAGAAGCAATTTGCCGACGCGGCGTTGAAGCGCTTCGGCAGCGGCTGGGCGTGGCTCAGCGTGAGGAAAGACGGCAGCCTGGCGGTCCACTCGACGGCCAACCAGGATTCGCCGCTGAGCGATGGCCTAGTGCCGGTCCTCGGACTGGACGTGTGGGAGCACGCTTATTACCTGCACTACCAGAACCGCCGTGCGGATTATATCGGGGCCTTCTGGAATGTGGTCAATTGGACGCAGGCTGGAGCCATTTACGCCGCCGCACGAGGCTAGGCGGCATCTTCAAAATAGAGAGGCACGGCTCGCGCCGCACCGGTCGACTATACCCGCCGGCGGGTGGTCAGATCCGCACTTCCGGGATGGCGGCCGGAGTTAATTTGCGCTGGGGCGCGGATTTCTGGCAAGCGGGGCAGACGCCGAAAAATTCGACCACGTGGCTGACCTCAGCATAACCGCGGTCCGCCAGCATGCGCTCCAAGCCCTCGACCGAGAAATAATCCACCCGATCCGTCTTGCCGCAGTCCTTGCACACGATGTGGTAGTGACGCTGCTTGCCGAGGGTGACTTCGTAGAGGCAGGTGCCGTTGTGCAGATAGCTGCGCCGGACCATGTCGAGGCTCTCAAAGGTGGACAGGCAGCGGTAGACAGTGACGAGGTCGCAAACATCCGTGCCCATTTCCTGATGGATGCGCTCGATGCTGATGGGGCCATCGTGCTTGAGCAGCGATTCGATGATCGCCACGCGTGGTTTGGTGATACGCATGCCCGCGCGGTGGATGCGGTCCCGGGCTTCAGTTAGGGGCGAGGCGGCGTCGGTCTGCTTGGTGACCAGGGCCAAGGGGTGGTTGGACTGAGTCGCTGCTATCATGCGGTTAACTTTATGCATCAATCGCCCCGGATTGCGAGTTGAAGTTTACCGGTTTGACACAATCCAGGGCGGGAATTCCCGTGGGTTCTCGTCTCGACCGCCGCGGCAGCGCAATGGGCAGCGGGAGGTTGCGGCCGGTATGTAATTGTGCTAGCTATTGACCTAGAAATTAATGCAAGACCTCGAATTCTCCGAAATCGTCGGCCTGATCTGCAAGGAGGACACCCGTTTTGACCGCAAGGCCTACGCTTTCGTCCGGCAGGCGCTCGATCACACCGTCAAGGAATTGAAACGGAAAAGTCCGGAGCGCACGGGCAAATCCCAGCATGTGACCGGGGCCGAGTTGCTCCAGGGCATCCGCACCTATGCGCTCGATCAATACGGGCCCCTGACCAAGACCGTCCTGAACAAATGGGGGATCGCCCGCTGCCCCGACTTTGGCGACATCGTCTTCAATCTGATCGAATATAATGTTTTCAGCAAGACCGAGAACGACCGCCGCGAGGACTTCGCTGACCTCTACGATTTCGACGAGGCGTTCGTGAAGCCCTTTGCGCCGGTCCGCCCCCGCCGCTCCCGGGGTACGATCGGCACGGCGTGAAGCCGTTTCGCCCGGTCCTGATTGTCATTGCGCGGCGCCGACGATGACCGGTTCAATCCGTTCCACTCCTCCATTTAATTTAATGCCCAAGCCATCTTCTGCCCGCCCGCGTGACCTCGCCCTGCTCGAACAACTCTGGCGTGAACCGATCGACCGTTACACGCTGCCGAACGGGCTGACGGTCTTGCTCAAACGCGACTCAGCCGCCCCCATCAGCTCGGTGCAGGTCTGGGTGAAGACCGGCAGCATCCACGAGGGGGCCGCCCTCGGGGCCGGCCTGTCGCACTATCTCGAACACATGCTCTTCAAGGGCACGGCGCGCCGCGCCGGCCGCGACATCTCGGCTACGGTGCAGGCCCACGGCGGCTACATCAACGCCTACACCACGTTCGATCGTACCGTCTACTACATCGACGTGCCCGCCGAGCACACCGCCGTGGCCGTCGACCTGCTCGCCGACGCGACGCTGCACTCGACCCTGCCCGCGGAGGAGGTCACCAAGGAGAAGGAAGTCATCCTGCGCGAGATAGACATGTGCCTGGACGATCCCGACCAGCGGCTCTCGCAGGCGTTGTTCGAGACGGCCTTCCGCACGCATCCGTACCGCGAGCCCATCATCGGGCATCGCGACGTCTTTGCCGCCAACACCCGCGAAGATCTGCTGGCCTATTACCGCGCACGGTATGTGCCGAACAACCTCGTGCTGATAATCACGGGCGACTTCGACCCGGCGACAACGCGTGCGGCCATCACCGAGCACTTTGGCGGCGCCCCGCGTGTGCGGCTTGCGCCGGTGCTGGTGCCGGACGAGCCGGTGCAGCTCTCCCGCCGCGACCGGCACCTCTTCGAGGATGTGCAGGTCTCCCGCGCCGGCCTCGGCTGGCAGATCCCCGGCCTCACGCATCCCGACGCCCCGGCGCTTGACCTGCTCGCGATGGTGCTCGGCCACGGCGACAGCTCCATCCTCTGGCAGAGCATCCGCGAGAAAGCGCGGCTGGTGCATACCATCGACGCCATGGCCTGGAGCCCCGGCACCAGCGGGCTGTTCTACGTCTCCTACCTCTCCGATCCCGACAAGCGAATCGCCGCCGAGCGGGCCATCCTGCGCGAACTGACCCGCATTGCGGAACGTGGAGTCAGCGCCAGGGCGCTGGCCAAGGCTGTGCGGCAGGCCGTCACCTCCGAGGTCAACATGCACAAGACGATGTCGGGCCAGGCCTCGCGCCTCGGCGCCGGCGAGGTCGTGGTGGGTGATGTCAATTACACGCGCCGCTACTTCGAGCGCCTGTTCGCGCTGACCCCCGCTTCACTCCAGCGGGTCATGCGCACCTACCTGGTGCCCGAGTGCCTGACAGTGGTGTCGTCGAATCCGACCGGTTCGGCGCCGGCCGGTGCCGGGCCGGAGGCCCGCGCGGTGTCGTCACTCGATTTCGAGGAGATCGCCCTGCCCAACGGCGCGCGGCTGCTCCTGCAGCCCAACCGGCAGCTGCCCAACCTGCACCTGCGGCTGGCGTTCGCCGGCGGCCCGCTGTTCGAACCGGCCGGCCGGCGTGGGCTCACCTCGCTCATGGCCACGCTGCTTTCCAAGGACACCTCCCGCCGCTCCGCCGAGGAGGTGGCGCGCGCCATTGAAGAGGTGGGCGGAACCTTCAGCGACTTCTCAGGCAATAACAGCTTCGGGCTCGCGGCCGAGGTGTTGCCCGGCGAGGCCGGCCTCGCCTTGGAACTGATCGCCGACGCTGTCCTGCGTCCGGCTTTCAAGCCCGCGCGGCTGGAGATCGAGCGCGAGTCGGCCCTGGCCTCGCTCAAGGAGAGTCTCGATGACGTTGTCACGGTGGGACGGAAGAAAATGCGCGAGAGATTCTTCGGCGCCCATCCCTTCGCCACCGAGAGCGGCGGTGACGAAGCCGGCCTGAGCGCCATCAGTGTGACCGACGTGCGCGCCACCCATGGAAAGTTGCTGGTCGCGGGCAATGCCGTCCTGGCCGTCGCGGGCGACTTCGATCCCAAGAAGCTCGGGCCGAAGCTGAAGGGGTTTCTCCTGAAATTGCCGAAGGGCGCGGCCCCCGGGGTGAAGGCGGACCTCAAGATCGTTGCCGGCGATTTCACGGAGACACAGCCGCGCCAGCAGGCGATTGTCTTCCAAGCTTTCCCCGGCCCGGGGCTGCTGGCACCCGATTACACCGTCAGCGAGGTGGCCGACGAGCTGTTCAGCGGCATGTCGTCCAATCTGTTCGAACGGGTGCGCGAGCAGAAGAGCTTGGCCTACTTTGTGCGCTCCAGTCGCATCGTGGGGCTCGAGACGGGAATGTTCTACTTCTACGCTGGCACGAGTCCGCAACGTTACGCGGAGGTCATCGCCGAATTGAACCTTGAGATCGCCCGGGTGCAGCAGGGCGGGGTCAGTGCCATGGAGCTGCAGCGCTGTCAGACTCGCCTCAAGGCCGGCAAGCGCATGGGCCTGCAGACGAATTCTGCCCGGGCCATGCAGGCGGCCCTCAACGCCGTATACGGTCTGCCCGTCAACGACTGGCGCACTTTTGATGCCCGGGTGGATGCCGTCTCCCTCGGCGACCTGCAGGCGTTTGCGCGGAGATATTTCCAGACAGCGCAGCGGGTGCAGCTGGTGGTCAGGCCCTGACGGGACCACCTGAGTTTAGGTGTTTTTGCCGCTTGCGGGCCCGCCGGCCTTTTCTTGATTCGGGCTGCCATGAAGAAAACTCTACGCTTCATGCTTGATCTCGCGCTGGCCCTCCTGGCGTTCGCCCTCGTGTCCGTTCCGCTGACCGCCCATGCGGAGGACTCAGCGCCGGAAAAAAAGCTGACCAAAACCGGGAGAAATTTGACGCCGACAAGGACTGAAAACTCAGCGACGAGGGAAAGGCCGCCATGAAGGAGGCGGCCAAGGCCAGGGAGACCCGGGAGGAGAACCTGGCGAAATATGACCTCAACAAGAACGGCAAGCTCGATAAGGAGGAGCGCGAAAAGATGAAGGCCGACGAGCAGGCGGAACTTGAGGCCCGGAAGGCCGAAAAGGCGGCGAGGAAGGCCGCCAGCGACACCGCGAAGGACTGGGCCGGCCGCGGGCCGGTCGTGCCTCATTCGCCCCGGCCCGACCGCCGGGGCCTATTTTTTCTCGAGGAATCCGCCGCTCCACTTGAGCTTGGCCCGCATGACTTCAAAATGGGAGTAGTCGCGGCGCTGGGCCAGCAACAGGGTGCGCGTCGCGAGCGTGATCTCCACCGGCATGCCGTGGGTGACGACCATGTTGCGCTGGCCGTCCATCGCGACCAGCAACCGCGACTCCTGGCTCACATTGACCACCGTGAGCTTCACGTCATTGCGGAAGATGATGGTGCGGTTGCTCAGCGTGTGCGGGCAGATCGGGGTCATGGCGATGACGCCCGCCGCCGGATGAATGATCGGGCCGCCCGCCGCGAGATTGTAGGCGGTCGAGCCCGTCGGCGTGGAGAAAATCAGGCCGTCGCAGGTGTAGTCGGTGACCAGCTGTCCGTTGGCGAAGACCTCGAGGCGGACGATGTGGGAGGGTTTGGCGTCCTTGATCAGCACGTCGTTCAGGGCGATGTCGCTGCGGCGCGGGCCGGTCTTGCAGTCGAGCAGCTCGCGCCGGGCTATCCGGTAGTCGCCCCCGAGCAGGGCGGCGAACTGGGCGCGGGCCTCGTCGGCGGAAAAGGTGGTGAGGAATCCCAGGCTGCCTTGATTGACGCCGATGATGGGGAGATTCGCGGCTGCGGCGCCGCGTACCGTGCCGAGCAGCGTGCCGTCACCGCCGATGACGCAGCAAGCGTCGCATTCCTTGAAAAAGTCGCGGGGCAGCCGGCGGTCGCCGGACAGCTTTAGTTTCTTCGCTCCGGCCTGCCGGGCTATCTCCATCAGTTCCTGCGCGAGCTCGGCGGCCCCCGGTTTCTCCGAGTTGTAGACAAAAGCCAGTCGGTGGAAAGGCGGCATGGTCCCAAAAAATCCGGGGCGGGCCGGAGGGCGAGCCTATTCCTTGCGGCGCAACCCGAGCAGATACTCACGGTTGCCATCCGCGCCGTGCACGGGGCACTCCATTTCTCCGAGGAGGGCGGCGCCGGGCAGCTCGCGCAGGGCGAACTCCCGCACCTCGGTGAGCACCCGCTCGCGCACGGTGTCGTCGCGGATGATGCCCTGGCCCTTGTCCACCTCGGCCTTGCCGGCCTCGAATTGCGGCTTCACCAGGGCGATCAGTACGCCGCCCGGGGGCAGGAACGCCCACACCGCGGGCAGCACGCTTTTCAGCGAGATGAACGAAAGATCCATGACGATAACGTCATAGCTGGCGCGGGGCAGCTCGCCGGGATGGAGGTGTCGGGCGTTGGTCTTCTCCAGATTCGTGACGCGTTGGTCGCGCCGGATCTTCTCGTGCAGCTGGCCGAAGCCCACGTCCACGCAGGTGACCGTGCCCGCGCCGGCCTGCAAGGCACAATCGGTGAACCCGCCGGTCGAGGCACCGACATCGAGCACGTTCAGTCCGGTCAGGTCGAGCGGGAATCGATCGAGGAAGGCGGCGAGTTTTTCTCCGCCGCGACTGACGAAACGCGGCGGCTGGTCGATCATCAGCTCAAAATCGGGCGGATAGACCTTGCCGGGCTTGTCGAGCCGCTCGGTGCCATGCCGCACGCGTCCCGTCATGATGAGCGCCTTGGCCTGTGTCCGGGTGGAGGCCAGGCCGCGGGCGACGAGCAGCTCATCGAGGCGTTGTTTGTTGGGCACTGCGCTACCTTAGCTTCTGCCGGGCAGGCGACCAGCATGTAGTGCGTCCGCCCACCTCCTCACGGCGCAACGGTTTTCCCGTGCGTGGACAACGTCCGCCATCTTCCCAGCGGTGCCAGAAGAGCCACGACTTCGGAATGTACGCATTGAGATGCGGCGGGAGGCGGCGGCCCTCGCCGGCGATGGTGGCGAGGGCTAAGCGGCACACCCGGCGGCACTCGCGGCGTAGGATGCGCACCTCGTTGGGCATGAGCGAGCCGGCCAGCCGCTGCGGATGAATGGCGGCGCGCCAGAGCACCTCGTCGGCCATCCAGTTGCCGATGCCGGGGAAGCGCTCCTGCATCAGCAGGACAGCCTTGATCGGAGCCCGGCCGCGACGACGGAGAAACGCGGCCACGGCATCCACTGTGAACGCCGGCGAGAGGATCGCCGGCGCAATGCGCGTCCACCAGGCCGGCGGAGTCTTGCCGGTGTGGAATCGCACGCCGCCGAACATGCGCGGGTCGTTGAAGACCAGCTGACGCTCCTTCTGCACGAGGACCAAATGATCGTGTTTGGCCGCGGTGTAGCCGGGTGCCTCGACCCGCAGCTCGCCGCTCATGCCCAGATGGATGCCGAGCCAATGGTTCCCGCTGAAGCGAAACAGCATCTGCTTCGCGGCCGTCTCCGAGCTTAGAAGCCGCGCACCGGTCAGCTCATTCTTGAGCGAGGATGTCTGACAATTGCGAAAAATCTTTTTTCCCTCGTGGAGCCGCACGGCCACCACCCGGGCGCCGTGCCCGGCACTCCAGCGCTTGCGGAAAAACTCAACTTCGGCCAGCTCCGGCACGTTATTGGACGCCGACGAGTCCCTTCACGGCGTCGAAGAGCTTTTTGGAGTCATAGCCGACCCCATCCTTGAAGACGACCTCCGTCTTGCGGATGTCGGAGATGGTGGTGGACGGATCGCCGTTGACGACCACGAGATCGGCCGCCTTGCCGGCCTCGACACTGCCGGTCAGCGCGTCGATGCCGAGGAGTTTCGCGCCGTTGAACGTGGCGACCTGGATGGCTTCCAGCGGTGTCAGCCCCGCCTCGACGAGCAATTCGATGGCGCGCCAGTTGCCGTAGCCGGCCATGCAGCCGCCGTAGCCGGTCGGGTCGGTGCCGGTGACCAGCAGCCCGCCGGCGCGGAAGAATTTTCTTTCGAGCTTCAGGTTCTTGGCAAAGGCGGCCTTGGTGGTCGGGTTGTTCTGGACCTGGATGGCCGACCAGCGGGTCAGGTAGCTTTCGCGCAGCGGCGGCGCGAGGGTGTCGAGTTCGGCCTGGCTGCAGACCCGCCGACCGGGGGTGAAGGTTTCAAAAATTGCGAGGGTCGAGGTGACGGCCACCTGCTTGTCGACCAGCAAATGGATCAGGTCGTTGACGGCGGTCGATTCGGGATCGAGCGCCTCCAGGCTGCGATAGTTGTTCACGGCATTGGAGGGATCGTCCTCTTTTCGTCCGGGGACGAGGTCGGACATCGCCATGAAGCCGTGCTCGAGATTGTCGATGCCGAGGCCGGCGGCCTCGCGGTAACTGACCATGCCGATGTGGCCCGTGACCTGCATCCCGCGCTTGTGCGCCGCCTCGATGGTCGCAGCCATGATGTCGCGCGGGAGGTTGATGTAGACCTTCACGGAGGTGAAGCCTTCGTCGGCCCAGTAGTTCACCCTGCGCACGGCGCTCGCGGCGTCCTTGACCGGGCGCAGCTGGGTGATGCCCGTGCCGACGCCGTCAACGTAAGGCGCCGTGAGGTGCAGCTTGGGGCCTGGCGTCGTGCCGGCATCGATGTTGTCCTTCACCTGCAGGTCGGTGTAGGGCTCCACGCTGCCGGCGGTGCGGGCGGAGGTGACGCCGGCGGCCAGGTAGAGCCGGGGAAAGGAGAACTCCATTTCATTGAGGTGCAGCGGGCCCCGGATGACCGAGGAGTAGTAGAGGTGCTCGTGAACCATCACCAGGCCGGGCATTACGGTTTTGCCAGTGAGATCGCGCACGGTGGCACCATCGGGGATCTTCACATTGGCGTCGGCACCCAGCAGGGCGATTTTGCCGTCGCGAAGGACGAGGGTCTGGTTTTCGAGCGCGGCATGGCCGCGGCCGTCGATGACGCGGGCGTGGGTCAATGCCACGACGGGCGCCTTGACGGCGATGTAGTCTGCGGTCTGTTGCGCGGCCAACGGGACGGTGCAGGCCAGAGCCGCGGCCATCAGCCGGTGCGTGGAGTATCTCATGAGGTCAGCGAATCTCCCAGTCATAGGGATGTTTCGAGAGCGGCTTGGTGCCGGTCGCGGTGACTTGCACGACATCCTCCCAGCGGCAGCCACCAAGGCCGGGATAGTAGAGGCCGGGCTCAACGGTCATGACCGAGCCCTTCTTCAGCGGATAGGCCACGACCGCTGACATACGGCCCGGATCGTGGACCGCGAGGCCGAGCCCATGGCCGGTGCCGTGAAAGAACCCGGTGGAGCCGTTCTTGCCGTGCTTCGTCTCGTAGCCGGCGGCGGCGAAGCAGTCGGTGACGGCCTTGTGCACCTGCCGGCCGTCGATCCCGGCGCGGATGACCTTCGTGGCTGCTCGTTGGGCCTGGCGCACGGTCGCGACCAACCGGCGCTGTGCTTCTGTGGCGCGGCCCTTGAGGTAGGTGCGGGTCATATCACCGAAATAGCCGGTCTTCACCACCCGCGGAAAGATGTCGATGATGATCAGCTCGTGCGGGCGCAGCGGGCCCGAGCCGCGCTCGTGCGGGTCGCAGGCCTGGTCGCCGCCGGCCACAATCGTGTCCTGCGGATTGCCACCCTGCTCCTGGATCGCGGTCTCGAGATGGAAGCGCAGACGCTCCGAAGTGAGCGGCTGGCCCTGGTGGATCAAGGTGCGGCCCTTGATCTTCGCCGCGCGCAGGATTTTTTCCGCGGCCCGGTAGCCCACCGTACAGAGGCGGTTCCCCTCGCGGATGCAGGCGGCCTCCCAGGGCGACTTGATCTCGCGCTCGGGGAACATCAGTCCGTCGGCCAGCACGAGCTTCAGCCCGAGCTTGGTCAGCTTGACGTAGAGGGCGGCGGGAAAATCATCCGGCACGCGGAAATGGCGCAGCCGGTAGTGGTGGGCGAGGGTGGCAATAATCTCGGCGACGCCGGCCTTGGGGCCGTAGAGTTCGCGGGCGCGCTCCAGCCAGCTCTCGCGGGACAGGATGGTGTCGAAATCGCTGGTCTTCTTGACGCGGCCCAGTTCGAGCGCGCTTTGCACGGAGATCTTTTTGCCGCCCGCGCCGAAGGCGATGAACGGATCATGCACGTCGACGCGGCCGAAATAGAGCATGTCGGCGCTGGAGTGCGTGTCGGAATAGAGCAGGGGAGAGGGAATGGTTTTGCTCACGAGCAGTGTTGGGTTGAGTTGTGGTTGGAGGGCATTAGCTAGGAAACAAACCAAAACGCAAAAATGTTTTCCCTTCGCCGCTTCCCCACGCCATTGCTCGTCTCGCTGGTCCTGCTCACCGGCTGTGCCCGCGCCGAGCCCGCCAAGGGGACGGTCGAGAAAACGGTCGACGACCGTTTCGCGATCCAGGTCGGCGAGCGCAAGGTGCAGATGCAGATCGCGGTGCGTCCGGCCGAGCTCGAGAAGGGGTTGATGTTCCGCCAGAGCATGGGGGCGGACGAGGGCATGCTGTTTGTCTTCGACCGGCCGCAGCCGATGGGCTTTTGGATGCGCAATTGCGAGATCGCGCTCGATATCGGCTATTTCGACGCCAGCGGCGAGCTGAAGGAGATCTACCCGATGTACCCGCATGATGAGCGCACGGTGTCCTCCCACAGCCGGAGCCTCCAGTTCTGCCTGGAGATGAACCAAGGCTGGTTCAAGCAGGCCGGCGTCAAGCCCGGTGCGAAGCTCGATCTTCCCGCCGTGGCGGAGGCGTTGCGCGCCCGCGGGTTCAAGCCCGAGGCGGTCGGTCTGCGCTAGTCGTCGCTCTCGTTCTTCCGGCGACGGTCGACCTTCTCGACCTTGAACTCGTCCTTGGGGAGAATGTTGTCGGTGACGACCACGGCGACGGGGAGCTTCGTCTTCACCCAGAGCTCGGACTCCTTGAAATACTTGGCGCTGGCGCTCTCAAGGGCCTCGCCCACGGATTTTACCGGCAGCATGCGGCCGCGCTTCGAGGCGTTGAAGTCGTAGGCGCCCTTGAAGATGCGGTCGGCGGTCGAGTAAGGGCTGGCATCCTCGGCGATCTGCACGACCCAGCCGGTGAGATCCTTCTTCGGGAGCTTGCCGTCCATGTCGGAGAGCAAGATCACGAACTGTTTCTTGGGCGCGGGTGGCTTGATGTCCTCGTCGGAGGCCGGCGAGGTGATTTCGTTCATTTCCTCGACGATCTCGCGGAGGATGGAGGGGTCGAGTTTGTGCTTCTTGAGGATCTCGGCGACCTGACTGACTTCGATTTTGGCCATAGGAACTCTCACGAATCACCCGAAGAATCCCGAAAGACAAAGCGAATCTTCCGGCCGTCAACCGGGCGCGGTCTCGCCGGCCGACCCGGGCCGGATCCCGTGCAGCTTTAGTTTTTCCCGCACGGTGAGACGGGACCAACCGAGCAGCTGTGCCATCTGGGTGATATTGCCGGCCGTGGTGGCGTGGGCC
>CAZZDB010000056.1:0-20112 GCA_964652485.1 uncultured Oleiharenicola sp.
TCGAGAGCTACCACGAGTCGCTGCCGAAGGGCCGCTATCCGCTGGCGTTCGTGTTTTTCGAATGTGATCCGGCGGCGGTCGACGTGAACGTGCACCCGGCGAAGCGCGAGGTGCGCTTCCGCAGCGAGCCGCAGGTGAGGGGATTTGTGATCCGCTCGGTGCTGCAGCGGTTGAGGGAGCTGGGCGGCGGCGCGGCAACCGCGCCGAATGCCGAATGCCCAATGCCGAATGTCCAATGGCCGGCGGCGGAGACCGAGGGTAGGGCGGCGAGTCCCTTCGCCGCCGTTTCGCCGATCGTTTCTCCGCGCCACGCTCAACCCGAGCGGCGCGGAGCGGAGTCCGCGTCCTACCGGCCGGCCGCGTCCGCCCCCATCGCTTCGTCGCCCGCTCATTCGTCATTGGTCATTGGGCATTCGTCATTGCCGGCGCCGACGGCGCCGGCCTGGCGTTTCCTCAGTCTCGCGCACTCGACCTACGCGCTCTTCGAGACCGCCGCGGGTCTCGTCCTGCTCGACCGCCGCGCGGCGCACGAGCGCGTGTGGTTCGAGCGTTTGCAGGAGCAGTTCCGCTCCGGCGCCGTGCCGGGTCAGCGGCTGTTGCTGCCGGTGCCGCTCGAGCTCGACGCGGTCGCCGCGGCGCTGCTGCTCGACCGGCTGAAATTTCTCAATGCGCACGGGTTCGAGGTCGCCGAGTTCGGCCGGAATTTTTTTCGCATCGAGACGGTGCCGACGTGGATGGAGCCGGCCGACGCCGAGCCGTTTCTGCGCGACCTGCTCGGGGCGTTTCGCGACGGGCGGATCCCGGATGCGAACACCGACCTCGCGCGCGAGGAACTCGCGCGGCTCGCGGCGGCGAAAGCCGTGCGCCTGCCCGAGGGCGCGAGCGAGGCGGAGTTGCGGGCGCTCGTGGCGCAGCTGTTCGCCACGCGCACGCCGCTGACGAGTCCGGCGGGCAAGCCGACCTACATCGAGTTGAACCACGGCGAGCTGGCGCGGCGTTTTAACAAATAGACGTCAACGCGGGCTCGCGCTGGCACGATTCGTGATCTACAAGCTGGCTCCTCTCTCATGCCGACTTCCGCCAAGAAAAAATCCGCCAAGCCTGCCAAGTCCGCGACGTTCGTTCCGCCCGCGGACGCGCTCGCCAGCACCGCGCCCTTCATGCTGAAGGAGTCGATGCCGGCGATTCACAACCCGCACGCGTCCTCCGACAAACCCGTCGCGGTGCTGCGCTCGCTCATCCAGCGGCATCTCGTCTCGACGCTCGCGCGCCATGCGAGCTCGGCCACGCCGCGCGACTGGTGGGTCGCCACCGCGCTCGCCGTGCGCGACACGATCCACGAGCGGATGATCGCCACGCAGGCGGTGCATAACGCGCAGAACGTCCGCCGCGTCTATTATTTCTCGCTCGAATATCTCATGGGCCGGCTGTTCGGCAACAACCTGCTCTCGACCGGCCTCCTCGACACCGCGAGCGCCGCGCTCGCGGAGCTCGGCCAGGATTTCGAGCAGATCCGCGAGGCCGAGGTCGACATGGGCCTCGGCAACGGCGGCCTCGGGCGCCTCGCCGCGTGCTTCCTCGATTCGCTGGCGACGCTCGACTACCCGGCGCTCGGCTACGGGATTTATTACGAGTTCGGGCTGTTCCGGCAGGCGTTTCTCGCGGGCCGCCAGGTCGAGCACCCGGACAACTGGACGATCGCCGGCGATCCGTGGGAAGTCGTGCGCCCCGAATACACGCAGGAAGTGCGCCTCTACGGCCGCGTGGAAAACGTGTTCGACGACCGCGGCAACTACCGCCCGCGCTGGGTCGACACCAAGACCATCCTCGGCGTGCCGCACGACATCCCGATCGCCGGCTTCGGCACCAAGACGGTCAACCTCCTCCGCCTGTGGGCCTCGAAGTCCACCGAGGACTTCGACCTCGAGGCGTTCAACCGCGGCGGCTACGTCGAGGCCGTCCGGGAGAAGGCCATCGGCGAGACCGTCTCGAAGGTGCTTTATCCGAACGACAAGACCGAGAACGGCAAGGAGCTGCGCCTCATGCAGCAGTATTTCTTCGTGGCGTGCTCCCTGCGTGACATCATCCGCCGCCACCTGCGCACCAAGGGCAACTCGTGGGCCAACTTCTCCGACAAGGTCGCGGTGCAGCTCAACGACACGCACCCGGCGATCGCCATCGTGGAACTGATGCGCATCCTCCTCGACGAGGAGAACATGGCGTGGGACGACGCCTGGGCGATCACGGGCCAGACCTTCGGCTACACCAACCACACCCTGTTGCCCGAGGCGCTCGAGCGTTGGAGCGTCGGGTTGTTCGAGAAGGTTCTCCCGCGCCACCTTCAGATCATCTACGACATCAACGAACGCCTGATGAAGATCGTGGAGCAGCAGTGGCCCGGCGACAACTGGAAGAAGACCGTCTGTTCGCTCATCGAGGAGAACGGCCACAAGCAGGTGCGCATGGCCAACCTCTCCGTCGTCGGGTCGCACGCCGTCAACGGCGTGGCCGCGCTGCACACCGCGCTGCTCAAGAAGGACCTCTTCCCCGAGTTCGACGCGCTCTATCCGGGCAAGTTTCAGAACAAGACGAACGGCATCACGCCGCGCCGCTGGCTGCTCAAGAGCAACCCGCGCCTCTCCGCGCTCATCACGAAGAAACTGGGCAGCGAGGACTGGGTCCGCGACCTCGACTTGCTGCGCAAGCTCGAGAAGGCGGCGGGAGAGGCCGCGTTCCAGAAGGAGTTCATGGCGATCAAGCGCGCCAACAAGGTCGATCTCGCCGACGTCATCCAGGCCGAGTGCGGCGTCGACGTCTCGCCGGACGCGCTGTTCGACGTGCAGATCAAGCGCCTGCATGAATACAAGCGCCAGCACCTGAACCTGCTCCACATCATTGCGCTTTACCGCCGGCTCCTGCAGAACCCGGGCCTCGACGTCGTGCCGCGGGTGTTCATCTTCGGCGCCAAGGCCGCGCCGGGCTACGACCTGGCGAAAAACATCATCCGCGCCATCAACGTCGTCGGCGCCCGGATAAACTCCGACACCCGCATCAACGGGAAGCTCAAGGTCGCCTTCCTGCCCAACTACCGCGTGTCGCTCGCCGAGAAGATCATCCCGGCTGCCGATCTCTCCGAGCAGATCTCCACCGCCGGCAAGGAGGCGTCGGGCACCGGCAACATGAAGCTTTCCTTGAACGGTGCCCTCACCATCGGCACGCTCGACGGTGCCAACGTCGAGATCAAGGAGGAGGTCGGCGACGAGAACATCTTCATCTTCGGCATGAACGTCGAGGAGGTCGTGGCCCTGCGCGCGCGCGGCTACAATCCCCGCGACTTCGCCGCCGCGGATGAGGAGCTCCGCGCCGTCGTCGAGTGGCTCGGCAGCGACTACTTCACGCCCGGCGAGCACGGTGTCTTCGCCCACGTGCACGACAGCCTGCTGTCGGGCGGCGACCCCTACATGGTGCTGGCAGATTTCCGCAGCTATTCGGATGCCCATCTCCGCGTGGACGCCGTCTACCGGGACCAGGCGAAGTGGGCGAAGATGGCGATTCTCAACACCGCTCGCATGGGCAAGTTCTCCAGCGACCGCACCATCCGCGAATACGCCAAGGACATCTGGAAGCTCAAGCCGGTGAATGTGCCGTGAGGGCGCGGACCTGCCGGCCATGCAGCCAGCCGTTCAGGGCCAGCAGGGGAGAGAGCGCGACATAGATCATGCCGGGCAGCGTCTCGTTCGTCGTGCAATAGGCGAGGAGGACGGAGAGGCCGCACACCCCGACATAGATCAGATGGGCGCGGAACACCCTGCGGGTCTGGATGATCTCCGCCGGACTCAGGGCGAGTTCATCCCGCTTGCGCAGCGCATGGGCATAGAGCGCGGCGTAAAGCGCCCAGACCCCGGCGAACCCGCCGCCATATAGCGCGTAGAGCACCTGCACCTGCTCCCGGCTCTCGAGATGCGGGGGGTGGCTGACCGCCAGATGCAGGATGTTGGCCGTGACCATGGTGAACAAGAACTTCAGGGGGTAGACCGAGAACAGGACCAGCACCAGTATGCCCATCGTCATTACTTGCGTGAACCCGTCCTCCAGGCCGTAGCGCCGGAAGTAGCGGTAATGCGCACTCCAGAATACCATCAGCAGGACGAAGCAGATGACGAACGCCGGGAAACTGTGCACGACATCCAACAGGCCCTCGTAGGTGTGCGGCACTTCGAGGGCTACGATCAGCAGCGTGACGGCGAAGGCGAACACGGCGTCGGTGAAGCCCTCGATGCGCGACACCTCCTTGCCGCGCCAGCGGAAATCCGACTCGTGGCGGGGCGTGAACGGCAGGCGGTCGCGGAAACGACGGGGTCGATCCATGGTCTCCTCTTAAAGCCGAAACCCACCGCTCCGGCTAGTCCGAATATTGATCGCTGGCGACGTGAGCTCGATGAAGGCGGGGGTCGTGCCCGTTCAACCTGGATTGCTTCATCGCTACGATCGGCCCGATGACCGGGCCGGGGCAGGAACTGCCTCCTCCCCGCCGGATTGCCCTTGGGAAATTCCACGCTGTGGTGGCAACCTTAACTTTGTCGTGGCGATGCGGGGCGCAGGTTGTAGGTATTGCCCGCCACCCGGCCAGCCCCCGCGCGGTGGCGACGCCAGGTTTTCACGAACATGTCCAAACTGTCAGCCAATCACCGGGTTTTGCAGGCGGGAGGCGCGCTGCTCGTGATTCTCGTGCTGGCAGGACTGTTCGCGTGGCGGCCGCTCGCGGACTTCGGGGCGCGCACGCTGCTGGAACTGCTGGGTGCCGATCAGATCCGGCTCGCAGTGGCCCACGCCTCACCGTGGCGGGTCGAGCTGCGCGATGTCGCGTTCCGCGTGCGCACCCGGACCTACGCCGCTGGTGGGGTCGTGTTCGAGCGGGCGCACTGGTGGACGCCTTCGCTGGGCGCCGTGCGGATCGTGGACGCGCGCCTAACGCTGAACATCGACGGCTCCGACACCAATCCGTGGGAGTGGGCCTCCTACCGGAACGGCATCACCCGGGTCCATCCGCTGAATCTGCCGCTGGAGGCGATCGCGGCAAACGGCGAACTGATCGTGCAGGCGGCCGGGGTGCCGGACAAGGCCATCGCCGTGAAACTTACGGGACAGCGGGTGGGTCCGGAACTCTGGTCCGGACGACTTCACGCGGCGGGCGATGGAGTGGAGGTCACCACGGACTTGACGGTCGACCCGGCCACCAACGCGATGGGGTGCAAGCTGGCGGAATTCGCGCTCGACGTGGAGGCGTGGCAGGAGTTCCTCCAGCGTCTCGTGCTGCTACCCGGTGGGGCCGCGCGGCTCGCGGGTCGGCTGACCGGTCGCGCCGAGGGCCGGCTGCAGGGGAAGAAGCTCTCCGTGGGCGGCACCCTCCGGCTGCGGCGCGGTCGGTATCAGAACGGCGCGCGCCCCGTTGCCGCCGAAGGCATCGAGTTCGACCTCGAGCTGGTGGAGTCCGACAAGTTCCGCGCAAAACCCGGAGCCTTGCGCGTGGCCGAGCTCCGCACCGGCCGGCTGGTGGTGCGCGACATTGCGGCCGGATTTCTTCTCGAGAACGCGGGGCGGATCACCGTGTCGGGCGCCACGCTGAGCGCCCTCGGCGGCCGGGGCTCGGTGGAGCCTTTCAGCTATTCCTTCGCACAACGCGGAGAGCTGGATCTCGTGGTCCTCGTGGAAAAGCTGGACCTCCCGGAGGTGCTCGCGCTGGCGCCGGACGTTCGCGCCAAGGCTGCGGGACGACTCGACGGCCGGCTGCCCCTCCGCATCGATGAGGGTGGTGCGCGGCTGGGCCAGGGCTGGCTGGCCCTCACGCCCGGCATCCCGGCGGAGCTGGAGTTTACGTCCCCGGGATTGCTGACCGCCGGAAAGGGGACGGACACTCCGGGCTACATGGTCCTGCAGAAGGTCGAAGCCGGCCTCGTACTGGTGAAGCTCGACAAACTCAGGGTCGACCTGCACCTGCCCGATGCTCCGCGCGGCTGTTCCGCCCAACTGCACCTTGCCGGCCGGACCGCGGGGACGGACGAGGCGGTGGTGGCATTCGACGTCAGCGTCAACGGTCCCGTGGAGAGGCTCGTCGACGTGGGGTTCGACTCGCACGGAGGGCGGTGACGACCCGCTTGGCCCCGCAGCGCCCCGGCGTCGTGGCCTGGGCAGTCTACCGGTCGCCGAAGGCGCCCGGACCTGGCTGGTAGACCAAAGGACCGCGCAGCGGATGAACATTCGGACCCGACTCGAGACCCGGGCTCAGAGCTTGGGCTCGAAGCGACGCTTGGCGCGGTTCTTCTTCACGGTATGGGCGGGCGCGACGACGCCGTTCATCGCGATGTAGACGCCCGGCGGCAGCACTTGCAGCGCGCCGACGGCGCAGCCGAGATTGAACACGGCGTCGCTGTCGCGAAAACGCGCGGGTTGCATCGACCCGGTGAAGACGATCACCTTGTCCTTCAGGCCTTCGAGCTTGGCGGCGGTGGCCGTCATCGTGTCCGTGCCGTGGGTGATCAGGATGAGGTTTTCGGGGGCGGCCTCGACGCGCCGGCGGATGAGGACGCGGTCCCCGTCGGTCATGGCGAGGCTGTCTTTCTGCAGCACGGACTCGACGACGAACTCGAAGGTGACGTTGGACTCGCGGAAGACGGGTCCGACCTGGGGCTCGCCGACCTCGTAGGCGCTGGCGGCATCAAAGTAAACCTTGTCGATGGTGCCGCCGGTGGAAATGACCCGTAGTCGCATAGGGGATGATTGGAAGGACGGAGCGGGAAGTTCAATGCGGAAGGGCGGGGCGGATGCAAGGAGACGGGGCCGATGGCCGTCGAAGGCGCAGAATGCGTAAAAGATCCGATCTTTTTTGTGCCCTTTTGGCTGCTGGCGGCCAAATTGGTCCCTGCATGGCCGGACAGCCCAACATTCTCTGGATCCTGACCACGCAATGGCGGGCGCAGGCGACCGGCTATGCGGGTGACCCGAACGCCCGGACGCCGTGGCTCGACGGGCTGGCCAGCGAGGGGGTCAACTATGCGCAGGCCGTGACACCGCATCCGCTCGGGCCGCAGGCCCGCGCGGCGTTGCTGACGGGCAGTCTGTGCCCGGGAAACGGTGTCTGCGACTACTGGGATCCGCTGCCGGGTGGCGCGCGGACGGTGGCGCATGCGCTGAGCGACCGGGGTTATGCCACCGCCTTTTTTGGCAAGTGGCATCTGGCTGAGCGCGACCGCACGGCGCCGTTTGTCGGCGAGCCGCACGCCAAGATGATCGTGCCACCGGAGCGGCGCGGAGGGTTCGAGCTGTGGGAGGGATTTGAGAGCGGCTTTCTGCTCAACGATCCGTGGCTCCACGGCACGCGCTTGCCGGTGCCGAGACATTTCAAGGGATATCAGGCCGATGTGCTGGTACAGCGTGCGGCGGAATGGTGCCGGGAGCGGGGGACCAGGGGCGGAGGGCCCCACTTCTGCGTGGTCAGCCTGGAGGCGCCCCATCCGCCCTATCATGCCCCGGCGGCGCACGTTGCGGAACGGAAGCCCGCCGAGATCGAGCTGCGGGCCAATGTGCCGCGCGGCGGCCCGGAGGAGAAGATCGCCCGCGAGGAACTGGCCGGCTACTATGCGCACATCGAGGCGACGGATCGCGCCATCGGGAAATTGATCGCCGAGGTGGACCTGGCGGAGACGGCCGTCGTCTTCACCTCCGTGCATGGCGACATGCATGGCAGTCAGGGCGTGTTCCGGAAGGCGTGGCCCTACGAGGAATCGGTCCGCGTTCCGCTGTTGGTGCGCAGGCCGCGCACCAAGGCGGCCGGTGACCAGCGGCCGGGCGCGGGCGGAGCCAACCAGGACCCGGTCAGCCTGGTCGACCTGCCGCACATGGCCGTGGCATGGGCGGAGGGGCGCGAGTGGCATTGCAGGCGCGATAGCGCGAGCATCTCGATGCCGGCGGCAACGAACATTCCTCTGCAATGCGAGCGGGCCTGGCGAGGATTTCGTTCGGCCAGGCACAAGCTGGTGTTGAACACGGATGGGAGCCCCTGGCTCTATTTCGATCTGGAGCGCGACCCGTGGGAGATGAGCAACCTCGCCCGGGATCCGGCGCGGCGGCGGGAGATCGAGAAGATGACGGCACTCATGTGAAGAGTGGAGGGCCCGTCTGCCGACGGGCCGCGGTCGGTCAGTGGACCGTCTCTTCGAAGGAAAGGCCGGCCTCGCAGGAGCCGGGCCCTCCGGCTCAGCTGCTCTTCGTGCCGAAGAATTTGGTCACAATCGTCTGGATGTCTTCGATCTTGACCGGCTTGGTGATGTAGTCGTCCATGCCGGCGGCAAGGCAGCGCTCGCGGTCACCCTGCATGGCGTTGGCCGTGAGGGCGACGATGACGGGCTGGCGCTCCTTGCGCACCCGGGCGCGGATCTCCTGGGTGGCGACGAGGCCGTCCATCTCCGGCATCTGCATGTCCATGAAGACGAGCTGGAACCTTCCTCCGGTCACCGCCGCCACGGCCTCGACTCCGTTGACCGCCGTGCCCGCAGCGTAACCCATGCGCTCAAGGTAGCGCTGCGCGACCTTCTGGTTCACCAGGTTGTCCTCGACGAGCAGGATCTCAAGCGGGATGGTGTCGGCCAGGCGAACGGCAATGCCCGTGTTGGTGGGACCGCCGTCGCTGGTCTCGGAGCCGTGGATGACATGCTTCAGCGTGTCGTGGAGCATGTAGGGTTTGATGGGCTTGGGGAGGTGGAAGATGTGCACATCCTTGCTGTCGGGCCGGCGGGCGCCGTCATTGGCACCGGTGAACAGAATGATCGGCAGGGTGGGGTGAAGCACGCGTAGCTTGCTCACCAGATCGAGGCCCGGGGCGCCGGCGAGGTCCTGGTCGATGATGGCGGCGGAGAACCGGCCCGAGCGGGCCAACCGCAGCGCCTCGGACGCGTCGACCGCGATGCGCGGCGTGAGTTTCCAGGCAACCAGACAATCCTGGAGCATGGCCCGGTTGACGGCGTGATCATCGACGGCGAGAACGAGGTCGCCGGGAATCGGCGCGAACAGCGGCGGCGCCGTGTGGTCGGTCAGGTCGACGACGACGGTCTTGATGCAGAAATGGAAGCGGGAGCCGACGTCGGGTGTGCTCTGGACGTCGATGCTGCCGCCCATGAGCTGGCAAAGACGGTCGCAGATGGCGAGGCCGAGGCCGGTGCCGCCGTACTTGCGGGTGGTCGACGAGTCCACCTGGCTGAACGGCTTGAAGAGCAGCCCGAGCCGGTCGGGCGGGATGCCAATGCCGGTGTCCGTGACGCAGAAATCGAGGACGATCTTCTCGTCGGGGCCGGGGTCCGCGGTGCGCGGGGCGGTCGTGACCTCGATGGTGACAAAGCCGCGCGGCGTGAATTTCACCGCATTGTTCATCAGGTTGACGAGGATCTGGCGCAGCCGCGTGATGTCGCCCATGATCGCCGCGGGCACGGCCGGGCTGATGTGGTAGGCGAGCTCGATATCCTTCGCGGCGGCCTGCAGAGCGAAGATGTCGATGGCCTCCTCGATGCACTGCGACAGCTCGAAGGGCTGGCACTCGAGTTCCATCTTGCCGGATTCGATCTTGGAGAAGTCGAGGATCTCGTTGATGATCGAGAGGAGAGCGTCACCGCTGGTGCGGATGGTGTTGATGTAGTCGCGTTGCTCCGCGGTGAGCTCGGTCTCGAGCATGAGGCTGGTCATGCCGATGACGCCGTTCATCGGCGTGCGGATCTCGTGCGACATCGACGCCAGGAACTCGGACTTGGTGCGCGAGGCGGCGTCGGCGTCGGCCTTGGCGCGGCGGAGCGAGAGCTCGGTCTCGACGCGCGCGGTGATGTCGGTCGAGATCGCGATGAAGTTCTCGACCAGGCCCTCCTCGCCAAAGACGGGCTGGACGTCGAGACGGACGTGGAAGCGGCGGTCGTCGGCCGCGAGCTGGATGACGTCGAGGGTGACGGACTCGTGCCGCACCAGCGCGGCGCTGATGCGTTCGACGGCGCCCGCCTCGGCTTCGGGGCTGGCGAGAAGGCCGATGAGCGGCTGCCCGGCGACCTCGGTCAGGCGGCGGCCAGTGAGCCGGGAATAGCTTTCGTTGACCCACTCGATGTGGCCCTGGCTGTCGGTGATGATGACGGCGTTCTCGGTCTTGCTGGCGACGAGGGAGAGCTTGCGGGTGGCAGCCTGGCTGGCGCGGAGGGCTTCGTCGGCGCGCTTGCGGGCGGTGATGTTCTGGAGGGTGCCGAGGACGCGCAGGGGGCGTCGGGCCGCGCTGAAGGAGGTGCATTTGGCGCGGAGCGCGATCCAGACCCACTCGCCGCTGCCGTGCAGGATGCAGTGCTCGATCTCGATGAAGGGCGTCTCGCCGCGGAAGTGGGCGTCGATGACGGCGCGCACGGGGGACCGGTCCTCGGCGTGGAGCAACTCCAGCCAGCCCTGGCCGGTGACGGGCATGTCGGCGGCGGAATAGCCGATCATCTTCCAGATGCTGGGCGTGCAGAAGACCTGGTCGGACTCGACATGCCACTCGTAGACGCCGACCTGGGTGGAATCGAGGGCGAGGTTGAGGCGCTCGTCGGTGGCCTTGAGGCGCGCCTCGACGCGCCGGCGTTCCTCATTCTCCTCGCGCAACTGTCTGCTGGTGCGCTCGGCGGCGCGCTGGCGCAGGAGCGCGGACTGGGCGAGGTTGACGACGAGGCCGAGGAGCGCGCTGACCCCGAAGCCGGAGAGCAGTGCCAGCTCGGGCAGGTACTGGCGGTTCGACTCCAGAAAGGCGGGCCGGGGTGCCAGCGAGATGGTCATGCGCTGCGTGAACAGATTGTAGGTCGCCGACTGGCGCCGGCGCTCGTCGACGCGCTCATCGGGCGTCATGGCCTCAAAGACCTTGAGGTTGCGGCCCTGCGCCGTAATGGCCGCCGGGTTGGCGACCGTGACCTTGAGCTGGTAGCGGCGGGACAGGTTCAGGCGCCGGTCGATGGTGTCGAAAAACTTGTCGTAATAGAATTCACCGACGATGAAGCCGTCGGCCGCCCCGCCGCGCAAGACCGTGGCGTAGACGGCGAAGGCGGGCGACTGCAGCGGTGAATCGAGCGGCGCGGCGATCGCGTAGTCGAGCGAGGTGCGGGCGGCCTCGATCGCGGCGCGGCGCACGGGGTTGCCGGCGTGGTCGTAGGAGGCCAGGTCCTCGTAGCCGAGATGGGGCCAATACCAGCGGGTGTGCAGGCTGTTGTCGACCCACTGGATGGAGCGGTAGCCTTCGAAGGTCTGCAGGTATTCGGCGGCATCGGCCTCCCAGTCGGCCTGGTTGTTGCCGCCGGCCTTGGTCCAGTGTTTCGCCATGCGGGAGAGACTGGCAATGTGTGCCTCGGTCTCGCCGCTGAACAGCGCAGCGATATTGTTGATCGTGAGCTGCGTGGTGCTGTTGGTGTAATCGAGCTCGCGCTGCTGCAGCGCGATCCAGAAGGCGGCCGAGAGCGTGGCCCCGCAAACGACGATGGGCAGCCAGAGCCAGCGCGGACCGGCGTCGGCCTCATCCCGCGTGTCGAGCGCGGCCAGGAGGATCAGCGCGCAGCCTAGCAGGACCAACATGACGGCCGTATGCGGTCCGAGCCGGGCGTAGGTCTGCCAGGCCTCCACGGAGTTCAGGCCGATGCGGTAACCGAGCAGGCTGGTCATGCCATAGGCGCCGCTGAGTGAGCCGAGCAGGGCGAGCAGTACGGGCCGGCGTTGGTCCAGCGGCTGCAGCACCCGCCAGAACAGCAGCAGGCCCGCCAGCATGAGCAAGATAGACAGCGCAGCGGGCATCCGGCCCACGTGCGTGCCGGAGATAAGCGATTCGTGCCGGACGAGCAGGTTGTCGATCCCGAGGTTCAAATCCAGCGGATCCTGGATCAGCGTCGCCCAAGCCAGCAGGGTCGCGAGCCCCGCCAGCACCAGCGCAGTCCGTCGCCAGCCCAGTGTGACCGCGAGGGGCGCCAAGCCCAGCAAGGCCAGGCAGGCGCACGCGTTGGCCGGCAAGACGGCGTCATAGGAGCGCGGTTGCGCCAGCGCGAGACTGCCGGTCGCCCAACCGAGCAAGGCGGTCAACGCGTACAGGACCAGGAAAACGAAGGGCGCGAGGCAGCCATATTGCAGCAGGCGGATGCGATTTTGAGTGGTGGGCGACATGGGTTGACGGCCAACCTCTTGCTACGGGGGCGCGTTTCCCTTAGCAACGTGTTTTCAGGCCGTATTCCCGCGTGCCCGGAAGGTGCCCCGGGGCGATTTTCGGCTAGCTTTTCGGCGGAGCGGCCGGCTCGACGGGTGTGACCGGTTCGGCCGGCGGGGGTGCCTTGGGCGCCGGGGCGGGCGCGGGCAGACTCGAAGGGCCGACCACGATGGACCAGTTCGGCTTGCTGACGGGACCGGTCAATTTCAACTCCAGGATGCTGGTGATGGGATTGACGACGAGACCGAGGGCGGCGGTCAGGAGCGTGCGGCTTTCCTCGAAAGGCTTCAGCTTGGCGGTGAAGTCGAGGGCGCTGTTCGCGAAAGTGAAGTCGCCGCGCGCGTCGATCACCGCACTGCGACCGGAGATCTTCAGGTCGGGGAAATGCAGCCGGCCCCCGTCCAGGCGGAAACTCGTCCGCGCCTCGGTCAGGGTGAGCGAGGAGAAGTTCAGCGAGAGGCCGCTCAACACCTGCGAAAGCAGGCCGAAGAGCTGGATCTCGGCCAGCTCCATGCCGGTCAACGCGGCATTGCCCGTGCCCTTGAAGCTGGCCAGGTCGCCCAGTTCGCCCTCGGCGGACAGAGCCACGTCGAGGCGGCCGCCGGAAGCGCGTTTCATGAACCTGCTCTCGGCCACCGGTCCGAGCTTCTGCGCCGTGCGGTAGCCCTGATAAGCCTCCACCGCCCGGATCGTGCGGGCCATGTCCGCGCCGTTGACGTAGAGATCGAAGCCCAGCCGGCGGCTTCCGCCCGCCAGCGTGACGGCCGCCTTGCCCGCGCCCTGGCCCCCCGCCGTGGTGAACTGGATGTCGTCGAGCCGGAGGTTTGGACCGGAGATGCCGCCGCTCACCCGGGCCGAGTCGAAGGGAAAACCATAATAATTCAGCCCGCCGTCCGCGGCGACGCTGAAGGTGTAGTCCGGCTCCGCCGCCGGCCCCTTGCCGTCGATCACGCCCTGCGCCCGCACCTGCGGCGGCCGGTTCAGCTGCAATGACGCGAGCATCGCATCGGCCCGGCTGTCCAGCATCCGCTCATAGACCGCCGGCGGGAGATTGCCCGCGAAGTCGAACTCCAGCCGGTGCGTCTCGTGCGTGACCGGGTCCCCGAAGCGCTTGATCCAGCCCTCCAGTTTCTGGCTGCCGCCTTCGCGCGTGCCGCTGAAGTCGAGCACGTGGGTGAACTGCGGCCGCAGGAACACCCGCGTCCGCACCGAATCGAAATCGCCGCCCCAGACCGACGCGGAACGCACCTCGGTGCTGCCGAAATAGACGGTGTGGACCGGGTCCTTCCACCGGCCGGCCACGTCGACGTCGGCCGTCGGCAGCGTCGTCGGAAAGGTAAAGTGCTCCTGCCAGAACTTCAGCCACCAGTCGCCGTGGAACCAGCCGTTGATCTCGACGGGCCGCAACCGGCCCGTCAGCAGCATCCGGTAGTCCGTCGTCGAAAAATCCATCCAGTAGGAGCCGCGGGCGAAGTTCTCCCCGAGTTCGAGGCGCGCGTCATGGGCCAGGAAACTCATGCCCGCGATGTCGATCCGGCCGCGGGCCGCGGTGATCATGACGCCATGCGAGTCGATGCGCCCGGCGTCGACCCGGCCGGAGACGCCGGCGAACCTCCAGCCCGGATCGAACACCGCCTCGGCGTCGAAGGCCACGGGGTCGCCGAAGACGAAATACGGGGCGGCGCGCGGGGTGTGTTTCGTGAGAACCCGCGTGATGAGCTCGGGTGCAACGCGGCCCTCGGCTCGGATGCGGGCGGAGTGTTGCTCCAGCTGAGTCTCGACCTCGGCCGCGAGGAATTCCCCGCGAAGCTGGGTGGCGACCGTGGTGTGCACGGCGGGCCAGCGGGTGAGGTCGGCCCGCAGCACCGGCCCGAAAGCAGTCTCGTCCTCGCCCGCGAGCTGCCCGGCCGCCAGGAGCACGGCCACGGGTTGGAAGGAGAGGCTTTTGGGCAGGAAGCGGGCGCTCAGAACCGCGCGCACGCCGTCCACGGCGAACTCGCCGCGGTATTCGGCGTGGCGGACGGCCGCGTGCAGCCGCACGGGGCGGTCACCGTTGCCATCCAGCCGGACAGTGGTGGTGAGGGCCAGCGGGCCGAGGACCAGCGGCTGGGCCCAAGGTTGGTCGGCCGACCGGGCGGTGAATAACAGGGTGGCGGTGTTGCCCACACCCGCGGGGCTGTCCAGCTGTATCGCCAGCGCCGGGTCCTCAAATGCGTCGAATTGGTGTACCGCCAGGGCAAGCCGCCGGCTGACCTGCAGGAAACGGGCGGCGATGGCGTCGGGCGAAAGCGGCGTGGCGCCCGGTGGCCGGGCGGGCACGAGCACCTCGCCCCGGGCCGTGATCGCGACCCGGCCGATGTGGCCGGCGAATTGGTCGACCTGCCAGATGTTGTCGTGGTGGCGGAGCACGACCGTGAGATCGCGGATGAGCGGTTCGACGGTGCCGGTCGGCGAAAGCATGGCCGGAAGCTGCAGGGCCGCGCCTTCCAGTCGGATCTCGTCCGGCACGGGCCGGCCCGCCAGGACGGACCAGAAGTTGCGGCGCAGGGACAACAACCTGCTCGTGATCAGCGGATCCTCGAACTGTGCGGAGCGCAGCTGGACTTCTTCAAAGAGTATAATTCCCGTCGGATCGAGGCGGGCGCGGCCGAAGGTGACGGCGAGGTTGGCCCGGGCCAGCTCGGCCTCGACGCGGCGCAGCACAAAGCCGGGGACAGGCAGTTCCTTGGCCACCGCGACGTAGATCAGGCAGCCCAGCGTGACGGTTAGGGTGATCCACACTGCCCAGCAAGCCAGGGTTATCGCGCAGGATCCGCAGAAATGCAGCGTGCTCGTGAACCACGACTTTGGGTTGGTCGACACGTTCAATCGGCCGGATCAGGGCTTGGGCGCGTTCGTCTCGCTCTTGGGTGCCTCCACCTCCGTCTTCGGGTTGGCAGCCGCATCCTTCTTCAGCGCCGCCGGGATGATGGGCACGGCCGGGGTGACGGGGAGGCCGGGGTCGTTGGCCTTTCCGTACGTGAGGGCGAAGAGCGGATCGAGCATCTCCTGGGTGACCTCGAATACCACGCCGCCAAAATCGGTCGTGCCGGCGAACATCGTCGTGCCGCCGATGCGCTCGGTCAGGAACAGGGATGTGGTCGAGCTGGGCGCGTCGTTGGCGCCGCCGGCGAGGACCAGATCGACGTCGAGCCGGTAGCGCCACGGCAGCGGGCCGAGGTTGGTCTCCGCGTGGTCCGGGGAAAAGGACTCGGCGGTGAAACGCTTCGCCTTCATCGTGCGCAGCTGGGCGAGCAGGGCGGTGTAGTTCTTGGTGACGGTCTCGTTGAGCTTGGCGGTCGCCAGGGCTTCGGGGGTGAGGGCGGTCTCGTTGTGGGCCTGGAAGACCTCCTTGTTCGTGGCCAGCTCGACGAGCCGGAAACGGGTAACGCGGGCGCTGTCGGGCAGCTCGCGGAGCAGCCGCTGGCGGTAATGGCGGGCGAGCGGGAGGGTATCTTCGAGGATGTCGGGCAGAATCCGGTAGATATAGGGTGCGTTGGTGACGCGGGCGAAGGCCTGGCCGGGCTGCGCGGGTGACAAGCCGACCTGCAAGGTCTGCGTGGAAGTCTCGGTGCCGCGCAGGCCGCCACCGGTGTTGAGGCTGAGGGTGATCTCCCGCTCGGGGCGGTTGAAGCCCTCCTCCTCGAGGTCGGCGGCAGAGGGGGCGTCGCTCACGAATTTCGGGAGGTCCTTGCCGAACTGGTGGGCGGAGAGCAGCTGGAGCTTTTGCAGCAGCTCGGTGACGACGGCGGTATCGGCCGGGGTGGTCAGCGGGGCCTGGCCGGTGATGCGAACTACGGCCTGCCACGCCGCCGGGACGGCTCCGCCGGCCCCGGCTTCCAGCCGCTGAAGGGTCAGCTCGGGCTGACCAGGTGCCGTGAGGGTCAGCGCGGTGACCGAGCCGGCCTCGAAATCAAGCACCCGGGGGTCACGCAACTCCTCCTGCGCGGCGCGGAGCACTTCGATCAAGGGCCCGGGTACCGCGACGGTGAAGACCACCGCCTTGTCCTCGATCTTGGCGTAATACTCGGTCTCGGGGAGGGCGCCTTCACGCGCCGGGGTCACCGCGGCTCCCACTGCGCGGCCGAGCAGCAGGGTTTCCCGCCGGGCGTTGCCCTCGAGGGTGACGCGCAGCAGGGGGGAGTTGAGCCCGGTGTGCTCCGGATCGGCGTCACGGGGCTCGATGAATTTCTTGGCCGTGAGCGCGTTGAGGGCGTTGATGGTCACCTCGACGCCGCCCTTGTTGGCGCGGGCGAGGATGGGCGCCTCAAAGACCCAGCGGGCCGCACTGTCGCGGCGCAGGCGGACCTTGAGGTTCGACGGGGCGGCTGTTTGGAGGTTGAGCGAACGGACTTCGAACACGGGCACCGTGAAGATGGAGTCCGCGCGGATCTCGTCGAGGGCGAGGCCGGCGCTGTCGGCGAGGCTGCGGCCGACGACGTGGATGCGCGTGCCGTCGGCCGAGAGGACGTAAAGGCGGTTGCCGATCTTGGTGTCGTCTCCGATCTTCAGCGTGTAGGTCCGGCCGGCGGACGTGAAGGTCAGAGTGATGGCCGGGTCGGTGAGCCCGTAGTCGGCGAGGCTCTGGCCGCTCTTGGCGAGGTCGGCGACGGCGAAGCTGGTTTCGTGCTCAAGGAACTGCAGTTCGTTGATGATCCGGGCGACGGCGTTGGGGTTGGCGGGCCACTCGTAGGGCTGCGTCAGCCGCCAGACCTCGCCGCTGCGCTCCAGCTTCAGGGTCGCGCCGGTACGGCTGGTGCGGGTCAGGGAATCGATCGCGGCGACCTCGGGGCCGAGCACGCGACGGCGGGACTCGATCCCGTTCTGCTCGGCGCGCCACTGCTTCTCAAACTTGAAGATGTAGAAGAAGAGGACGACGTTGAGGAAGAGGAGGACGACGGTGACTTTGGAGCGCATGGCGGCGGGCGGTTAGTTGCGGCGGGTCCAGTAGACGAGGATGCCGAGAAGGGCGACGACGCCCGGCACGATGAGGAACAAACCGAGCCGGAGGCGGACCATATCCTCCTGGCCGAGGGTGATCTGGAAGCGCTGGATCGGGCGGGGCGGGATGTTGAGCTGGGTGTCGCGATCGACGGCCCAGTTCACGGTGGCGAGAAAGAGGTTGAGATTCCCGAGGTTGAAGATGTGGCGGTTGGTCACGATGTCGGCGGAACCGAAGACGGCCAGGCGGCCGCCGCGTACGCTGAGCGGCAGGTTGTTATTCGGTTTCAAGCGTTCGGAGATAACCATGACGCCGAGCGGACCCTTCAGGTCCTGGCCCCGGTTGTATTCGGGGGTGATTTTCGCGCGGTAGTTGCTTTCGCCCCAGGCGGAATCACTGGTGACGATGAGCTTCCGGACGCTCAGGCCGTCGTCCGCGGAACGTCCAAGATCTTCGCTCACGACCCGGCTGAGCCCGAAGAACGGGAACAGGGCGCTGTCGATCAACTGGTCGGTGATGTGGCTGCCGGGGTCGCGCGCGAAGTGCCAGAGCCGCAGGTCGCCGTTGGTTTCCGTCAGGCTGCTGGGATCGGGATCGATGACGAGATCGTCGTAGACGACGACACCCCAGTCGAAGAGCAGGTTATCCAAACCGTGGGTCCGGCCCGGATCGACCATTAGAATGACACGACCGGCGCGGGTCTGCAGGTAGTTGCGCAGCAGTTCCTCCTCGAAGGGCTGCACGCGCCCCTGCTGGCCGGCGATGAGGATGAGCGCGGCGTCGTCGGGGATCTTGCGCGCGAGCGTGAGGTCGAGGCCGGCGATCTCGTAGTTGCGCTGGCGCAGCTCGACGCCGAACTGGGACATGCCGCGCACCTGCTCCACGTCGTCGAACCGCATCTCCCCGTGACCGGTGAGGAAATAGACCTTCTTCTTGTCCGGACTGGAGACATCGAGGATGCCGGCGGTGAGCGCGGCCTCGCCGAGGAAATATTCCTTGCGGCCCTCCTTGCGGTTTACGCGGTAGAACTCGCCGATGGGCATGACGCGGCGGTGCTCCCCGCAGGTGAGCACGACGGTTTCGGGCGCTTCGAGGCCGAATTCCTCGGCCTCGCGCCGGTTCTGGTAGACATTCACATAGCGGACCTCGATCTTGCCCTTGCCGCTGGCGCCGGTGGCGTAGGCGTATTCGCGGAGCAGGCCACTGATGTCACGGTAGGCCTGCGCCAGCTCCGGATTGTCGCTGTCGGCGGTCAGCGTGACGTAGATCTTCACGTCGCGTTCCAGGCGGTCGAGGTAAGACCGGGTTTCGGCCGAGAGCGAGTGGCGCCGGCTTTGGGTGAGGTCGAAGCGCCAGTGATGGCTCAGTGCGAGGTAATTGAGTCCCGCAAAGAGGGAGAGGAACAGCAGGGCCTGCAGGAGAAGGTTGGTGAACCGAATCCAGCGGGCCGCACGAAAGCTGTCGGTGAAGTGCATGAAATCAGCTGTTCAGGATCTTCGCCTCGACCCCGAGGATGCTGAAGATGAGGGCGAGGGTGGAGCCACTCACGTAGAAGAGGATCTGCCGCGTATCGATTACGCCGTGGGTGAAGTCGTCGAGGTGCTGCGCGATCTGTAGCGCGTCGACCGCGGTTTTGGCGGGGTGCAGCGCGTCCTGGTTGAGGACGGAAAGGTCGGCGAGGTAGCTCACGCCGAGGATGAGCCCGATGAGCATGGTGGTGCAGAAGATACCCGCCACCTCGTGGCTGCGCGTCATCGCACTGGCGAAGATGCCGACAGCGATGAACAGCAGGCCGCTGACGGCGATGAAAAGGTAGCCGCCGATGAGCGGGCCCGCATCGAGGTAGCGCACGTCGCGCGCACAGACATGCAGGATGTAGTGGAAGCCGAGCGTCGAGCCCCACAGCATCAGGTAGAACAAGTAGGCGGCGGTGAACTTGCCAAGCACGACCTCGGCCGTGCTGACCGGGGTGGTGAGAAGCGTCTCGAGCGTGCCCTGGCGGCGCTCGGCCGCGAAGGATTTCATCGTGAGCAGCGGCACCATGAACAGCACCGGAAACCAGTAGAGCTGGAAGAACATCACGGCGGGCGGCGACTCCTGCGGAGCCTTGCTGTAGACGTCGAGGATGTTCGTGAAGATGAACCCCATCACCAGCAGGAACAGTACGGCGGCAATATAGGTGCTCGCGCTGTAGAGGAGGCTGCGGATCTCCTGCGAGACGATCGTGAAGTAGTGGCGCATGGCAGGTTCAGAGCTTGGGCAGCGGGCCGCGATGGTCGCCATTGGTGTCCCGCGGGTCGGGCAGGCGCGCATCCCAGCTGCGGCGCGTGGCGGCGAGGAAGACGTCCTCGAGGGTCGGTTGGATGCGGCTGAGCGAGCGCACGCGGTAGCCATGAATCGGGAGGACCCGCAAGAGCTGTTCGCCGAGGTCCGTGGAGGACTCGGTCATGAGCGTGGCGACGCAGAAACCGTCGCCGCCACAGTCGCCGGTGGTGGCGACTTTGAGGGATGGCTCGATGCCCGGGAGGTGCGGGGCGAGGCCGGCGAGGTCTCCGGCGATCTCAAGGCGGTAGCTGGTGTGGCCGAAGATCTCATGGCGCAACTCGGCGGGCGAACCGGCGGCGACAATTCGGCCGCCGTTGATGATGAGCACCCGGTCGCACGTAGCTTCGATCTCGGGCAGGATGTGGCTGGAGATGATGACGCTCATTCGGCCGCGCAGGCTGGCGATGAGGTCGCGCACGATGATGATCTGATGCGGGTCGAGGCCGATGGTCGGCTCGTCCATGATAATGACGGCGGGCTCGGCGAGGATGGCCTCGGCGATGCCGACGCGCTGCTTGTTGCCCTTGGACAGGCGGCCGAGGATGCGGTGGCGGTTGCGCTTGAGGTCGCA
>CAZZDB010000057.1:0-19598 GCA_964652485.1 uncultured Oleiharenicola sp.
TCAACCTGGAGTTTCTGCCCTCGATTTACATGGGCAAGGCTTACCTCGTGGACGGCACCAAGGCCGGCATCTTCCCGCGAACGCCGGAGGATCCGATGATCAAGGTGCTGCCGTTGCCTGATGAACCGAAGAAGGCGTACTATCTGGAGGACTGGGACAAGGCCAAAGGATACACCCAGCCTCTGCCGTTCGCCGTAGGCAACACCATCAGCCTGGGGGTCGACGATGCGCTGGCCAGGATCAGTGTTAAGTCGGATACGGCGGACCTCATGCTGTTCGATGGACGCAGCCGCGCGCAGAACGGCTGGTTCGTTTTGCGTTCACTGATCCCTGCGGGCAAGACCACGGGCGCCATCGTGTGGCACATCAGACCGGACGTGATACCGAACTGGACGCGGCCGCCGATGATCGCGCACAGCCAGGTCGGATATGCGCCGGGTTTTTCCAAGGTGGCGGTGCTCGAACTTGATCCTAAGTACAATGGTCCGAAGACGGCCAAAGTGCTCCGCTTGATGGAGGACGGATCTTACAAGCCGGTGTTCGAGGGTCCGATTACGCCTGCGACACCCTGGCTCCGGTACGTCTATTCGAAATTCGATTTCACCCCGGTCAAGGACCCCGGCCTTTATGTCATCGAGTACGCAGACCAGCGTACGGCGGCTTTTCCAATCGCGCCGGACGTTTACGCGCACATCTGGCAGCCGACCCTGGACCATCATCTCGCCGTGCAGATGGATCACGTTTCCGTTCGCGAAGCCTACCGGGTGTGGCACGGTGCTTCGCATCTGGATGATGGCCGGATGGCGCCGGTGGTGGGCGAGCAATTCGACGGCTGGAATCAGGCGACGGCAACGGACGGGAAGTACAAATGCGGCGATCGCATTCCCGGGATGAACGTCGGCGGCTGGTACGATGCGGGCGACTTCGACCTCGAGGAGCCGGCGCAGCTGAGCGTGATCCAGAGCCTGGCTCTCGGTTATCGCGAGTTTGACCTCAAGTATGACGAGCTGACGGTGAATGAGGCCACGCGGGAGGTCGAGATGCACCGGCCCGACGGCGTCCCGGATATCGTGCAGCAGGTCGAACACGGCGCCCTCTACATCCTGGCGCAGTTCCACAACATCGGGCATGCGATCCGCGGCACCCACGAGCCCGATTTGCGCCAGTACACGCATTTGGGCGACGGCGCGTCGAAGACCGACGGCCGTATTTACGACCCGGAGCTGGGTCCGAACGAGGTGAAGGGAAACTACTCCGGCAAGCCGGACGACCGCTGGATTTTCACCACCAACACCCCGTTCTTCCAGTGGAACGCCATCGCAGCGCTGGCGGCGGCGGCCGATACGCTGAAAGGCTCGGATGATGCCGTGGCGAAAGACTGCCTGGAAACGGCGATCAAGGCCTGGAACGACGAAAAGGCTCACCCGACGCCGACTCCCGCGGGGTTGCACTTCTTCTACGGAGAGAATGCGGAAGAAAACATCGGAAATGGGGTGCTGGCTGCGTCGCAGGGGGCGGCGTCTGGCAGCCAGGCCACGCAGCCCGCGCATCCGGCAGCGCCGCATCGGCGCGGCGGCTTTGGCGTCGGAATGGATTGGGCCGCGGCGCTGGAGCTGACCATCGCCACGAAAGGCGCCGAGCCCTACAAATCCCGCCTGAGGGAGTTATTCCCTGATATGATCACTCCTCAGCAGATGGAGTATCGGGGTTGGACGGCGGTGCGCGCGTTGCCGTACTTGGACGCGAGCGCGAAGGAGCAAATGCGGGAGGCGGTTAAAACCTACCTGGCGGAGGTCGACCTGAAGCTGGCGGCGACCCCGTTCGGCGTTCCCCCGAGCCTGCGTACGTGGGGCGGATCGGGCGCCGTGGTGGATATGGCGATCCGGATGTATTTCCTGCACAAGGCATTTCCGGATCTGGTGGGCCCCGAGTATACGCTGCGTGCCGTTAACTACATTCTCGGCACGCACCCGGTATCCAGCACGTCGTATGTAGCGGGCGTCGGTACGGTCTCGAAGACGAAGACGTACAGCAACAACCGCGCGGACAACGCTTATATTCCCGGCGCCGTGATTCCGGGATACATCATCATCAAGCCTGATTTTCCGGAGTGCATCGACGACTTCGGATTCCTCTGGTTCGAGCATGAAGCCGTCGTGGCTGGGTCGGCTAACTGGGTCGTCGCGGGCAACGCGGCGGACGCAATCGCCAGGCAGGCACAGCCATAAACAAGCTGACGTGGTTCGCGGTGCGTTGGGTTTCACCAGCTCTGCCAGTATCACGCGATTTACCGAGGACGCCAATGCGTCACAGCAATCGAACAAGGCCACCCTCTGCGCAAGAGCACCGTTCGGGACCACGATGCCAATCAGCCTATAGCGGGCGAAGTCAGTGGACATAAAGCCCAGGCTCATCTGCTGGTCGGGTTTGGACCATGGGGATGCCTTACCGGATCTTTACGAGATCCTTACTAGATCCATATAGGGTCCTTCGGGCTTTGAGGTGGGCCCCGACGACCTTCAATTCACTGAAACTCGCTAGACGCAGACTCTTGTGCCGTGCGAGCAGCGTAGCGGCCCATCGTTGGCTCCGGCTCGGCGCCTAGGGCGAGGTCCTAGTCGAAGATTCGCCCTAGCCTTATATCCAATGCTGCAGCCTGATGCTATCATCTTGCAAGTCGCTCATCTCGTTTGAAGCACAGCATATAATAACAAAATAACAAAATGAAAAACAATCGTTCGGGATTCACGTTGGTGGAAATCATGATTGTCGTGGTCATCATCGGCCTTTTGGCCGCCATGGCGATTCCGGCGTTCCAGAAGGTTCGCCAGTCGTCGCAGGACAAGGCGGTGCTGAACAACGCCCGGCAATTGTCTGCCGCGGCTGACCAATACTACTTGGAGAACGGCGTCTCCACGGTGGCCTCGACGAATCTCGTCGGCGCGACCAACTATGTGAAAGTCGTCAACACGGTTGCCAACGAGACCTATCCGGACACTTACACGCAGGGCGTCACGATCACAATTTCCGGGATTGCCGGTGTCCGGACTGTTACCTACGCCCCGTAATGGGTGCAATCGGGGGCCCCGGACGACAGCCTTATGCTGCCTTCGGGCTACCTTCGAGCTGCCTTCGGACTCCTTTCGGACAGCCTATAGGATGTCTTACTGGAGTCCCGGCCGGACAGCCTAACGACAAGGTCGCGGCCGGCTATCACGGCACAAAGTGGGACCAGATCCCGCTTTTCATGCCTTGGTGCGAGCTTGGTCAGCGTCGGGTCCGCAGGTAACGACGGCCAAGAGCAAGGAGGCTCAGTGTGGCCACAAACCAGGGTTCGATCGAACCGCCGCCACCACCACCTGAGGGCGCGGGCGTTGAGCTGGGTGTGGGGGTTGGAGTGGGTGTGGAGGTCGGCGTCGGGGTGGTGTCGGGCGCGGGCGTCGGTGTCGGGGTGGGATATGGGTTAGGCGGCGCACCGACGATGGTAAGGACGGCGGCGTCGCTGGCGGTCGAACCGGAGGAGTTGGTGACGATGACATCATAGTTACCGCGATCGGAAAACTGGACGCGGGTCAGGGGCAGGCCAGTGGCGGTCGCCCCGGGGATAGCTTCGCCGTCGATCCGCCACTGGTAGGTCAACGTACCTTCGCCGCTTGCGACCGCACTGAATGTCGTGTCGTCACCCGGGTTCACCGTCCGGTCGGCCGGATTTTGGACGAGGATAGGCGCGGCCGGCCGCCAAGGCGGCTCCGATGCAGTGCCGGCGATGAGCCCTTGAACATCGATGACCGCCCGGAAGCCGTCGTAGGTCGTGCTCACGGTCGTCCAGCCCGATCTCAGCGGGACGATTTGTCCGAGGACTGGCACGGTCAGCGAAACCACGCGCGGGTCGGCCACCGAGAGGATCGGGGCGATGGCCGTCGTGCGCAGGTCGTGGCGGAATCGGAGGTCGAGGTAGGCGTTGGCGCTGCCGCCGAGTTCCACGGGCCGCAGCGGCACCAGTTGAGGCCCATGGCAATTAGTCAGCTCGGCGCCGATGAGTTCCGACGGGACGATGCGCAGGAGGAAGTGGAGCATGCTGCGGGCCTGGTCGTCGGCGGCCGTCCAAGTATGTCCGTAGTTGTGCATCTGGCAGAACGCGACATCCCCGCCCTCAAGCCAGGCACGCTGCGTCAGGGCATAGGCGGCATACTTGGCGTTCTGCCACATGGAGCTGGTGTCCTGATCGGCGGCCATGATCCAGAAGCGGGTGCCGGATTTGGGCGTGGTGTCGTACTGGAGCCGGTTGAGCAGCTGATTGCCGTTCCACCAGAACGATGGCTCGAGGCAACCCGCCAGGCCGAACGTGTCCGGATGGAAGTAGCCCAGCCAGCATGCGGCAAGCCCGCCGTACGAGATGCCGACTATGCCGGTAGAAGCCGCCTCCGGACGCGTGCGAAAATGGGCGTCGAGGTAGGTCTTGAGCTGACGGGTGAACAGGTCGGCGAAGGCCTCAAGGCCGCCGGTGTCGGCGCCCGACGGGGATGGGGTCAAATCGTAATTTCGCGAGGTGGAGGTCTTGTTGGCGATCGAGACGATGATCGCCGGATGGATGAGGCTCTCCTGAACCAACGCGTCATGCTCGGCGAGCAGGTTGGGGCCGTAGTCATCGAAGACGTAGAGCACCGGATATGTGGCGGTCTCCGCGTCGTAGCCCGGCGGCAAGTAGACCCGCACCGGATAGTCGCCCGGGAACGGATGCGGACCTGAGCGCAGGGTCAGGTCGACCCGGCGTCCGTCCCGTGAGGTTTCGAACACGGGAACGGAGTCGGTCTGCGCCAGGGTGGCGAGGCTCGCAACGAGCCAGACCACGGTGAGGGAGGCCAAACGGAAGAAAGCCCTCATGGCTGGCATAACACCGCCGCGATGTTTCCTCCCGCGTAAATGAGACGTCCGCCGAAGACACCGCAGCCGGACCCAAAGGCCCCAGCACACTTTCGAGCGCTTTCGGTGTGATCCTGGCCGCGGGGTGGAGTTGGACGGTGTTGATGCGACCGTTGGGGTCACGGCCGGCGCCAAAGATGGCACCGGCTGTGACCGAGTCAGCGTCGTTCCACCCCGGCGGGGCTAGGTCGAGACTCGCCGCCGCAGCTTGTGGGCGGAGAGGAGTGCGAGTACCGCGAGGAACCAGGGTTCGATCGAACCACCGCCGCCACCACCGCCACCGCCCGACGGACTCGGAGTCGGGGTGGGAGTCGGGGTCGGAGTTGGCGTTGGTGTCGGGGTGGGAGTGGGTGTTGGCGTCGGCGCCGGGGCGGCGGTCAGCGTCAGGGTGGCGACATTGCCGCTCGCATCAATGCGGCGGATCGCGGCGTTGCCCGTATCCGCCACGAAGATGTTGCCGTTCGCGTCGACGCTTACCGCCTGCGGGTGGTTGAACAGGGCGGAGAGCCCCGGTCCGTCCTGCAGGCCGGAGATGGTCGGTACGCCGGCGATCGTTGTGACCACGCCGGCAGGCGTGATCTTGCGGATGGTCGAATTGCCCATGTCGGCCAGATAGAGGTTCCCGCTGGCGTCGACCGCCAGGCCTTCCGGTTGGTGGAACAGGGCGGCGCTGCCCGTGCCGTCGTCGAAACCGCCGACCGCCTCCACGCCGGCGAGGGTGGTGACCGCGCCGTCGCTGGTGATCTTGCGGATGAGATTGTTCGTGGTGTCGGCGACGTAGAGGTTGTCGCTGCCGTCGATCGCGATGCCACTCGGGAAGTTGAAGCGCGCGGCACTGCCCGTGCCGTCGGCGAAACCTGTGACCCCGGCGCTGCCGGCGAAGGTGGTGACGGTCCCGTCGCTGGTGATCTTGCGGATGGTGTGGTTCATGGCATCGGCGACAAAGAGCACGCCGGCGTTGGTGCGGGTGATGCCGATGGGAAGGGAGAACGTCGCGGCAGTGCCGGTGCCGTCCGCACTGCCGCGGGTGCCGGCCGCGCCCGCGAGGGTGGTGACCACACCGGCGCTCGTGATGTTGCGAATGGTGGCATTGGACGAGTCGGAAACCACGAGCGACCCGTTGGCGAGCAGGACCAAGCCGTTGGGTTGGTTAAAACGGGCGTTGGCACCACTGCCGTCCGTGGAGCCCGAGGTGCCGCTCGCCCCGGCCACGACCGAGACCTGCCCGGCCGGGGTGATCTTTTGCACGGTGTCGTCGTTGGCGTCACCGACGAAGACGTTGCCGGAACTGTCCACGGCGACGCTGGAGGGGAAGGGAAGCAAGGCAGCGTCGACCGTGAGCGTGACGGCGGCGCTGTCGGACACCGTGCCGTTGTCCGTGGCCACGAAACGATACTTGAGCCCATTCATGGCGGAAGTGGCGTTGGTGATCCCCAAGCTGGAGGTGGTCACCCCGCTGTAGGTGCCGTCGTTGGCGAGATTGGTCCAGGTGGTGCCATTGTTGCTGGAGACCTGCCACTGGACGCTGCCGCTGGCGTTCGCGGCGGAGAAACTCACCGTGTGGCCCGTCGTGACGGTCTCGCTGACCAGGCGGCCGAAGAGCACGCCAAGCGTGGCGGGATTGCTGGTGACGGACCCGGCGGAGTTGGTGGCGGTGACGGTGTAGTCGCCGGCGTTGGTCTCGTTGACCTGCGCGATGGTGAACGAGTTGCTCGTGGCCCCACTGATGTTAGCGCCACCCTTCTTCCACTGGAAGGTTGGCGTGGGCGAGCCGCTCGCAGCGGCGGTGAATGTCACCGAGCTGCCGAGCGTCACGGTCTGGCTGGCGGGCTGGGTGGTGATGGCCGGGGCGACGGGTGCGGCGTTGACGGTTAGAACCGCGGCATTGCTGGTGGCGGAACCCGCCGAATTGGTGGCAACGACCGTGTAGGAACCAGCGTCGCCAGTGGCGGCGCTGGCGATGCTGAAGGTTGCATTGGTGGCGCCGCTGATATTGGCGCTCCCGAGGCGCCATTGGAAGGTCGGCGTGGGCGAACCGCTCGCGGCCGCAGTGAACGTGACGGAGTCGCCGACGGTCACCGACTGGCTCGCGGGCTGGGTGGTGAACGACGGCGCACTGGTGGCGGCATTGACCGTGAGGGTCGCGGCGTTGCTGGTGACCGCGGAGACCGAGTTGGTGACGATGACGGTGTAGGTGCCTGCGTCCCCAGCCGCGACGCTGGCGATGCTGAAGGAACTGTTGGTGGCGCCGCCGATGTTCACGTTGTCCTTCTGCCACTGAAAGGTCGGCGTGGGAGTGCCGCTGGCGGCCGCAGTGAAGGTGACGGAAGTGCCGGCAGTCACAGTCTGGCTGGAGGGCTGGGTGGTGAACGAGGGCGCGCTGTTGCTGACGCTCCCGGTGACAGTGATGGTATAGTTATAAACCGGGGAAGCGTTGTTCGGGTCGGTGGAGCTTCCGATGGCGCCCGTGAAGCGATACGCCTGCAGCATGACGCTGAACGAGCCGGCCAAGGTCGGAGTGCCGCTCAGGTGGAGTGTCCCCACATCCACCTCGCCGGGGCCCGTCAGACCCGAGAAACTCAACCCCGGCGGGACCGAGCCCGCGACGGTCCACGAGGCAGGCGGGGTGGCGGTGCCATTCACGGTGTAGAACACCGAGACGGACGAGCCCGTGGTCACCGAGATGCCGGTGGCCGTGCCTTGGCCGGGGGTGGGCACAAGGGGAGTCGCGCCCGCCATGGTGTTGACGGCCCCGAGGGCGGCGACGGCGGCGACGACGGACTTGAGCACGACCCCGACGGGCGAGGCGATGACCATTTCGTCCCCGGCAATCATGGCGGTCAGCGCGGGCATGCGCTGGAGCAGCACCATGAGGATTGCGCCGGGCAGGTTGATCCAGTGGAAGCGACGTTGCAGGAGGGCGGAGAATTTCATGGGACGGGAGAGCAGAGGAAAAAGACGGGGGCGACGCGCCACCGCCTGAAAGACAGTTTATCCAACCGCTGCCGGACGAAAGCGGCTAGCGGTAACAGGGCTGTTACATGCGGGTCCCATGTCCGGCGTTGGGAAATCTTGTCATCCGATGGCCCACCCACACACCTCGGCGCTACGCGCCACGCCTCGCAAGAGGGGACTAAAGACGACAATGGATCGCGTTCCCTCTTCAGAGGGGTGCTCAAAGGGCGGGGTGTGTAATCAACGCACGCTCGCGGATGAGAGATCCGCTGTTCCAAACCACTTCTTCAGAACCGAGTCACGAACTGCGTGGCGAGCATCTGGGAGCGGTCGCGCGGGCCGATGCCGCCGGACTGCAGGCTGTATTGCAGCTTCAGCTCGGTGTGCGGCGTGAAGCGGTAGCCCGGCGCCACGTCCAGCCGCCACACATCGCGACCCCATCGTACCTGGCCGCCGGCGCCATCAGGAATGTCGCCGTAGAGCTGCTGGTTCCAGCGTAACGCTCCGGAAAACTGCGGGGTGAACTTGTACTTCGCCTCGACGTAATAAGCGACGGTCCGGGCCGTGCCGACACGGGGAATCTCGAAGGCTGACTCATAGGCCTCGGCCCAGAGCTGCACGTGGTGCCAGGCGAAACTGGCATCCTGGCCCCAGACCTCCTGACGGTAGTCGCCAAGGGTACGGCCGGGGGCGAGCGTGGGCTGGGCGGTGGACTGAAGATAGGTTCCGGTACTGGCGGAGACCCCCAGATACCAGCTCGCGTCGGGGCGGAAGCCGATCCGGCCCGCATAGGCGGGGTGCTGCCACTGCGTTTCAGACACATCCCAGCTGGCCGGGCGGGAGGAAAGCGCAGCGTTTTTCATCTCCACTGCGTAGTCAAGGAGGCCGACCGCGCCTGAAACCGCGGCGCCGCTGGCATAGCTGGGTCCCCACAGGATGGGCAGGCGATATTCCTCAAAGTAGTTCGGGCCGGCTGTGGCGCTGCCGAGATGGGCCCAACGCAGCAGGGTGGCCGTCGAGTCGGCCGCTACGGAGTCAAAGATGCCCGTGAGGTTTTCGTAGGGCAGCGGGGCGGTGATGAAGGGGTTGTCCCAGGAGTGATGCCGCTGCACCCAGTTGCCGACCACGGTGGCGAATTTCCCGATCTGGAGGTTGAACACGCCGTCCGCGCGGGGCGTGAAGCGGAGGGCATATTCGTCGAGGCGCCATTGGGCGACACCGTCGCCTGGGTCGAAACCGTGATCCAGCCGGGATTGCACGAAAGCGTAGACGCACGGGCCGAGCTGGGCATCAAGGAACAGGGTGAGCCGGGGATTGAAGAGGAAGTCGTGATCGGAATGGATGAGGGCGGGCGCCGGATCCTGAAAGGAATAGGTCTCGAGATCGAGCAGGCCGCTCACGCGCACCCGCACATTGTCGTGGTCCGCCGTCCACGTCAGGGTTTCGTCCAGCCGGTCCAGCACGTCATCCGCCCCGCAGGCGGAAGTCAGGCCGGCGGCCACGCAGCAGCAGATGACCACAAGCTTGTTCATGGCGAGCGGCCGGCAGCAGACGCCAGTCGGAAGCGGGTTTCGAATTCAGTCCAGTCTGAATCGGAACGCAGCAGACGCAACTCGCCGCGATGGAGGCGGGTGAGTTCACGGGCCAGGTTCAGACCGAGGCCGTGCCCGGGGAGGTTCTCCCCGATGGCCCCCCGGTGGAAACGCTGAAAGATGTGCTCGCGGGCCGTGGGCGGAATGGCCGGGCCGGTGTTGCCGATGACGAGGACGGCGGCTTCGCCTTCCACCCGCGTGCTGATGCGGATGCGCCCGCCGGTACGGTTATATTTGCGCGCGTTCTCCAGCAGGTTCTGCAGAATGAGGGTGGTGTAGCGGGTTTCCCCCTCGACGAGCAACCCGGAGGGGAAGTCCGTCTCGACGCTGAGCTCAAGCGCGTCGGGCAGGGCGCCCAGATCGTCGAGCCAGCCTTCGATGAGCCGCGACAGGTCCACGGGGCCGAGGTTGAGCTGCAGCCGGCCGGCGTCCATCCGCGAGAGCAGGAGCAGATCCTCGATCACGCTCGTGAGCCGGAAGGTCTGGTGGACAAGGGTGGAGACCTCCTCGCGGAGATCCGGGGCGAGTTTTTCGCCGGCGAGCAGCTCCTCGAGGCCGGCCCGCAGCACCGTCACCGGGGTCTTGAGCTGGTGGGAGGCGTCGGCGGAGAACCGGGCGGAACGCTGCAGTTCCTCATGGGTCAACTCCAGCTCGTGTTCCGCGTGTTGCCGGCGGGTGCGGTTCTCCTCGGAGTCCACGGCCAGTTTTTCCACGGGATCGGAGAGCCGGTGGGCCAGGAACCGGCTGGCGAAGAATGCGCCAAGCAGCAACAGGCCGCCGGCGCCGGAAAACTGCCAGAACAATCGCCGTTGCCGGGCGAGCAGGTCGGTGAGCGGATAGATGCAGACCTCGTAGGCAGGCGGATAAAGGGAGCCCGGGTTGAGGCGCAGATAGAATGCGAGGCACGGCGAGCCCGCGAGTTCGATGGCAAAATTGGATTCCGGTCGGTCCGTCGCCGTCAACTCCCGGGCGATCCGGCGGGAGAGTTCCGCGCGGTCGGGCCCGGTCATCGCTGGCAGGTGGAGCCGTCCGTCGGTCCACACGCCGCTGAGCCGGCTAGCGCTCGCGCGGGAGCCGGGCAGCTCGACGGGCTTGAATCCCAGCACCAGCGCGGCAATGGGCTGGCCGGTTTCCGTCGAGACGACCGGCATGGCGATCACCTCGTCGATGATTTCCAAGCCGCTTTCGGTGACGCGGCGGAGATAGCCGGTCCGGGGCTGGTCGGGTACCGCGGGAAGAGCCAGCCGGGCCTCTTCGGCCGGCCGCAGACGGCCGGTGTCACGAACATCGGGCGGCGTGATGACCGCGCCGGAGGCGTCGAGAAAACGGTAGAAGTGGGCATGAAAAGCGTGCGCGGCGGGCTCCCAGCCGGCCCGGTCCGCCCCGTCCATCATGTCCGCCAGTTCGTCGCGCGCGACGGGATAGAGCAGATCGAGCGCGTTGTCCTCGAGTGCGGCGTGGATACGCGGACGGCGGGCGAGCGCGCGGCAGCGCTCGGCGAGCGCGGCGTGGCGGATCTCCTGGATGGAATGGAACGCCGCCAGCTCCCCCTGAAACTCCCGCTCGAGATCGCGCCGGGCGTCGGACGCCACCTTTCGCTGGGCGAAGAAAAGGGCCAGCGCAGTGACTGCGGTGACGACCAGCATCATCGCAAGGAGCAGCTTCGTCCGGAAGCTGGCAAACCCGGCTCGGGCCGGTTGGGGTGGCGCGATCACGGGAAGTCCGCCCGGAGGGTCGCGCCCGCCGTCAGGTCCACGGGCCGCTCGAGCGTGGTGCGGCTGTCGAGCCAGACCTTGAGCGTGTAACGCCCCGCGGGCAGCCCGGCGAGGCGGTAATGCCCCTCGGTGTCGGTCAGGACAAAATGGGGCGTGGCCAGCACGAGGATGAGACCGCGCATGTGCTCGTGGATGTCGCAACGCAGCACGACGAGACCGGGCACGTCAAACAGCACGGAGGGGATCGGACGCTCGTCGGGGCGGTAGCGCCCGAGGTCGAAGCGCTTGGCCGGCGAATACGAAAAGATGTTGTGGTAGGTGTTGTCGTAGTTGGGGAACTCGACCCGCGTGCCGGTCTGCACGGGCAGCAGCATCGGGACGAAGGCCATGTCCTTCTGACCCATCTGCCGGGGTGGGCCCGGCGGGGGCGGGGCGAAGCGGCCCTCCAGGTAGACGACCGCCAGCGGCGGGTTGGTGGAAAGGATGCCGCCCGTCGTGACGATCTCGTAGCGCTTGTTCATCACCGGGGCGGCGTGCGACTTCGGCAGGGTCACGCGGCCCTCGATGGCAGTATCCGCGCCGGCCGCCGGAACGGTCAGGGCAGCCGCAAGGAGCAGGAGGCCAACGGGGCGGAGGTTCATGGCGCGTGGGACAGCGAGCCATGCAGTAGGAAAATAGCGCGGGCGGTTCAAGCAAGATGGACCCGCGCCCGGTCAGGCGGGGGCGCGGACGCAGTAGCCGACGAGGCGGAGCGTGTGGATGAGCGGAATCGCGAAGCCGGCGTCCAACTTTTTGCGCAGGCGGGTGATGAAGATCTCGACGGTGCGGGTGTCGTATTCGTGGTCGCGCTGCCAGATGCGCTCGCACAGTTCGGTGCGGGAAAACACCCGGCCCGGCTCCTGCATCAGCACCTGCAGCACGTCGAATTCGCGCGGCGAGAGCGCGATGGCCCGGCCCGCCCGCGCGACGCGGCGGTGCTGCACGTCCATTTGCAGGTCCCCGACGATCAGGAGGTCGGCGGCCTTGGGCGTGGCACCGCGACGGCCAAGCGCCTCGACGCGCGCGATCAGTTCGTCGAGGGAAAAGGGCTTGGTCAGGTAGTCGTCCGCCCCGGCCTTGAGTCCCTTCACCCGGTGCTCGACCTCGCCGCGTGCGGTGAGGATGAGAACGCGCGCGGGACTGTTCGCCTCGCGCAGGCGGGTCAGCACCGTGAGGCCGTCCGCCCGGGGCAGGTTGAGGTCGAGGACAATGAGGTCGGGCGGGTGGCTCAGCGCGGCCTCCAGTCCCTCGACACCGTCGTGCCTGGCGCTGGCGACGTGGCCGGAGCGCTCCAACGCCCGGTTGATGTGCCGGGCGAGCTGGGTTTCGTCCTCTATGACCAGGATGCGCATGAAGCAGGGGGGATGCGAATGTAGCTCAGATTGCCTGCGTGTCCATGCCGATGCCGGTGGCCGGACTCGGCGTGGAGCGGGGCACCGGCGGGTCAATTACAGCCGCAACCGCTGCCACCGATGCCGCGCCCGCCCGAGGCCGATTCGCGGGAGAAATACACGTGCTCGGCCATGGTCGCCGCGAGCGGATCGCGGTCGGGGCGCATGGTGTAGTCGGCCAGGGTGGCGCGCTCCCACGGTTTGACCCGTTCGAGTTTGGCACTGGCGCAGCCGCCGAAGACGGAGAGCCCGAGCCCGGCGAGGACCACGGCGGAGAGCGGACGGAGGGGGATCGTTTTCATGAGGAAGGCGGGTTCTCGGCGAGCAGGGTGTCGATTTCGCGGCGGAGCTCACGGGCGGTGTCGTCGCCATGGAATCCCTGGTGCACAAAGCGTACGCGGCCGTCCCGGCCGAGTAGGAAACAGGTGGGCATGGCGGGGACATCGACCCGGCCCACGAGCCGGTGGTCGTCGTCGCGCATGGTGACGAACGGCGGCTTCTGCTGCCGGACGAACGCCTCGAAGGCGACAGGGTTCTCGTCCACGCTCACCGCCACGATGACGAGGCCGCGTGACTGGCACTCGGCGTGCAGCTGGGCGTAGGTCGGAAAGGATGCCTTGCATGGCGCGCACCAGGAGGCCCAGAAATCGACCAGCGTCACCTTGCCGGCCGTGTCGGGCGGGATGCCGCCGGCAAACGTAAACGCGTCCAGCGGCGGAAATTTGTCGCCGACGGTCATCCCGGCGCGCAGGCCGGCAAAGCTGAAGAGAGCGCCCAGGCAGAGCACGATGATTTTAGGATGAGACCACATGTTTGAAGAATCCCGGGGTCTGGGCGCGGCTGGATTCGCCGACCAGCAGGCCGTCGGCGCCGGGGAAGTCGCGGAGGAACGCGATGCCTTCCTGGAGGCCCAGCACAAAGGCGGTGGTGCTGAGCACGCCGGCCTGCAGGCAGGTGCCGGCGATGACGGTGGACTGCACGCAGCCGTTGGCCACGGGCCAGCCGGTGCGGGGGTCGATGATGTGACCGTAGCGCCGGCCATCGATCCTGAAGCAGCGGACGTAGTCGCCAGAGGATGCGACGCCCTTGCCGCTGACCGCGATGCTGCCGGCGGTTTGGCCCGGACGTTGCGGGTCCTCCAAACCGATGTGCCAGGCCGGCCGGCCCGGCGGTGTCCCCAGCGCACACAGGTCGTGGCCGAAATCGACCAGCACGTCGGTGATGCCGTAGATCGCCGCGGTTTGCGCAATGATGTCGACCGCGTATTCCTTCCCGAAGCCGCCAAAGTCGAGCGCCATGCCCGGTTCGGGCAGGTACACGCGGCCCGGCGCACGCTGGACCCGGGTCCAGCCGGTCAGGCGTCGCGCCGCCTCGATCTCTTCGGGACGGGGAATCACCGGATGCTCGGCCTTCCAGTTCCAGAGCCTGATCAGCGGCAGCGCGGTGGGGTCCAGCACACCGCGCGTCATGACGTGGAGATTGTCGCAGAGCCTGAACAAGTCCTCCGTGCCTTCGTCCACCTCGACCCAATCGTGGCCGGCGGAAGCATTGATGCGGCTCACCAGGCTGGTCGGCTTGAAACGCGAGTATTTCGCCTCGAAGGCGTGCACCCAGCTGACCGCCGCGAACTCAAACGCCATTGCCGGAATACCATCGCGCGGAGATACGTATTGCAGCTCGCAGGTCGTGCCGAGCGCGGGAAACGAGAGCTTGTGCAGCGCGCCGGTCGAAATGCGGCTCGCGCGGGTTGGCGGCTGAGGGAGGGGCTGGACCAGGGTGGCCATGGGTGGACGGTAGGCGTTACCAGGAGAATTTGGCGCCAAGGTTCCAGATGGCCGCGCGCGGGTAGGCGCTTTGCGGGGTGACACCATCCTTGCCGCGCATGTCGTATTGTTCGAGCGCCGCGTCGAGCTGCCAGTGCGGCGCGGGCGTCCAGACGATCTTCAGGCCGTAGAGGGTGGTACGCAGGGCGGACAACCGGTAGTCCGAGGAATAAAACGGACCCTGCGTGCGCGGTGCGCCGGCGTTGGGAATGATCGGCGTGTCGTCCAGCCGGTAGTAATAGAAATTGGCGGCGCTTTGGTCATGGAACCGCAGCTCCGGCTGCAGGATAACATCCGGCCCCAGGTGCTGCAGCCAGCTGAGCTCGACCGTGTGGGCGTCGGTGCCGAACGTGTCGTGGTAGAAGCGGTAACTGGCCTCGATCGCGCCGTGCTGCTCCGGGAATGCACGGTTCAACGCCGCCAGCGCGATCCAGCGGGTGCGTTGGTCGGGTCGGTTTTCACCAAAAGTGAACGGCAGGAACACGCCGGGGGCGACCTCGATGTTCTTTTGCACCAGCTTGTATTGGTCGCTGAGAAACCCGGAGGCATGGCCCCACGTGAGGTCGAAGGTCACGGAGGTGCGCGGGTCGAGCAGTTGCGTGACGCCGGCGATCACGTCCTGCGTGTGTTTCTTGGCCCACGGGGTCTGGTAGAAGACCTTCACGTTGTCATCGGTCCCTGCAATGCCGGCGAGCAGCGTGGTGTTCTTCTGGTTGAAATCCGTCAGCGTGTTGACCGACCAGCCGGTGGAGGTGTAGTCGCTCTCGGTGCTGTGGGCGAGGCCGAGGTCGATCTTGGTCACCGGAAACTGGCGGGAGAAGTCCGCATTCCAGGCCGTGCGGCGGTCGCTCAGGTGGGTGAGGACAACCTGATCGCTGCCAGCAGGGGCCGGCTGGCCGTTGGGCGTGGCCCCGGCGATGGCGTCGATCACGCCCGAGACCTTGAGGTGCATGTCCGGGCCGAGGTCCTGCTCGACGAGCGCGTTCTGCGTCTTCACTGCGATGCGCCCGTCGCCCTCGCGATAGTCCTCGTATTTGTAGCTCAGTGAATCCTCCGCCCGGGCGGGGCGGGGACTCAGCAGCAGCAGCCAGCCGGCGAGGACGGAACCGAGGCAAAGGGGTTTCGAGCGGTGGAGGAGAGTCATGGCAGGATGTTTCCGATAGAATTCCGCCCAAACCGGTGGGACCAGCCGCGGGCGACGCCGCAAACATCTGTCGCGCCCGCGGATTCGGAAAGTGACCTACGGTAACAGGGCTGTTACTTTCACCGGGGAAACCTAGCCCGGCGGGAGGGACGTGCGACCGGACTGGGGTTCGGTCCGGTGTCAGGATTCCCTGACAGTAGACCACGGTGCCTGTCAGGGTTTTCGGGCACCGGGGAGATACATCTTCGGTTCAGCTGTTTGCGCACGAGCCGAACCTAAAGTAAGGCAACCGCTACCGCCCGGTGTGCGTCGCCGATCCGTCTTTTGCCATCATGAACAAACTCAAACTCAGCTACAGAATAGCTCTCGGCTTTGGCGCCCTCATCGTCATTGCCCTCGTCCTTGGGGGCTTCGCCTCCTGGCAGATGACCAGCACCACCCGCGGCGCCCGGATCCTCGTCGACGAAAGCGTACCGGAGATTACCGTCGCCAACAGCATCGAGCGCGCGTCGCTGCTTACGATGTATGAGATCCGCGGCTATGGCCTGACGGGCGAGGACGCCTACCTCACGGGCGGCCTGAAGCACCTCGAGGAAGTGAAGATCCACTTGAAGGAGGCGCAGGAGCTGGCGACGAAATCCACCGATCTGGCCGAACTCAAGGCCTCCGCCGAGCGGGCGGAAGCCGAGGTTTTGAAATACGAGCAACTGATCAAGGACACGATAGCGAGCGACAAGGCCATCGAGGCCAATCGCGACGAGATGGATGCCAACGCCCGGGCCTTCATGAAGGTCTGCGTCGCTTTTGTCGGGGGGCAGAACAAGTTGCTTTCGGAAGAAATCACGGCGGGGGTGCCGGCGGACAAGCTGCAGGAGCGCAGCAAGAAGATCACGCTGTCCAACGATGTACTCGAAGCCGGCAACGTCGTGCGCCTAGCCGCGTGGAGATCGCAGGCCGAGCGTGATCCCAAGATCATCCGCGACGGCCAGAAACAGTTTGATGTGATCAAGGCCAAGCTGGACGAGCTCCGGCCGATCACCCGACTCCCGGCGGACATCGAACGGATTGCGGAGTGTCAGAAGGCAGCCGACGGCTACGAGGCGGCCATGAACGGCCTCCTGCAGAACTGGCTGGCCCGTGACGAACTGGCGAAAAAGCGCGGCGAGGTTGCGGCCCAGGTGCTGACCGAGGCCCAGAATACCGCCGCGCTTGGCTTGAAAGACACGGGCAATGATGCGAACAAATCCGCGCAGGACCTGACCTCCACCACCAAGATCCTGCTCGGCGGGCTGCTCTTCGCGGCGGTCGCCGGCATCGGCATCGCGGTCTACATGACCCGCTCAATCACCAAGCCCATCCAGGCCGTGGCGACCGCGCTCGTGAATGGCGCCGATCAGACCTCCTCGGCCGCGAGCCAGGTATCCTCCAGCAGCCAGTCCCTCGCGGAAGGCTCCAGCGAGCAGGCGGCGTCCCTCGAGGAAACCAGTTCCTCGCTGGAGGAACTGGCCAGCATGACCAAGCGCAACACGGAGAACTCAATCAAGATGAACGAACTCGCCAAGCAGGCGCGCAACGCAGCCGACACCGGTGTCGGCGATATGACGCAGATGACCACCGCGATGGATGCGATCAAGGTCTCCAGCGGCGAGATCGCCAAGATCATCAAGACGATCGATGAAATCGCCTTTCAGACCAACATCCTTGCCTTGAACGCCGCGGTCGAGGCGGCCCGCGCCGGCGAGGCCGGCATGGGCTTCGCGGTCGTGGCCGACGAGGTGCGGGCGCTCGCCCAGCGCAGCGCCCAGGCCTCGAAGGAGACCTCGGCCAAGATCGACGGCGCCATCGCCAACACGATGCAGGGCGTCCAGATCAGCGCCAAGGTCGCGCATTCCCTCAACGAAATCGTGACCAAGGCCCGTCAGGTCGACGAGCTGGCGGCGGAGGTCGCCAACGCGTCCAAGGAGCAGAGCCAGGGGATCGACGAGATCAACAAAGCCGTCGGTGAAATGGACAAGGTCACTCAGTCCAATGCCGCCGGGGCCGAGGAGAGCGCCAGCGCCTCCGAGGAACTGAGCGCCCAGGCGGAATTGCTCAAGGAAGCGGCGACCGAGCTCCAGCGCATGGTTGACGGCGCGGACTCCGTGGTCGCGGCCAAGTCGGCCCACACCCCATTGGGGTCGGCGACGAAGCAGCCGACCATGATGACGGCGGTGCCGGCTTCCACCGCCACCAGCCATGGCGGCAACGGTCACATGGCGCCGCGCCTCGAGGCGCCCAAGCGCGCGACCGCCGTCGCGGCCGGCGGGGATTTCTTCAAGGACGCATAGGAATGAAGCGAATCCAGATTCCTGCCGCTGAAAGCGGAAAATAGATTTTGCCGACCCTTGGCGGACCGATGCGCCGCCCAGAGTCCTTCCCAGTCAGCATCATGGCGCGGAAACAGATGCGGCGAACTGGACAACATACGCGCAGAAGCCCACCCCGAGTACGTGTAACCTGTCCTGTGATCAGATGAGGGTGGGCCACCTTCCTCCGATCGATAGATGACCACGCAATCTCCATTGACCCAACCTCCAGGCGCGCCCAAAGCCGGGCCGCAACCTTTCTTCGGATCTGCCGGGGGCACCGATGTAAAGCCGCCAGGCGAATCCCGGATTCCTTACAGCCATCAGGTTCTGGTCGGCGGGATTCTTCTGGCCGGACTGGCTATCACTGCAACGCTCGCGCACCACGAGCGGATGGAGGAGATCCAACGGGGCTCCGGACTTGTGACGCCGGCCGGCATTGGGGATTTCAGCAAGAGTGCCTGGGTCATGGCCGGCGGGTCGTTGATCAGCCTGCTCATTGCTGGATGTGGGTTTTCCGTGGTCGCGATCCGTTTCCATGCGCGGCGCCTGATCGAGGAGCTGCGGCGGAGCGACGAGCGCTGGAAGCTGGCCGTCGATGCCACAGGCGACGGCGTGTGGGACTGGAACGCCGTGACAAACGAGGTGAAATTCTCCGAGAAATGGAAACAGATTTTGGGTTATGGCGACGGTGAAATCGTCCCGCACGTGAACGAGTGGAGGCAGTGGGTCCACCCCGAGGACTTGCCCGGGACGATGGCCGCGGTGGCGGCACATCTGGCCGGTGAGACGGGTTCCTACGTCAGAGAACATCGGGTAAGGTGCAAGGATGGCAGCTGGAAATGGATCCTCGGCCGCGGAACGGTGGTGGCACGCGACGCCAGCGGCAAGCCCCTGCGAGTCGTTGGCACCCAAACCGACATCACCGCCCGCAAGCTCACCGAGGCAGCCTTGCAGGAAAGCAATTACTTCCTGCAAAAGGCCCACGAGATCGCCCGCATCGGCTCCTACAAGTTCGATATTGCAGGCGGCCGGTGGACCAGCTCCCCGCAGTTGGATGAGATTTTCGGGATCGATGAGAGCTACGAACGGGATCTACCGGGCTGGATCAATTTGTTGGCTCCTTCCCACCGGGAGGAGATGACCGCCTACCTCCGCGATCATGTCCTGGGCAGACGGAAGCGTTTTGACAAGGAATACCCCGTGATCCGCCCCGCCGATGGGCAGCAATGCTGGGTCTACGGCGCCGGGGAGCTGGAGTTTGACGCCGCGGGCCAGCCCCGGCTGATGATCGGCACCATTCAGGATATCACGCAACCGCGGAAGTCCGAGCAGGCCTTGCGCGAGAGCGAGAATAACCTGCAGGAGGCCCAGAAGCTGGCCGGCATCGGCAGCTGGCGGGTCGAGTTTACAGCGGATGGCGAACACTGGAGCGCTTCGCCCGAGCTGCGCCGCATCTATGGCGGCAGCGGTGAGGTGCCACTGGCGATCAATGCCTGGTTCGAGGCCGTTCATCCGGACGATCGCGACATGGTTGAAGCGGCCTGGCAGCAGTTCCTGCGTGGGAAAAGTCCCGGGAATTGCGAGCATCGCATCGTCGTGGGCGGGCGGACCAAATGGGTCTGCGTCCGGGCGAGCATCCGGTTGGATCCCGCCACCGGCCGGCCGGCC
>CAZZDB010000058.1:0-19495 GCA_964652485.1 uncultured Oleiharenicola sp.
ATCAGCACGATGATGGAGCCGGCGAGATACTCGCCCAGGAGGACCGACGTGATGACGGACATCCCACCGAGCAGGTCCGAACCAAAGTCACGTTTCCGCACCTTTTGCAGCAGCTCGTAGAGCATCGGCAGGCCGCCGATCGCGAGGGTGGCGAGCAAGGGCATCTGCGCCGCACCGGTCGTGGCATGAAAGGCAAAGCGCAGCACCAGGTGCGAAAAGATGCCAACGAGTGAAAGGAGGGCGATGACCACCGCCTTGCGTTGCCAGAGACCGGCGGGCGAATACCACGCACCAGCGGGCGGCGATGTCGGCGTGATGGCACTCACGGTTGCTTGTCCCCGAGTCTCGCGAGTTCCCGGAACTCAGGTGCACCAGCGGCCAACGGGCCCGTGCCGTGCCGCCAGAGGCGGTGAATCGGTCCGGCGCACAAGCGCAACAGCGGTCCCATCGTCACGGAGTCGCTCCCCGGTTGCGATAGCCCTTCCGCGGTTCATTGAGGCCGATGTGGGTCACGCCCTATCATGGCGGGCCACGGGTGTCCCCACCATGGGGTGTTCAACCACCGGCGGATCAGATCGCCGGGCCGGACCCTAGAGTCATGAGCTGGAGGCCGTGGAAAACCCGGCGGGTGCTGCTGTATTTGAAAAGCTCGGCATAGCGGGCCCACGCGACGACGGTGCGGAGCAGGCGCTGGGGGCGCTCGCGCGGGAAAGTCCGGGCGAGACGGTCCAGGACCAAGGTTTCATCGAGTTCACCGTTCGTCGCCGACTGCAGCGCTTGAACGATAAAGTCGAAGACGAAAAGTCCGCGCAGCGTGACATTGAGCAGTTGCTTCCGGGCGGTGATGCCGGCGCCAAGAAACTGCCGGCCTGCGGCGGTCATTTCCACCCGGCCGCCGGGAGTGGTCACCCAGCCCAGCAGCTCGGCGGCTTTCACCACCAGCAGGAGCTGGCTCAATTCCAAAGCCACCTGGCGGTTCAGGTCGAAAAGCTCCAGCCCGCCCTCGTTCTCCAACACTTCAAGCAGCCCGATGGCGCTGCTCAGCGAGACGCCGGGCAGTGTTTGCGGGGATAACGCACTGGGGGCAACGGGAGAGCCCGGCGCCGGTGCGGCCGGCAGGGCTGTCAGGGTGATGAGGGCGTGGAGCTTCTGGATGAGCGCCAGGAAGCCAGGGGCATGCTCGTCGCGCGGGTACGGCATCGTGTTGTCGAAGACGGCGCGGATGACGCCCGGATGGGTGCCCATGACGACGAGACGCGTCGCCATGAATACCGCCTCGGCGATGCTGTGCGTCACCATGAGGATCGTGTTCACCGGCGAGGCTCTGCTCGTATAAAGGTCAACCACCTCGTTGCGCAGCGTCTCACTGGTCAGGACATCCAAGGCGCTGAAGGGCTCGTCCATGCAGAGGATTTCCGGCTGGACCGCCAGGGCGCGGGCCAGTCCGACGCGTTGCTTCATGCCACCGGAAAGCTCCTTGGGATACGCCTCCTCGGAACCGGTCAGGCCCACCGTCTTGATGACTTCGCGGACGCGCTGCTCGCGTTCGATTGCGGACAGAGGCAGATGGGGCAGGCCGACCTCGATGTTTTCCTGGACCGTCAGCCAGGGGAAGAGCGCGAAGTTTTGAAACACCAGCGCGGCCGATGGATTCAGCCCGGCTTGTACCCTGCCGCGATAGAGGATCTCGCCCGCGACGGGCGGCTCCAGCCCGATGATGGCGCGGAGTAGGGTGGACTTGCCGCAGCCGGACGGCCCGAGGATGGCGACGACCTCGTGCTCGCGGATCTCGAAGCTGACATCGTGAAGAATCTCGACGCTGCCGCCGGCCGCGCCCGGGAAGGACTGGAACACATGGCGGACTTCCAACAGCGGGGTGGTCATCGGAGGTCAGGCCGCCAAGGTATAGCGCATTTGCGCCCGCAGGCCGAGCGGCCGCCAGACGAGGCGGTTGAAGCCCACGACCGTCACCGCCATGACGCCAACGGCGGCGGCGAGGATGTGGAACTCCCCGTGTTCGGTCGCCTCACTGATGGTCGCGCCCAGCCCCGTGGTCAGGAGCGTCTGCCCGCGGAACTTCATGTATTCGGCGACGATGCTGGCGTTCCACGCGCCGCCCATCGCCGTGATCCAGCCGGTGAGCAGGCTCGGGAAGATCGCAGGCAAGACCAGCTGCCGCCAGCGCTGCCGCCATGAAAAACGCGCCAGCTGCGAGACCTCCCAAAGTTCGCGCGGGATCGCACCACTGCCCGCGATGACGTTAAAAAGTATATACCACTGGGTGCCCAGCAGCAGGAGCACGACCGAACTGGTGCCCAAGCCGATGCCCAGCGCCAGCATCCCACCGACGACCAACGGGAAGATCATCGGCGCCGGGAAACTTGCGGCCATCTGGATCAGAGGCTGCAGGACCCGCACCCAACGTGGATGGCGGCCGATCATCACCCCCGCCGGAATCGTCCAGACTGAGGCGAGCACCACGGCGCTGACCACGCGAAGAAAGGTCGTCGCCGCGCCCGCGAGCAGCTGGAGCCACTCGCCCGCCGTGAGCACCAGCAGCAGCTGGACATACTTCAGGCCACCTACCACGCCTCCTGCGACCGCGGCGATCGCGAACAATCGTTTCGTCCAGAGCCACCGGCCGGAACTGGCTGGGAGGGACGGTGCCGCCGGGCGATGATTGGCCCGTGAAAAGGTCCCCAGCGACGCAGCCCCCGTCCGCCAGAGTCGTGACCGGCGCAGCCGCTCCCACAGCCATGAACCAGGAGCCGCGACGGTGTCGTCGTCGGTGAATTTATGCGACCACGCGACCAGGGGGCGCCAAACGACCTGATCGACCAATACAATCATGCCGAGCATCGCCAGTACGCCGAGCCATTGCGCGAGCCCGTCGCCCCGCTCGATGGCGAGACTCATATACGAGCCGAGACCGGGCAGCCGGAAATCGTGTTCCCCCAGCACGAACGCCTCGCTCACCATCAGGAAGAACCAGCCGCCCGCCATCGACATCATGCTGTTCCAGAGCAGCCCGGTGGCGGCGAAGGAGAGATCAAGCCGGAAGAACCGCTCCCACCAGGACATCCGGGCCAGACGGGCGACCGCCACGAGATCTGGCGGGACGGCTTTCAATGACGCATAGAATGAAAACGTCATGTTCCACACCTGGCCGGTGAAAATCATCAGTACCGAGGCGATTTCCAGGCCGATGTTGTGGTGTGGGAAAAGATGGACAAGGCCGAGCACGAATCCCGGGAGGAACCCGAGCACCGGAATGCTCTGCAGGATGTCGAGAACCGGTAGCAACACCCGCTCCGCACCGGTCACGCGGGCCATGGTGTAGCCGTAGACCATCGTGAAGAGGAACGAGACCCCATAAGCCATGACGCCGCGCGACAAACTAAGCAGCGCGTAGAACGGCAGGTAGCGCGCCTCCAGATGGATCTCAGACGCTGGTTGCAGCACGCCGGCCCATTCCCTGGCGACCGTGATGACGACATAGACGAATGCGGCCAGCAGAAGGAGGATCGCCAAGTCGATCCAGCTGAACCAGGCGGACCTCCCGCTCGCGGTGCGGATCGCCCAATGGACGCCGGGGGCGGAGCGCTCGACGGGCAGCGCGCTGGGTGGCACGGAGCTCAAAGCACGACTCCCCGCGAATTGCCGCCGAATGTCGGTTTGGATGCGGACGTCGGCGTCACACCTCAGCATGCCGGCCACCTGATCGTCGGGCAATGGGGTGTTCAGCCAATACGATCCCGTGGTGTTTCGAACCGCGGCAAGCACGCCGCCGCGTGCCACGGGGTGTTCGCGCACCAATCCCCCCGTTCAGGTGCGCGAATCCAACCGCGGCGAACCGCGGGGCATCGGCGATCAGCGGGATTGCGGGGTGCGGTCAATGGTGCCGGCGGCGGAGCATCCGCTGGGCGGGCGTTTCATCGGCGTGCTGTTGGGCGAGAAAGCGCAGGATCCTCACCGGTTTGTCGGTCACGCAAACGTAGCGCGCGAAATCCTCGGCTTTGAACAGTTTCTTGAGAACCGGAACAATCGGCAGCGTTTCCGTCCACTGGCGGGTGCCGAAAAAGATCATGGGGCTGAAGTCACCCAGCACCCGGTAATAGTTTTGGGCTGCGTCCTGGAAAATCTCCTGGAGCGTGCCAGCTCGTCCTTCGACATAGATCACCCCGTGGGTCGCGACTGCCAGGAGGCGGTCCTCCCGGATGCTGTTCTGGAAATATTTCGCGACTTGGGTCGCCAAGACCGTGGTGGGTTCGTGCCCGTAGAGCCAGGTCGGAATGGCGAGGCTTTCCCCGGGGTGCTTTATCCGGCACCGGATGCGGTAGGCCGGTCTGAGCCACGCTTGAGTCTTCCGGACGAGACGTCGGTTGATGGTGCCGTCCGGAGCCACGATGCTCTGCAGGTTGGACGGTATGGTCGGAACGTGGCCGAGTTCCCGCAACGCGCGGGTCAGCGCCGCCGGGGTGGCATGTTGGTGCAAGGCTCCGAGATGGGTCGCCTCCATGGCGCCCGGGCCCCCACCACTGATGGGAAGAAAACCGCGGCGGGCCAACTCCCGGGCCAGGAAGGCGACTTGGGCGTAGACCGCATCGTTTCGCGGCAAATCATGGCCGCCCATGAAGGCGACGGCGGCACGGGTCGATGCGGATTTCAGATAGTCCTGGGTCGCCTCCCGGATGGAATTGTCGTGAACGGCTTCCATCATGGCTGTGAAATAGTCGGTCGGCTCATAGCGGCCGGCGGCGACATATTGGAGATAGATCCGGAAATCGATCGTATCCGCGTAGCTGCCCGGTCGCGAGTTCACAAATCCGGTAAAGAGCTCCGACACCGAATAAAGCCGGTCCCTGAGAGGTTGAAAAAGCAGTGGCAACATTGTGATGGGACGTTCGGGTGGTTGTCAGTCTTCGGTGATCCGGGGCGCCTGCCTCCGGTTGGCACGATGTAGGCGGGGCAACTGAACCCGATGTCAATCCACCTCTGGCTGGGTTTATACCCCATGGCGCGGATAGGAGCTTCAGGGCATCCTTCACGTTCACTGCCGGAAGGCCACCTTCGGGGCAACCTGCTCTGCCGTTCCGTCAAGCAGCCTTCCGGAAACCCAATCTATTGTACAGTATCATGAATGACCGACTCAATGCGATCCTGGCTCAAATACGACTGCTGGAAAAAGAACTGATCGCAGAGACCAAGAAGAAGGAGGCCCAATTCTGCTATACGGTTCACGAGAAGAAGGTGCGCTTCACCGAAGCGGCGAAGGCGGAGCAACGGCGGTTTCGCGTCAGCTTTCATCGCTACCTGCTGAATTCGCGCTTTCTCGTCATCCTGACGACCCCCGTGATCTGGATGTGCATCGTGCCGATCGCACTCTGCGACTTGATCGGCTCCCTTTACCAGGCGATTTGTTTTCCGATCTATGGGATCCCCAAGGTCGCGCGAAGCGACTACCTGTTTTTTGACCGCCATCGGCTGACTTACCTGAACTTTGCCGAGAAATTCAACTGTGACTATTGCGCGTACGCCAATGGCATCCTCGCCTACTTTACGGAGATTGCCGCGCGAACGGAGCAATATTGGTGTCCGATCAAGCATGCCGGCTGCGTGAAATGCGCCCACAGCCGCTACAAGACGTTCATTGATTTCGGTGACGCGGAGAAATACCGGGCCCACATCGAGGAGATTCGCCGGGATTACCACGACATCGAAGCCCCGACGGTGGAGGAGAGGAAAGCGTAGATGGAAAAGCGGCCCGTAGAGGAGGAATCCACGCCGGTTGCGACCGTCTTCAGCGGTATGACCAGCCGGGGTGAGGGGCGAGGCCGTTTCAGTCAGCCGGTGTAGGCCTACACCCCATAGCGGGGTGGGCAGAACAAGGGCATGCTTGGTGGAACACGATGCCTCAAGGCGATAAAACCAGCTACACGAACAAGCAGCAACGGCAGGCGATGCACATCGAAACCCGCTACGAAGGAGCAGGGATCAGCCGCAAGGCCGCAGAAGCGCGGGCGTGGGCCACGGTGAACAAACTGTCCGGGGGCGGCAAAAAGAGCGGTTCCGGCCGGAAGAATCATAAATCAAAGTAACGCCAGCCCATGAAGCCCGAATCAAAGATCCAGCCATCGCCCAAACCCGAAGCCAACGATCCTGCCGGTACCGCGGCTGCGGAGTCAGAAGCGCTCCTCAAAGACCTGGCCGCACAAAAAGATCTGCACCTGCGTCTTGCCGCCGACTTTGAAAACTTTAAGCGACGCAGCCGGCAGGAGGCCGAAGGCCGGGCGGCGGCACAAAAGGAGGGGTTCATCGCCGAACTGTTGCCCGTCATTGATAATCTTGAACGGGCCCTGGCCTCCGGGGCCGCGCGCGACACCGCGCAATTTCATCAGGGTGTTGAGATGACCGTGAAACAACTCCAACAGTTGCTTCGCCAGCACGGGATCGAGAGCGACGAGATCGTGGGCCAGCCGTTCGACCCGCACCGGCATGAAGCGCTGGCGTCGGGCCATGATCCGGCTCGACCCGACCACGCCGTGCTCACGGTTGTCCAGCGCGGCTACCGACGGGGCGAAAAGATCGTTCGGCCGGCGAAAGTGACGGTCAATGACCTGACGGCTTCCAAGCAAGGTCGCGATGGCCGTTGAATTCAAAGACTATTACCGCGTGCTCGGGGTAACGCCGAAGGCGACGGACGAGGAGATCAAGAAGGCGTTCCGCACCCTCGCGCGCAAATATCACCCCGATGTCGCCAAGGACAAGAGGACGGCGGAGGAGAAGTTCAAGGAGATCAACGAGGCCAATGAGGTCTTGAGCGATCCGGAGAGTCGCAGGAAATTTGATCAGCTCGGAGCCGAGTGGAAGACGGGCGGGGAGTCACGGCCGCCCCCGGGTCACTCGGGAGGCCGGTCCGCCGGAGGCGGAGGGCGGGGTGGTGACGACGAGTTTCAATTCGGAGGGACGGGATTCAGTGATTTTTTCGAGCAGTTTTTTGGCGGTCGCTCGGGCCGGTCTGGCGGAACCTCTCCCTTTGACGCGCAGGAATTTGGCAACGGTCACGGGTCGGCCCGGGTGGCACGGCAGGGCCAGGATATCCAAGGTGACATTCTCATCACGCTCGATGAAGTGCTCAAGGGGGCCATGCGCGCCATATCGGTGCGGCGGACCAATGCTCGCACCGGGGAGGAGGAGACGGAAACCTATCAAGTCCGAATTCCGAGGGGCGTCCAGGCCGGTCAGTCCATCCGGGTCGCAGGCAAAGGGGGCGAGGGAACGAATGGAGGCAGCCCGGGAGACATCTATTTGCGGGTGCGCTATGCCCAGCATCCGGATTGGCAGGTGCGCGGGTCAGATTTGATGGGCGTTCTGGAGTTGGCCCCGTGGGAGGCGGTTTTGGGGGCGACGGTTCCAGTCTCAACCTTGGAGGGACGTATCTCGGTCAAGGTTCCCGCCGGCTTTCAGCAGGGACAAAAACTCCGCGTGCGCGGCAAGGGGTTGCCTGCCGGAGCGGCGAAATACGGCGATCTCTACGTCGAGGCTTCCATTCAGGTTCCCCTCCGCATCGGCAAGGAGGAAGAGCGTTGCTGGAAGGAGTTGGCGAGCGCCTCCGCCTTTGACCCGCGGAAGCCCGCATGAAAACGAATCTACGCCAGCCAGAGGCCTGTGCTCACCGATGAACACGGATTTTACCCAGCAGAAAGGAGTCAGCCTGTCAGTCTGCGGACTGCGCAAGCGCTACAACGGAGTCGAGGTGCTGAAGGGCATAGACTTCGAGGTCAATCCCGGGGAAATCTTCGTCATCATGGGCCCGAGTGGCAGCGGCAAGTCGGTGTTGCTGCGGCAACTCATCGGCTTGGAGGAGCCGGACCAAGGGAAGGTTCTGATCGACGGCAAGCCGATCCAATCACCGGACGTGACCACTCGCTACCGGGTGGCCATGGTCTTCCAGTCCGGGGCGCTGTTTACCTCGCTGACCGTTGGACAAAACGTCGGTTTCTATCTGACCGAACATTACCGGAAGACACCCGCCGAGATCGCAGCGATTGTCGCCCGGGAGCTCGAACAAGTGGGTCTGAAAGGCACCGAAAACAAAATGCCCGATGAACTCTCGGGCGGCATGCGGAAGCGTGTGGCCATCGCCCGGGCCTTGGTCATTGAGCCGCAGTTGATCCTCTATGACGAGCCGACCAGCGAACTCGACCCGCTTTCCTCGGTGAACATCGCCGCGGAGATCGTAAGACTCAACGAGCGGATCGATGCCACCACGCTGGTGGTTTCGCATGATCGAGATCTGGCGTTCGGCATCGGCCACCGGATCGCGATGCTGGAGGCTGGCCGGATCATCGCCATCGGCACTCGGGACGAGATCAAGCAAAACCCCGATCCGCGGGTGCAAGACTTCATCAACGCCCGGATTCCCCAGGCCCCGGGCGAGTCGGCCCGGCTTCCAGCCGTGTCACGCATTCCGATTTAAGCCCCAGGCGGAGGGCGCGGGCAGGCGGCTCCCCGGGCGTTGAAGGAAGACAGGTCCTAGGTCTTCACCCCATAGAACGGCACGGTTACACGGCATAGGGTGTGGCAGCGTCGGAAGCGACGGCTAACGCAAAAACTTAAAACGGACGAATCATTTTATGGCTAAAATACTCGGCATTGATCTAGGCACGACAAACTCTTGCATGGCAGTCATTGAAGGCGGCGAGCCTTTGGTGTTGGAAAATGCCGAGGGAAAGCGCACGACGCCCTCAGTGGTGGCGTTCACCAAAACCGGGGAGCGCATCGTCGGAGATGCGGCCAAGCGTCAGGCCGTCACCAATTCGCGCAACACGGTCTATTCGATCAAGCGTTTCATGGGCCGCAAGTTTGATGAGGTGCAGGCGGAAATTAAGCTCGTGCCCTACAAGGTCGTCCGGGCCCCCAACGGTGACGTCGCGGTTGAGGTCGAAGTAGCTGGCAAGCCGAAGCGTTTCTCGCCGCCGGAAATCTCGGCGATCATCCTCTCCAAGTTGAAGGCTGACGCCGAAATGCGTCTCGGCGAAAAGATCACGCAGGCCGTCATCACGGTTCCAGCCTATTTCAACGACTCGCAGCGCCAGGCGACGAAAGATGCCGGGCGAATCGCCGGTCTGGAGGTTCTCCGCATCATCAACGAACCGACGGCCGCCTCGCTGGCCTATGGCCTCGACAAGAAGAAGGACGAGAAGATCGCGGTTTACGATCTGGGCGGCGGCACGTTCGATATTTCGGTGCTCGAAATCGGCGACGGCGTCTTTCAGGTCAAGGCCACCAATGGCGACACGCATCTCGGCGGTGACGACTGGGACAACGTGCTCATGGACTGGATCCTCGATGAGTTCAAAAAGGAATCTGGCATGGATCTGCGCAAGCAGCCCGAGGCGCTCCAACGCATCAAGGAGGAAGCCGAGAAAGCCAAGATCGCATTGTCCAGCGCGACGACCTACGACATCAACCTGCCCTTCGTCACGGCGGATGCGAGTGGGCCGAAGCACATCCAAAAGACCCTCACCCGGGCGAAGATGGAGCAGCTCACCGAGAAGCTCTTCGACCGCACCATTGCGCCGGTGAAGGCCTGTCTCAAGGATGCCGGCATCGAGGCGGCGAAGATCGACGAACTGGTGCTGGTCGGCGGCATGACCCGCATGCCGCGGGTGGTCGAGACGGCGCACGCCCTGGTCAACAAGGCTCCGCATCAAGGCGTCAATCCGGATGAAGTCGTTGCGGTGGGTGCCGCCATCCAGGCCGGCGTGCTCAAGGGCGAGGTGAAGGATGTGGTGTTGCTGGACGTGACCCCATTGTCGCTCGGTATTGAAACGGTCGGGGGAGTCTTCACCAAGTTGATCGAACGAAACACCACGGTTCCGACCCGCAAGGCGCAGACCTTTTCGACCGCGGCCGACAATCAGCCCGGCGTGGAAATCCATGTGCTGCAGGGAGAGCGTCAGTTTGCCAAGGACAGCAAGACCATCGGCAAATTTAACCTCGATAGCATTCCACCCGCGCCGCGTGGAGTGCCGCAAATCGAGGTCAGCTTCGACATCGATGCCAATGGCATCCTGCACGTCAGCGCCAAGGACCTCGGCACCGGCAAGGAGCAGAAGATCACCATCACGGCCAGCAGCGGTCTCTCGAAGGACGAGATCGAGAAGATGCGCAAGGATGGCGAACTCCACGCTGACGAAGATCGGAAGCGGAAGGAAGAGCTGGAGTCACGCAACGAGGCGGATAGCGTGGTCTACCGCACGGAGAAGATGATGAAGGACAATGCGGACAAGATATCCGCCGTCGACAAGGAGAAGCTCGAAGCCGCCGCCAACCAGGTGAAGGAAGCCCTCAAAGGCGCGGATGCGGCGGCCATCAAGGCGGCCGGCGAGAAGCTCACCGAAGCCTGGCAGGCTGTTTCGAAGGAACTCTACAAGACCGCGGCAGGTCCTGCCGGTGCGCCGGGCGGAGACCAGTCGGAAGCGGATCACCATCACGACGAGAGCAAGAAAGACGGAGAACCCGTGATCGACGCGGAGGTCGTCGAAGAACCGCAAACGAGATAGTCGAACCCCAAGGACCTCAACAGACACTGGCCGGCGGTCATCTGAGGCCGCCCGGCCGGCGGAAGTCCCCACCGGTCTGCGGCCGCTGCATTTTGCCCAACATATGACATCTTCCCCCTCTCTCACCGGCTCGCTGCTGCGAACCTACAACACGATCTTCCAGCATCCCGTCTCGCATAATCTGGAATGGCGCCACGTGCACACGCTGTTTCGTCACCTCGGCCAGGTTGAGGAGGAGCCCAACGGCAACCTGAAGGTGACCCGCAATGGCGAAAGCCTGATCCTGCACCCGCCGCGCACCAAGGATGTCGCCGAGACGGATGAGCTCATGGCCCTGCGCCACTTTCTCCAGCGTTCCGAGACCCCGCGGCCGGCCGTGGCGGCGGCCGCGACGCATTGGCTGCTCGTGATCGATCATCATGAGGCTCGGCTTTTCCATTCAGAGCTGCACGGGGCCGTGCCGGAGCGGCTCCTCCCGCACGAACCCGAGTTTTTCCGGCATGCGCAAAACTCGCAGAATTTGTCTCGCGGCAAGGAAAAGCCGGAGCCGAACTCCTTCTTTGGACCGGTGGCGAAGGCGCTGCAGGTGGGCGGACCAATCCTCCTTTTTGGTCCCGGCACAGGCAAGAGCAGCGAGATGGAGCAATTCATTGCCTGGGCGGAGCACCAGCATCCGGAGCTGGCGGGACGGATCATCGGGGCACTGGTGGTGGATGAAAAACACCTCACCGTGGATCAATTGCTCGCGAAGGCCCGCGAATTTTACGCGAACCATTCACTGTCGCCCACATGAAAACCATGAAGGCGGTGTGCATCTATCGCTACGGCGGGCCGGAAGTGCTGGTTTACGAGGACGCCCCCCGGCCGCATCCAGACGCGGGCGAAGTGCTGGTGCGAGTCCACGCGGCGGGGATCAATCCCGTGGATTGGAAAATCCGCGAAGGCGATCTCAAAGAAATGCTGCCTCACACCTTTCCCTTGGTGCTGGGATGGGATCTTTCCGGGGTGGTCGAGTCTCTCGGCCCCGGGCTGACCCGGCTGAAAGTGGGTGATGAAGTCTTCAGCCGGCCGGATATCATCCGTGATGGGGCCTACGCGGAATTTATCGTCGTCAAGGAATCCGAGTTGGCACTCAAGCCGAAGTCTCTCGATCATCTCCATGCGGCGGCGCTGCCGCTGGCCGGCCTGACGGGCTGGCAAACGCTGTTCGATGCGGGTGGCCTGTCGGCCGGTCAGCGCGTGCTGGTTCACGCCGCCGCGGGGGGCGTTGGCCACCTCGCCGTCCAACTGGCAAAATGGAAGGGAGCGCACGTCATCGGGACGGCAACGGCCAAGAACCACGAATTCCTGCGCAAACTGGGAGTCGACCAGGTCATCGACTACAATACCGAGCGGTTCGAAGAGGCGGTGCAGCCGGTTGACGTGGTCCTGGATACCATTGGCGGGGACACGCAGGAACGCTCTTGGAAGGTCCTCAAGCCTGGCGGCATTCTGGTTTCAATCACTAGTCCACCGAAGCCGGAGGTCGCCGAAAAGCACGGTGTGCGCCAGGCATTTGTCTTCACCCAGCCGAATGCCCAGCAGCTCGCCGAAATCGCAGGTCTGGCCGACACCGGCAAGCTCAGGGTGATCGTGGAAACCATCCTGCCGCTTTCTGACGCCACGCGAGCTCAGGAGCTGAGTCAACGTGGTCATGGCCGAGGCAAGATCGTGCTGCGGGTTGTCCAGTGACGAAGGCAAAGCATCTGAGGAATTTTTATGATCCACACTTCCGAGACGATCGCGCCCGCGCGGAAAAATCCTGGCGGGCAAAAAGAGAAACCGCAGCGAGTTTCCCGCGGGCAGCCAATCCCGCGGCCCCAGCCGCGCCGGGAAACAGCATCTCCTCAACTGCGGAAGCCCCGCCCGGCGTCGGGCACCCAGCCGGAAACGAACGGGACCGGCTTTACGTTCCACGTGAACCCCACGCTGACGCTCGTTTGTCTTCCCAATAACGCGCCGCCACGATTTTCGCTCGAGGCCACGGCGAGCTTGACCGGAGTACATCCAGCGTTGCTCCGTTACTATTGTCGGTCCGGCTTGGTCGACAGTCTCGACGGGCAGTCGGAAGCCGAGTTATACTTTGGAGAAAGCGCGCTTCAGGAGATTCGCCGTATTCAACATTACCGCCGGGACCTCGCGGTCAGTTGCCGCGCGCTGCCGTTGATTTGTGAGCTCCGACGTGAAGCCGACCGCCAACATATCGAAATTCAGTTTCTGCAGTATCCGTGACCGCGGACGTGCATGGTAAGAACCGGCAATCTGCTTGGGTGACCACCCCATACCGCCTGGCGGCGATCAAGACTACACTCAAGCCTTTGGAAAAGTTAGCACCGCTTCTTTATGTCAAAACTCTCATCGGCCAAGAATCCATCCGCACTCACCGCCGCCCCCGTCCAAGAGCCCGGCGAAGATGCAGTTCGTGACTACGCCTTTCATCTCTATCAGGAAAGCGGCTGCGCGTCGGGTCATGACGTCGATAACTGGCTGGAAGCCACCGCCTGTTTGAAGGCGCATATCCCGGCGCACTCATCGCACAGTCGTCTACATCGGCACGTTAACGACCAGGAAAAGACCGGCCAACTGGTCGGCTCGATCGCGGCGGCAGAGCGGGAGACGGCCACCCTCCGTCGCGGGCGCGAGAGCCTGGAAGCGGCGCCCACGGCGGCCGATTCCGACGTGCGGACATCGCTCTTTGATGACCATCCCTGACTCTTTCCTGCGAGAAAAGCTACCCGGTCTCCCGAAAGCCGGAAAAAGCCCCCGCCTCCCATAGTCGACGCGCTTCTTGCCGGGGTCAGGAGGGACCGCGCAATCTCCAACAAGGACTTTATGCTCCATAACCTAAAACAAATCCGCGGCCACAAACTCGCCGCTTCTGACGGCGCGATCGGTCAAGTAAAAGACTTCTATTTCGACGACAAGACCTGGGCCATCCGCTACCTGGTCGCCGACACGGGCCACTGGTTGTCCGGACGGCAAGTCCTCCTGTCGCCCTATTCTTTCGGGCGCTTGGACCCGGACGGAAAAATCCTTTCGATCAACCTGACGCGGAAGCAGATTGAAAACAGCCCCTCGATCGATGCGGACCGGCCGGTGTCGCGCCAATACGAGCAAAACTACTACAGCTATTACGGCTGGCCGGCCTATTGGGAGGGCGGCAGCCTGTGGGGTTCGGGCGACTATCCCGCGTTCATACCGACGGACCGACCGTATGATTTCCAATCCTATGATTATCCCCGCTGGGATGACATCCATCTGCGCAGCGTCAACACGGTGACCGGCTACGGCATTCAGGCCACCGACGGGGCTCTGGGCACGGTCAGCGGGTTTCTGGTCGATCAGAAAAAATGGCTGATCCGGGAAGTGACCGTGGAAACTGGGCATTGGTATTCCGGCAAGGAAATCCTGATCACTCCGGACAAGATCGAGCGCATTAGTTATGACGAGGCGAAGGTGTTCGTGACGCTTTGCAAGGCGGACCTCGAGCGGACCGAGGAGAAACATCTCGCGACGGCGGGCTACTGACCAAGCCCGCACCGGAGCGCCCCCGCGTCGAGTCACCGCGTGGCTCGGCATGCGGGGGTTGCCATGGACTGGATGCATCGTGGTCAGGCACCCTCTGACCGATCACGCCAGTAGGTCTACCCCCCATATCTATACCCCGGCCTTGGGCGCACAGTCCTCCCGCCATGGGAAACGGATATCTCGTCCGTTGCCTGTTCCTCCGACGACCGGGTCTGTTGGCCGCGGGGAGACAGGTGTCATGGTTTCTCAATCCAACCGAACAGACCAACAGGGGATAAATTCTTATGAAGACGATCGTTGAAAAAACTGATGCCGAACTGAAGAGCGATGTGCTCGCCGAGCTCAAATATGAGCCGGGAGTGAACATCTCGGATATCGGCGTCCTGGTGAAGGACGGGGCCGTGACCCTCAACGGATTCGTCACCAACTACGGAGAAAAATGGAACGCGGTCAGCGCGACGAAACGCGTGGCGGGAGTTCGCGCCATCGCCGACGACATTGTCGTCAAGCTGTCCTCCTCGCAAATTCGCACGGATGGCGACATCGCCGGGGCGGCCGCAAATCAGATCAGCTGGTTTTCCTCCGTTCCGACAGGAGCCGTGAAAGTCGTGGTGCGTGACGGCTGGCTGACCCTGGAGGGTGAGCTGGACTGGGGTTATCAGCGGAGCGATGTCGAGAACAACGTGCAGTTTCTGGCCGGCGTGAAGGGCGTCACGAATCTGATCACAGTCAAGTCCAAGGTTTCGGCCGCGGACGTGAAGGACTCGATCGAGGCGGCCTTTGAGCGCAGCGCACTCCTGGACGGGGAGAAGATCCAAGTGGAGACCTCCGGCAACAAGGTCACGCTCAGTGGCAAGGTTCGCAACTATGCCGAGCGCGACGAGGCGGCGCGGGTTGCCTGGGCGGCACCAGGCGTATGGTCCGTGGACAACCAGATCAATGTGAAGTGGTCCTGGGGATTCGAAGACTAATCCCGAAGTTCGCCGCCCGCCCCGAGGGCGTATTGGTGCGGGTTCTGGCCGCAAGGCCGGGGACCCGCGGTCGGGGTCGGCCGCGAGCACCGGCGTCGAAAGGCGATCGCGGAGGCTGTGCTTCAGGGTTCGATGGCCGGCGGAAACCGGAGCGGACCCCGCAGCCGCCAAAGCCCGGGCTCAAACAGAACGTCATCATGCCAGATCACCACCCAAACGGATTGATAACGCCCAAGGTCGTCGGCGTCGCCGCGGACCACGGTGGCTTTGAATTGAAACAGCAACTGGTCATGCTTCTGCGCGAGGCCGGTCATCACGTGGAAGACTTCGGCGACCACCGCTTGCAGCCGAATGACGACTATCCCGACTATGTGATCCCCCTGGCCGGCGCCGTGGCCGCTGGAAGGATGGACCGCGGCATCGCGGTCTGCGGCAGCGGAGTTGGTGCCTGTGTGGCCGCCAACAAGGTCGCGGGAGTACGCGCCTGCCTGATCCACGAGGACTTTTCCGCCCATCAGGGCGTCGAGGACGACAATCTCAACATCATCTGTCTCGGCGGCCAGGTGGTCGGCATCGCCGAAGCTTGGGAACTGGTCCAGACCTTTCTCGCGGCGAGCTTCAGCGGAGAAGAACGTCATCGTCGCCGTCTCGCGAAAGTCGCGGCGCTCGAGCACCAGCCGGCAGAGGACGCCTCGTGAAACTGTCTCCGCTGGCCGGGAAACCGGCGCCCTCCGGCCTGCTCGTGGATGTGCCTCGGCTCGTCACGGCTTACTACACCGACCGGCCTGATGCGACGATTGCCGCCCAGCGCGTGGCCTTTGGCACCTCCGGGCACCGCGGCTCCTCGTTCACCCGGAGTTTCAACGAAGCCCACATTCTTGCGATCACCCAGGCGATATGCCTCTGCCGCGCCGCGCGGAAAATCGATGGACCGCTGTTTCTGGGCATCGACACGCACGCCCTGTCCGTTCCGGCCCAGGCGACTGCGCTCGAGGTGCTGGCCGCCAACGGAGTTGGCGTGATGATCGCCGAGGGTGGCGAGTACACCCCAACCCCCGTCATTTCCCACGCGATCCTGACGTATAACCGCGGACGGAAATCCGGACTCGCCGATGGAATCGTCATCACGCCCTCTCACAATCCGCCGCAGGACGGTGGCTTCAAATACAACCCCCCGAACGGGGGGCCAGCTGACACCGGCGTCACCGGCTGGATTGAGGCGAAAGCGAACGCCCTGCTCGAAGCCCGGCTCGCGGGGGTGAAACGCATTCCCCACGATCAGGCCTTGCGGGCCGCGACGACGAAGCGGCACGACTACCTCGGCGCCTACGTGAACGATCTTGGCACCGTGGTTGATCTTGGGGCAGTTAGTGCTGCAAGGATTCGCCTGGGTGTCGATCCTCTGGGCGGCGCGGGCGTCCACTACTGGGCCCGGATTGCTGAGCGATACGGTCTGGACCTGACCGTCGTAAACGAGTTGGTCGATCCCACCTTCCGTTTTATGACGGTGGACGGGGACGGGCAGATTCGGATGGATCCTTCGTCGCGGTACGCCATGGCGGGTCTGATCGGGATGAGGGGCCGGTTCGATCTCTCGTTCGCCTGCGATACCGACCACGACCGGCATGGGATCGTCACGAAGAGCGGTGGACTGCTCGCGCCCAATCACTACCTTTGCAGCGCCATCTCTTATCTCTTCCAGAACCGGCCGAAATGGCTCCAAGCGGCGGCGGTCGGCAAGACGGTGGTGAGCAGCGCGATGATTGATCGCGTCGTCGCGAAGATGGGGCGGAAGCTTTATGAGGTGCCCGTCGGCTTCAAATGGTTTGTGGAGGGGTTGCTGAGCGGGGCGCTGGCGTTTGGCGGGGAAGAGAGCGCCGGCGCGACGTTTGCCCGACTGGACGGCAACGTGTGGACGACGGACAAGGACGGGTTTGTCCCTTGCCTGCTGGCGGCGGAGATGACCGTGAGAACGGACCGTGATCCTGGGGAGAGCTACCGCGCATTGATCCAGGAATTCGGCGAGCCATTTTATGACCGGGTGGATGCGCCGTGCACGCCGGGTGAAAGAGCCGTCCTCACCGCACTTTCACCCGGACAGATGACACTGGCCGAACTCGGCGGGGAGAAGATTCAATCTATCCTCACGCGCGCTCCGGGCAACGCCGCACCCATCGGCGGGATCAAAGTCGAGGCGTCGAACGGCTGGTTTGCCGCGCGACCGTCGGGCACCGAGAACTTATACAAGATCTACGCGGAGAGCTTCCTCGGCGATCTCCACCTGCGTCGGATCCTCGACGAGGCGAAGGCCTTCATTGGTGCCTTGCCGGCCACCGCCGCCCCGACCCGGTAGGTCTACAGCCCATGGTGGCCGGGTGCCAGAACTCGTATCTTCCGCCGAAGAATCATCTTCGCCAAATACCATGAGCAATAATTCAGTCATCGCTGTTTACTCAGCCCACTCCGCCGCCGAAGCGGCGGTCAAGGAGCTGCAAAAAGCCGGTTTCGACATGAAGAAACTGTCCATCGTCGGACGCGACTATCAGACCGATGAGCACGTGGTTGGCTACTATAACATCGGTGACCGGATGAAAGTCTGGGGCAAGACGGGTGCTTTCTGGGGCGCGATGTGGGGGCTCCTGTTTGGCTCCGCCTTCTTCTTTGTTCCGGGCATCGGTCCGATGCTCATGGCCGGACCATTCATCAATTCGATCGTCGGAGCCTTGGAGGGTGCCGTCTTGGTCGGCGGCATGAGCGCGATCGGCGCGGGCCTCGCCAGCATGGGAGTGCCCAAGGACAGCATCGTGCGCTATGAGACGGCCCTGAAGGTTGGCAAGTTCGTCTTGATTGCCCGCGGCACTTCCGAGGATGCCGTCCGCGCCAAGGAAATCCTCGGCCACGGCAAACCGGACTCGTTGGATCACCATCAATGATCGGCTCCGATGTGGGCCGCCGGCCCGCAGAAAAACGGGGGGACCTGCACGATCACCCGCCCGGTCCCGCTGGCCACTCGCCCGGTGGAAATCCAGGCACCTATAATTTATGACCGCGCACCAGCTCTTTCAGCCCTTTCGGTTGAAGTCACTTCAGCTCAAGAACCGGATTGTCATGGCCCCGATGACCCGCTCGTTTTCCCCCGGTGGTGTGCCGGCCGCAAACGTCGCGGACTATTATGGCCGCCGTGCGACCGGCGAGGTCGGGTTGATCATTTCGGAGGGCACCGTGGTCAATCGCCCGGCGTCGTCCAACGATCCGGATGTTCCCCATTTCTTCGGCGCGAAGCCGCTCCTCGGCTGGAAGGCTGTGATCGACAAGGTCCATTCTGACGGCGGCGCCATGGCCCCGCAGCTTTGGCATATGGGGATCGTTGCGCCCAAGAATGCCTCGTGGCGGCCCCCCGCGCCCTTTGAAGGCCCGTCCGGTTACGTCGCGCCCGGTAAAATCGGAGGTGTGGCAATGACAGAAAAGAACATCGCTGACACGATCAGCGCATTTGCCGAGGCTGCGGCTCAGGCGAAGGCGTTGGGTTTCGACGCGGTGGAGATCCACGGAGCACACGGCTACCTGATCGACCAGTTCTTCTGGCATCCTACCAACCAGCGTACTGATGGCTATGGCGGGGTAACACTGGCGGCGCGGTCCCGCTTCGCCGTTGAATTGGTCCAGGCGGTCCGCCGTGCGACCGGCCCCGAATTCCCAATCTGTTTCCGGGTCTCGCAGTGGAAACTTCAGGACTATACAGCCAGACTCGCGACCACTCCGGACGAAATGAAGGCCTGGCTCGTGCCTTTGGGCCAAGCCGGGGTCGATATCTTCCATTGTTCGCAGCGCCGGTTCTGGGAGCCGGAGTTTCCTGGTTCCGACCTGAACTTCGCCGGCTGGGCTAGGAAGCTGACCGGAAAGCCGTCAATCACCGTCGGTTCTGTCGGGCTCTCGGGGGATTTCATCGCGGCTTTTCAGGGCGAAGCGTCCCGGCCAAGTTCCTTGGATGAACTTCTTCGTCGTTTCGACCGGGGGGATTTTGATCTGGTGGCGGTGGGCCGGGCCCTTCTGGCCGATGCGGACTGGGCCCGGAAGATCAACGAAGGGCGTTTGGCCGAGTTGCGCGGTTTCAGCCAAGAGGCCCTGGCCACGCTCTCGTGAGCGTGATCTTGGAGGAACGCGTCGCCTGGGGAGATCGCCGGGATATGCGAGTTGCATGCCTCAGTGACTGTCGAGCTGCAAGGCTCGGTGCTGTTGCTGCTTTTGTGGGTCCGAATGTGGGTCCCCTTCCAAGAATGTTCTCCTCTGTGCGCCAATGTTCACGCCGAGCCAAGTAAATCGGCATTCTTAAACCAAAACTCCCTCGTAACCGTTAGGTCCACGAGGGAGTTAAATTGGGTGCAGGGG
>CAZZDB010000059.1:0-19403 GCA_964652485.1 uncultured Oleiharenicola sp.
CTTGAGGGTCTCGGCCTTGTGGTCGGTCAGGTAGATCATGACCGGGATGACGCTTCCGTCGTTGTTCAGAAACCCCGAGGAGGTCTCCACGGGAGAGACCGACTGCGCAAGCATCTGGGGATTGCGCGGGATGACGCGCCATTTGAGGCTGCCCTCGTTCCAGCCGGCCGTGATCGTCTTGGCGTAGTCGGTGAGCGCCGCGGTCGATTTGACGCCAGGGATATTGCGCATCCGCCAGGCGAAACGATCGACCAGGGCCATGACGTCGGGGTCGATGACGCCATTGGGAATGGTCTCGGCGATGACGGTGATCACGTCGACGCCGATGCTGAACTTGGCGGTGATCGCGGCCGTATCCTGGTTGTAGCGCGAGGTCTGTCGCAGTTCCGGCACGCCGGCGTGCATGTCGCCGATCTTGACGTGCTTGGCCTGGAGGAAGCCGAAGAGCCAGAACCCGGCGGTCAGCGCGATGATGACCCACGAGGTTCGCCCCGTGGTGAAGTTCACCAGCCGGCGCCAGACCGGCTGCAGGGCGAAGCGGCGGATGTTCACGCGCTTCCGGAAGCTCGGCGCCATGGTCGTGTAACTCAGCAGCACCGGCAGCAGGAAACGGTCGGTCAGGATGATGAGGGTAACGCCGAGGCTGGCCGTGATGGCCAGTTCCTGGATGATGGGCACCTTGACCAGATAGATGGTCAGGAAACCCACGGTGTCGGTCAGGATCGCGACCGTGCCCGGGACAAAGAGGTTGTTGAAGGAGGCGCGCGCGGCGAGCTGCTCGTCTCGCCCGACATAGAACTCGTAGCGGAACGATCGCAGCATCTGGGTGGCGTGGCTCAGGGCGATGGCAAAGACGAGGAACGGCACCAGGATGGACAGCGGGTCGATGCCGAAACCGAAGAGATAGAGCAGACCCAGTTGCCAGACGACCGCGCAGGTGGACGTGATCAGCGGCAGTACCGTCAGGATGACCGACTGGGAGAAATAATAGAGCAGGAACGCCGAGATTACGATGGCCACTCCGAAGAACATCAGCACGCCGCGGGCGCCGTCGGTGATGTCGCCGATGACCTTGGCGAAACCGATGATGTGGACGCTCACCTCGGCGGTCTGGTATTTCTGCCGAATGTTGTGTTCGAGCGCATCGGCCACTTCCGCGTAGACCAGCTTCTTGCCGGTTTGAGGATCGACCTCAAGAAGGGAGACGATGACCGCGGCGCCGGTGTAGTCGTTGGACACCAGCATGCCCACCCGGCCGGACTTGAGGATGTTCTGCCGGACGCGCTCCAGCCCGGCGGCGTCGGGCACGAAGTCGGCCGGGATGACGTTGCCGCCCTGCAGGCCGTCCTCCACCACCTCGATGTAGCGGACGTTGGGCGTAAAGATGGAGGTCACCTGCGCGCGATCGACACCGGGTAGGTAGTAGGCTTCGTCCGTGACGGCCTTGAGCGTCTTGAAGAAATCCTCGGTAAAGATGTCGCCGTGGCGGGCGAAGAGGGCGATGACGACGCGGTTGGCGCCGCCGAACTGCTCCTGGTATTTCTTGAAGTTCTGGATGTATTCGTGATCGCTCGGCAGCTGCTTGTTGAAGCTGGCGTCGACGTGCGTCCTGGCGGCGAAGAACCCCAGCACGACGGTCGTGATGGCAAACAGCGCCACGGTCAGGTGGCGGTAGCGGAAAATGAACGCTTCGAGGCGATTCAGCATGTCAGGGGAGTTTGAGCCGGACGGCACCGGCCTCACCCACGGTCAGGATAAAACCGTCGCGGGTCTCGATCAGATCCGCGACGCTGGTGCCGAAGCCCTCGGGTTTCCACGGATTGAAACCGCGGCCTCCGTCCCGGCTGACGAAGAAATTTCCACCCTGGCCGGCAAGGACAATGGCGCCGGTTTTCAGCCGGATGCCGCCCATGATAAGTACGCGGACATCATTGGGCACCGGTTCCCAGGCGGCTCCATGGTCCTCGGAGCGCAGGATGTGGCCGCGCAGGCCATAGGTGATAAGGCGGGCGCCAGCCAGCGGCAGGACACCAAACAGCGAGCCGTCGTAGGGCACCTCGGACTTGCTCCAGGTTTTGCCGTCATCGTTCGATACGAGAGTCGTGCCGCTTTCGCCCGAAAGGTAGAGGTAGCTGTCCGGTCCCGCGCTGATGCGGTTGTAGTGAACCTCGTCGGGGGAAGGGTGGCCGGCCTGCCAGGTCCGGCCGCCGTCGCCGGTGGTGAGGAACTTGCCGTAGGCCCCGACCACGAAGCCGTGGAGCGGATCCCGGAAGAGCACCCCGAGGTAGACGTTCTCGCCGCTGTGTCCGTCGTCCTGATGCTGCCAGGTCTGGCCGCCGTCGCCGGTATGCAGGATGACGCCTTCATGGCCGATCGCCCAGCCGTTCAGCGGATCCGGGAAACTGACGCCGGTCAGCAAGGCGCGCGTCGGGGCCGGGGATTGCGTCCAGGTCCGGCCATCGTCGCGGGAGACGATGATGTCACCATGATCGCCGACCGCGACAAAGTTGGCGCCGGCCGCGGCGACATCAAGGAGCAGGGCCTGGGCGGCCAGCGGAGCGGGTTCAGAGGCGACATCGGCGCAGGCGCGGCCGAGCGCCAGCAGGGCCGCGAGGCCCGACAGACAGACGCAAAAACGGCGGGCTCGAAAGCCCGCCGCCGTTGTTAGAAGTTCAGACATCAGCAATCAGCGGACACCTTCCTGGCGCAGGGTCGAAGGCGTGTAGTCCTGCGGGCTGCGCTTCAGGCTAAAGTCATACATCGGGCCTTCGTTGTCGAGGCCGATGGCCAGGTAGCGGCCGGCTATTAGATCGGTGTGCACCTCCAGTGTGCTCCAGAATACCTGCGCGTCGTAGTAGTTGATACAATGCGCCTCGGAGACACGCCAGAGCTGGCCGCGGCCATCGTATTGGTCGCAGGCGAGGATCTGCCAGCTGTCCTCGTCGATGTAGAATGTGCGGCGGGTGTAGACGTGGCTGGTGCCGGGCTTGAGCGTGGCATCGACGACCCACACGCGGTGCAGCTCGTAACGGGTCAGGTCCTGGTTGATGTGGAGCGGCTTCAGGATCTCGCTGTAGCGGACGGAGCCACTGTGGAGTTTGTAGGAATTATACGGGACATACATTTCCCTTTTGCCCACCAGCTTCCACTCGTAGCGGTCCGGGGCACCGTTGAACATGTCGAACTGGTCGGACGTGCGCATGCCGTCGGCCGCGGTACCGGGATTGTCGTAGGCAACGGTCGGGGCGGCGCGGACGCGGCGCTGGCCGGTGTTGTAGACCCAGGCGTGGCGTGGTTCCTTCACCTGGTCCATCGTCTCGTGCACGACGAGGATGGTGCCGGCGAGACGGGCGGGCGCGGTGACGGTCTGCTTGAAGTACACGAGCACATTGTTCAGGTCCTTCTCCTGGATGCCTTCCCGGGCGTAGTTGAAGAGGAATTCGTCAACGAACTGCACGAGCGGCAGGTAGCTGCCGTTGCGTTGCGGCGCGGCTTGGCCGATATAGCGGACCGCCGAGACGCCACGATAGCGCGTCAGGTGGTTCCAGATGACCTCGAGGCCGTTCTGCGGAATCGGGAACGGGATACCGATGACGGCGCCGGTGATGCCGTTGCCGCCGGCGGTCAGGGCCGCGGTGGTGGCATACTGCTTCGTGGCGTCGTAGATCCGCTGGGGGTTCGAGGCGCTGCGATGCGACGGATAGACCGGCATCGTGTAGTCCGGGTAGGCCTTGAGGAGGGCCAGGTGGCCGGCGCTCAGCTTGTCGGCATACTTGTCGGCGTTGGCAGCCGAGATGGTGAAGAGCACCTGGTCGCCCGCATACGGGTCCGGATGATGGTCACCCACCTTGTAGCCGGCGGGCGGGGTGGTGATGCCACCGGTCCAGGCCGGGATCGAGCCGTCGGCGTTGCCGGCCTTTTCTCCGCCCAGCGGGGTCAGGTCGTTGCCGAGGCGGCTGGCATCTGTGGCGGAGATCCCCGCGACAGCCGCGGACGCGGCGAACAGGGAACAGAGGAGGGAGAACGGAAGGAATTTCGATTTCATGGGATGAAAAGCTGGTGGCGGGTTAGAACGAGTACTTCAGGTTGCACGAGACGTAGTCCCGGTCGCTGATCAGGTTGTAGCGGCCCCCGCCAAAGAAGTTGACATAGCGGATGTCGAGCGCCCAGGCGTTCTGGAACGTGAACTCCGCGCCCACGGTGATGGACTTGCGGCCGTGGAGGAAGTTGCCGAGGGGCAGCGGTGTGTTGCCGCCGACATCGTGGGTGAAGACCACCAGCGGCGAGACGTTCACGCCCCGGAAGGCGTTGTTGTAGTCGAGCCGGCCCACGAGCTGGTAACCGTAGGAGAAGCTGTCGGCAAAGGCCGAGGCGGGTTCGGCGAGGGGCGGGACGCCCGAGGCGTTGCTGCCGGAGTTGTTCATGTAGTTGATGTCGCCGCCGACAAAGGTGCCGGGGGAGTCGTAGCGCAGTGTGCTCTTGTCCGGCAGGTTGACGTCGACGAAACCGGCCTCGGCGATGAAGGTCGACTGGTCTGCACCGAAGAAGCCGCCGGCCACCTTCGTGGCCGTCATCTGGCCGGTCCAGACGCGGTGCTCGCGGAAACCGGGCACGTAGGTGTTCAGGCCAAAGGTGCCGAGCTGGTTGTTGTTGCCAAAACGCGAGCTGAGCGGGGAAAGCGCGGCGAAGAGCAATTCCACGTCATCGACCTGCAGCGGTTGGTTGTCACGGTAGCTGATCTCACCTTGGAGGGCGATGCCCTTGACACTGGTGTTGAAACTCGCGCCGAAGAGGTGGATGTCCTTCGGGAATTCGATCAGGTAGCGGCCGGTCGCGGCGGCCACGAGGAGCTCGCGCTGGGCCAGCTGGCTCGTGACGCCGGCGACCGTGGCGTAAAACGGTTGCAGCGCGGCCGGCAGGGCACTGGCCGGGACGCCGGTCAGCGTGGCGCCGATGAGGGTGGTCAACGCTCCGCCGATGACCGTGGGGTCCGCGGTCCCCAGAGCGGCCCCGAGTCCGCCCATGAACGTCGCGTTGGTCTGCAGCAGGGCGCCGGAATCACTTGCCGCCTTGGCCCCGTTGACCGGCACCGTCGGCGTGATGGCCGAAATCAGCGGCAGCCGGCTGTGGTAATTCATATAGTAGAAGCCGAATTCGGTGTCGTTGAGCCCGTGTGCCAGCCATTTGAAGTTCACGCCGTACTGGCCCGCGGCGCCCGGCTCGCGATCGGTGCCGCGGGGAATGGCGCCGAGGGTGGCCGAGTCCTTGATCGCGCCAAAGCCGAGAAAGACCTGCGAGCCACCCTTGGCCACGAAGTCATTCGTGCTGAAATAGGTCCCCGGCGGGTCGATGCGGGTGCGCTGCCAGTCGAAGAGATAGAAGGCTTCGAAGGACAGGTCCGCGTTCACATTCATGGAATAGGACGCCATGTTGAGCGGGCGAAGCGCCTCCTTGAGTTCCGACCCCGGGGTGCGGAGCTTGGCAACATCGATCGGGTTGATCGAGTTGATGCCATTCGGGATGAAAGTGCTTTCGCCCCAGCTCAGGACCTGCCGGCCGATGCGGAAGGTCGCCGGCATGTCGCCAAACCTCTCCTTGAAGTAGACATAGGCGTCGAGCAACTCGGCGCCCTCGCCGACCACTTTCTCCGCGTCGTCACTCAGCGGAGTCCGGGCGCGGGTGCCATCGGAATTGATAAAGTCGTTGAAGTAATAGCCGCGCACAAACATGCCGGCGTTCTGGTAGTCGATCTGGAGGTCGTGGCTGGCCTTCACCAGAAAGGACGCCATGCCCTTTTTGTAGTTCAGGTCACCGTCGTCCGCATTGGAGGAACGCTGCAGGCCTCCTGCGGAGATGGAATACAGGTCGGGGGAAGGATCGTTCACCCGGTAGAGGCCGCCGATGGAAATCGTGGTATCAAGGGAGCCCTTGGCGTCACCGAGTTCGAAGACAAAGGCCGGGGCGGCGGGAGCGAGACCGAGGGCCAGGGCCAGGACGGCGAAAGCCGGAGGACGCAGACAATGCGGTATGGGGTTGCTTGGGTTCATAGCGGGATGCACGAATGCAGCCTCACAGGGAGGCTGAGGGTTGGGGATGTGGGGTACAACAAGCCCGGGGCTCGGTGTGTTGGGTGCATGAAGCGTTTTTTTGGCGTCAAATTCAAGTGCTAAACCTCGGGGCCAGAGGGAGTTTGTTTTGCATTCGCGTTTTGACGTGCGCGACAAAAGGGCAACCTTGAGGGAATGGACGCGGCATCGAACATTCACATCAAGGGGGCGCGGGAGCACAACCTGCGCGACCTGGAGCTGCGCCTGCCGCGCGGGCGGCTCATCGTGCTCACCGGCCCCAGCGGCTCCGGCAAGTCGTCGCTGGCATTCGACACCATCTACGCCGAGGGCTACCGGAAATACATGGAGAGCCTCTCGGCCCAGGCCCGGCAGGTGCTCGAGCAGCTCAAGCGGCCCGATGTAGACTTCATTCACGGTCTGTCGCCGGTGCTGGCCATCGAACAGCGCACGGGCGGCGGTTCGCCCCGCAGCACGGTGGCCACGGTGACCGAGGTCGCCGACTACGCCCGGCTTCTCTGGGCGCTGTGCGGCGAACAGCGTTGCCCCAAGGACGGCGGGCTGGTCGCCAAGCGTTCGCTGGACGACTGCCTCGCCCAGCTCATGCACGACGCCCTGGGCGAGCGCGCCGTCATCCTCGCACCTTGGATGACCGCCAAGCCGGCGGTCCTGCGCGATGAACTGCCGCGGCTGCGCCAGCGCGGTTTCCAGCGCATCCGGATTGCCGGGGAGATCCATTCGCTGGACGAACCCAAGCTGGTGCCGAGCGGCTCGGCCGAACTCGTGGTCGAGCTGGTCATCGACCGCGTGCTGATCACCAGCGAGCAGCGGAGCCGGCTGGCGGATTCGCTGGAACTGGCTTTTCGTGAAGGGCAGAACCGGGCCGTCGTGCTCACGCAGAAGACTCCGGAGGCTCCGTGGCGGACGATCCCGCTGAGCCAGAGCCTGAGCTGCGCGATTTGCGGCGATGTCTTCGAGGTGCTCACGCCGCGGCATTTCTCCTTCAATCACAGCGAAGGCGCCTGCCCGGAATGCGGCGGGCTGGGCCGCAAACTGGCCTTCAGTGAGGAGCTGATGGTGCCCAAGCCGGAGAAGTCCGTCCGCGGGGGGGCGATCAAGCCGTGGCGCATCGGCGGTAAGAATCTCATCATCCGCCACAGTTCCATCCTCAAGCAGCTGGCTGAACAGTTGCCGTTCGATGCCGAGACGCCGTGGCAGGAACTGCCGGCGGAAACCCGGCAAGCCCTGCTGTACGGTGCCGGGGAGCGGTTGTTCAGCTTCCGGTTGCGACGCACGCAGAGAGCGGAGCTCCGGCCGTTTCCCGGCGTGATCGCCCTGCTGCACACCAGCCGGCAGGAATCGCGCAGCGACGGCTATCGCGCCCGGCTGGCCACCTTCATGTCGAGTGGTGACTGCCCGTCCTGCCACGGGTTGCGGCTCAACTCCCGCAGTGCCGCCGTGCTGCTCAACGGCCGCAGCTTCGCGGAGTTCACCGCCACGGATATCCGCCGGGCCAGGGAGTTCATGCAAGGACTGCCGGGGGTGCTGCCGGCGACCGACGCCGTGCGCGAGGTGCTGGGCGGGGTCGAGCGACGGCTGCATTTTCTGTGCGAAACCGGGCTGGGCTATCTCACCCTGGACCGCGAATACGCGACGCTCTCCGGCGGCGAGGCCCAGCGCGTGCGCCTGGCCACCCAGCTGGGCATGGGCCTGGTCGGCGTCATCTACGTGCTCGACGAGCCGAGCGTCGGGCTGCATCCGCACGACAACCTCCAGCTGCTCGCCACGCTGCGCGAACTGCGCGACCGGGGCAACACGGTGGTCGTGGTCGAGCACGACGCGGACACCATCCGCATCGCGGACGAATTGATCGAGCTGGGGCCCGGAGCGGGCACGGAGGGCGGACGGATTCTGTTTCAAGGCTCGCCGGCCGAGTGCGCCAAGCTGCCCCCTTCGGTTTCCCGCACCGGTGCGTATCTGGCCGGGAAGGAGGGCGTGATCAAGGATGCCAAGCTCAAGGAGCCGGATGACCGCTGGTTGGTAGTGAAAGGCGCCACCGAGCACAATCTCAAGGGTGTCGAGGCGCGCTTTCCGGTCGGCCTCCTGACCTGTGTCACCGGAGTCTCCGGCTCGGGCAAGAGCTCCCTGGTTAACGACATTCTTGCGACGGCGGCGGCCCGGAAGCTCAACGGGGCCAAGACGCTGCCCGGCCGCCATCGCGGCCTGACCGGCCTCGAGTACTTCGAGAAGGCCGTGGTGGTCGACCAGGAACCCATCGGCCGGAGTCCGCGCTCGAATCCCGCGAGTTTCGTCGGCCTGCTCGACCTGCTGCGCGAGCTGTTCGCCAAGCTGCCTCTCGCGAAGGTGCGCGGCTACAAGGCCAGCCGGTTCAGTTTCAATGTGCGGGGCGGGCGGTGCGAGCGCTGCCAGGGCGACGGTCAGATCAAACTCGACATGCAGTTCATGGCCGACGCCTACGCGCCGTGTCCCAGCTGCGACGGGCGGCGTTTCAACCGCGAGACGCTGGAGGTGCGGTTTCATGGCCGCAGCATCGCCGATGTGCTCGCCCTGACGGTGCGCGAGGCGATGGAATTGTTCCGGGCGGTCCCGCGCATCACGGAGAAGCTGACGACCCTCGACGCCGTCGGACTAGGCTACCTGCAGCTCGGTCAGTCGGCGACCACGCTCTCCGGTGGCGAGGCGCAGCGCATCAAGCTTTCCCTGGAACTCAGCAAACGTGAGCAGGGGACAACCCTCTACATCCTCGATGAGCCGACCACCGGGTTGCACTGGACCGACATCCAGCGGCTGATGGACCTGCTGTTCAAACTGCGCGACTCGGGCAACACCTTGGTGGTCATCGAGCACAACGTCGACGTCATCAAGCTGGCTGACTGGATCATCGATTTGGGTCCCGGCGGCGGTCCCGAGGGCGGGGAGGTTGTTTTTGCCGGACCGGTGACCGGAATCCGCGCCGAGCCGCGGTCGCTGACCGGACGGGCGTTGCTAGGGTAGGGGTTCAGTTCCCTGCAACTTTGCCCCCGGTGCGGGGTGCTAGGAGGATCCCGGGCCGAAGGGCCCCAACGCGCCTCAACCCAAATCCTCCCGCATTATCATGAACTCACTCCGCTCCCTCCTCATCGCCTCCGGTCTGTCGGTGGCGCTTTCCACCATCGCTGCCGCCGCCTCGCCCGAGGCCGGCTATGTCGACATCGGCCAGTTGATGCCTTCCGCCAAAGGGCAGTTCGTCGAGGTCAATCTTTCCTCCGGCATGCTCAAGTTCGCCGCCAAGCTGGCCGCCCACCATGATCCCGAGGCTGCGGATCTCGTCAGCAACCTGAAGAGCATCCGCGTCAATGTTGTCGGATTGGACGATTCGAACCGGGCGTCCACCATCGAGAAGATCGAGTCCGTCCGCCGCAAACTTGAGGCGCAGGGCTGGACCAAGATGGTCACGGTGCGCGAAATGAACGAGGGCGACAATGTTGACGTCCACGTCATGCAGCGCGGCGACGATGCCATTGACGGCCTGGTTGTCACGGTCATCGACCACAAGGGCGAAGCGGTCTTTGTGAACATCGTGGGCAACATCAACGCCGACCAGATCGCCAAGATCGCGGACAAGTTCGACATCGATCCGCTGAAGCAGGTGCACGTGAAGCTCAGTCACAAACACGCGGACAAGGAAGTCTGAGTCAACGGCCTGAATCCCATCATCCGATGAATCCAGTCCCCCCAGGTTCCCCTCGTCGCCGCGTCTGGCGTTGGGTGCTGCTCGGTGTCGCAATTTGCCTCAGCCCGTTTGTCGTGCTGGGTGTCGTCGCCGCGAGTTTCCTGACCCTGGATCGCGACGCCGCCGCGCTGCGCAAAGAGGTGATGGCGGCTACCAACGCAGATTGGCGCACCAAGGTGCAACTGAGCGTTGGCCACTTCACATTGGCGGTTGTGCGCACCGGCCTGGACTTCGTCCACGATCGGGGGGTGGCGGAGGCGCGGCTCGCACTTGCCGCCGTCCGACACGCGAGCGTCGGCGTCTACGAACGCAACGCCGGGGTCGCCGATTGGTCGCGCGAAGTACTTTTCACCGAGACCGATCGCACCATGGCCAGGAGCGGCTGGGCCCGGCTGGCGGGCGTCGCGGATCACAAGGATACGGTCCTCGTCTATGTTCCGCGGGACATCGACGACGACGGGCCGATCAATCTCTGCGTCGCCGTGGTGAACGGCAACGAGTTGGTCGTCGTCTCGACCAGTGTGGAAGCGTCCCGGCTCGTCGAACTGGCGGCTATGCATGCGCCGGACGACATCCGGCGTCACCTGCGGTTGTCGCGGCTTTGAAGCGGCCCAGGCTTGGGGTGGCCGGTGCCCACCACACCGGACTCGCCTCCGGCTCCTGCAATGTTAGCTTGGGTGGATGTCCCGTGTGCCACCCACCATCGTCGCGCCTCCGGCCCTGCCGACGATTGCCCACCTCGACGCGGATGCATTCTTTGTGTCGTGCGAGCTTTCGGTGCATCCCGAACTGCGCGGCACCAAGTGTGCCGTGGGCGGACGCGAACGCGGCATAATCTCCTCCGCCAGCTACGAGGCCCGCGCCTGCGGTGTTTACACCCCGATGCCCACCAAGCTGGCTCTGAAGGTCTGTCCCGACCTGGTCCTGCTGCCCCACACCTCCGGCATCTATCGGAAGAAGTCCCGGGAGATGTTCGAGCTGTGCGAGACGTTGACTCCGGTTGTGCAACGCAACTCGGTCGACGAGGGTTATCTCGACCTTGCGCCGTGCGGCTTCAAAACGACGACCGAGATCGACCTCCGGGTCCGGGCGCTGCAACAGCGCATCTGGGACGACCTCCAGATTCCGACCTCTTTCGGGATCGCGACCAACAAGCTCGTTGCGGCGATCGCGAGCAAGGCCCGCAAACCCCGCGGATTCACCGTGGTCCCGTCCAGGGCGGAGGCGGAGTTCCTCGCGCCGCTCAAGATCAGCGTCATTCCGGGGGTGGGGAAGAAGAGCGAGGAGCGCCTGGCCGCAGCGGGTATCAGGCTGGTCAGCGATCTTTTCACGCTCAGTGAACCGGAATTGCGGGCACTTTTCGGCGGCGGCTGGCAGGAAATGCTGGCCATGGCGCGGGGCGAGGACGACCGGCGGGTGCACACCGACCAGGAGGACGCCAAGAGTTACTCCGTGCAGGAGACCTTCGGCCACGACATCGGTGACTTCGCCGAGATCGAGCGGATTGCCAAGCGCATGATCGACGAACTCATGCCCGCCATCCGGGCCGATGGGAAACGGGTGAAGACGATGACGGTCAAGGTGCGGTATCCGGGCATGGAGAACAGCACGGCCGGTCGCAGTCTGGCAGATGCGACCGACCTTGAGGCGCCATTCTATCCGTTCGTGCAGCCGCTGCTCCGGGCGGCCTGGACCAAGCGCCGGCCCTTGCGGCTCATCAGCGTGCGGTTTTCGAGCGTCGAGGAGAAGGGCGCCCAGTTGGAGATGTTCGGCCAGACCGACGAGAAGAAGCGCCGGCTCGCGGCGGTCCTCGACCAGCTCAACGCGTGCGGGCAGAAGGATCTCGTTCGGCACGGACATCAGCTCGGAAAGAACGCCGGCCGCCGATTTCGCGGCTAGCACAGATAATGCTTTCTCTTTTCCCAGCCGTGTTCATCCGTCTACTCCGTGGTTAATCCAGAAATTGAACAACGCATCGCCGCCGCTCAGCACGCCGTCCTGGGCGAGACGGAGCTCATGCACCGTGAATTCGGCCGGGCCCGGAGCGAAATCAAGCACGATGGCACCAAGGTGACCGCCGTGGATCTCGCCATCTCGGAGCACATCCAGGCCGCGATCACGAGGCAGTTTCCGACCGACCAGTTCTTCAGCGAGGAGCTGGCGCCCCAAGACACCGCCACGCCAGTGACCGCCCGGTTCAGCTGGATGCTCGACCCGATCGACGGCACGAACAACTATATCAACGGCATCAGCCACTGCGCCATTTCCCTGGCCCTGCTGGAGACCGGAACGCCGGTCTACGGGGTCGTCTACGACATGGGACGCCGGGTGCTCATCCACGGTGGCCCGGGCCGGGGGGTTTGGGAAGGGGCGCAGGCAGTGCGGCCGCGAGGCGAGGGTCCCAACGGGCACAGCCTCATCGGATTCCACTCGCCCGTCGACAAAGGCCATGCCGCCGAGGGCAAGAAACTGATCGAAAACTTCAAGATCCGGGGTCTTGGCAGCAGCACGTTGCACCTGACCTACCTCGCCATCGGGCTGCTGGACGGGGTGATGGACCACAACAACAAGGTCTGGGATATCGCCGCCGCGTGCGCGCTCTGCGCGGAGGCAGGGATCCAGATCGACTATCTGGAGAATCCACCCTTTCCCCTGCGGGAGTTCACGCTCAAGGCCCCGAGAATCCAGTATGCCGCCGGCCTCCCCGCCATGACCCGGCGGCTGCGCGAGGTCATCGGCCGCTAGGCCGCTGGGCAGACGGGGTCCAGCTCCGGGCTGGACTGTGAGGGGCGGCCGGATAACATCTCGAGTGGCCCCCATGAAGCATGACGACGTAGTGTTGGTTTCCAGCGGCGACGGCCGCGTGCATGTTCAACTTCCGGCGAACATGAGGATAGGCGATGCGTATCCTTTGTTCGAAAAAGTCCGGCAGCTGGCGGTGGATGCCGGGGCGACCGACCTGCTGATCGATGCCCGGGCCTTCAAGGCAAAGCTGAACATGATGCAACGCCTCCAGATGATCCTGGCCTTCGTGGCCAAGCTTCGCAGCTATCGGGTGGCGGGAGTCCTCTCAGCGGAAACCATGGACCCGCAACGACTGGGCGAGACCATGGCAAGAAATCGTGGAGCCCGGGTGAAAGTCTTTACCGCATTAGCCGACGCTGAAGCGTGGCTGGACGGGGTCGAACTGGCGACCCGGAGATCGGATTCAGGCTCGGCACCTCAAATCTGATAGGTTTGCAGCGGCACAGGATCAAGCACCATGGTCTTGGGGAGTTTGTCGGCGAACTGCGCGGCGAACCACGCCCGCGCCGGCGGGTCGCCGTGGGTCAGGACGACCGAGCGGGGCTTGCTCTTCACGGCGTAGTCGAGAAGTTCCTCGCGGGACGCATGGCCACTGAACTCGAAGCGTTCGACGTGGGCGTGGATGCGCGTCTTCACGTTCACATCGGCGAAGAGAAACTGGTCGCCATTGTGCGCGGCGAGCAACTGGCCGCCGGGGGTGTCGGGGTCGCAGTAGCCGACGAAGCAGATGCTGTGCCGGGCGTTGCCGGCGAGGCAGGAGGCGATGGTGTAGGACGCGGTCTTCTCAACCATCATGCCGCTGCTGACGACATAGATGCCTTGCGTGTGAGGCTCCTGGCCGGGCACGAGGTCGCGGGGGGACTTCTTGACCTTGAGATCCTTTAGGATGGTGCGGGTGAAATGAACCAGGCCGGTCTTCTTCGTGATGTCGTCGACATAGTCGCACAGATCCATGCCGAGGCCGGAGGCAAAGATTGGCGCGGGATCCAGGCGGTTGAATTTCCGCGCATCGTGCAGGATGGCGAGGATCTCCTGCATGCGGCCGAGCGCGAAGACGGGAATGAGCACGGAGCCGCCCCGCTGGAGCGTCGCGTTGATGGTCTCGATCAGCCGGATCATCTCACCGGAGCGGATGTTGCCCGGGGGCTTCTCCGTGGCGCCGTGCGTCGTCTCAGTGACGAGGGTATCGAAGTGGCCGGCGGGGAACTTCGCGCCATCGATGATGCGCTGGGTGGAGAAGAGCACGTCCCCGGTGAAGAAAATGCGCCGGTGCTTGTGGACGATCTCGACGCCACAGGCGCCGGCGATGTGGCCGGCGGGGTGGAAGGTGAGCTCGATTTCGTCACGGGCGCCCGAGAACTTCTTGGGGTGGTTGAACTGGTGCGGATACATCCGGGGCGCGACGCGGTCGATCTCGTCGTGTGTGAACAGCGGGTAGTCGGCGATGCCCTTCTCCTCGCGCTCGCGGAGCATGACGTTGGCGGAGTTGTGCAGCATGCGTTCGATGAGCATGCGGCTCGGCGCGGTCATGAGCACCGGCGTATCCGGCTGGGCGCGCATGAGCAACGGGAGCGAGCCGATGTGGTCCAGGTGGCAATGGGTGATGACGATGAGGTCGAGCTTGACACCCTGCAGCGGCCGGAGGTTCGGCGCGGCGGTGCGGCCGACCTTCTTGGGATGCAGGCCGCTGTCGACGACGAGGTGGAAGTCGCCGATTTGGACATAGAGGGAATTCGCACCGATGCCGCCGTCGCTGTTGAGATCAATGAGCTTCATCAAGTGGCGCGAGTCAGTCGGAGGGAATCTGCATGTCAAATGCGGGAATGCGGACAAAGATGCGGGCGCCGTTCTCGTCCAGCCCGTGAAAACTGCCATGAGCGCGGCTGTCGCCGCTGCTCACATGATAACTGTTGTAGGAGAAGTGGGCGCCCGGAGCAAGGGTGGGAGTCTCCCCGACGATCTTGTCCCCCTCCACGACCAGTTGGGTGCCGTCGGCGTTCTCGATGACCCATTTTCGCCCCAAGAGTGTGACGGTGCGCTCGGAATCGTTGCGGATGGTCAGGTAGTAGATGAAGGCATGGGGCCGGTCCGCGGGCAACTGCTCCCCGCCGTGGCGATAGACGAGCTTGTCGAGTTCAACCTTCAGGCCGGGCAGTTCGTGGGAAGCGGTCATTGAATCGGCCTCGAATAGACGCAAAAGCCCGACGAGAGCAAGCTGAGTGAGGCCTTTCGACTTGCGGTGCGGGCATCGTCGGCCAGAAACACGGTGATCTATGGAAAAGCTCGCCCTGCTTTCGGTCAGCGACAAACGCGGACTCGTGGCATTCGCCACGGCGCTGGTCCGGCAGCACGGCTACCGGCTGCTGTCCACGGGCGGCACGGCCAAGCTGCTCGCGGAGGCCGGTCTGCCCGTGACTGAGGTCAGCCAGCACACGGGCTTTCCCGAGATCATGGAAGGACGGGTGAAGACACTGCATCCGAAAATCCACGGCGGCCTGCTGTGCCGGCGGGACAAGCCGGGGCATCTCGCTGAGGCCCAGAAAAACGGCATCGCCCTGATTGACCTGGTGGTCGTGAACCTCTATCCATTCGAGCAGACCGTGGCCAAGCCCCATGTGGAATTCGAGGAGGCCATCGAGAACATCGACATCGGCGGCCCGTCCATGTTGCGCAGCGCCGCCAAGAACCATGACAGCGTATCCGTTGTTTGCGACCCGGCGGATTATGATGCCGTGCTCGCGGCGCTGGCCAAGCCGGAGGGATTGGCGGCACTCCGGCGCAAGCTGGCGTTGAAGGTGTTCCAGCGCACGGCGAGCTACGATGCTGCCATCGCCCGCTACCTGGAGACCCAGCAGGCCGAGCCCGACCTCGAGGCACTGAGCGGCTTTCCGTCGACCTTTCAGCTGTCATTGAGGAAAGTGCAGAGTCTGCGTTACGGAGAGAATCCGCACCAGAAGGCGGCGCTTTACGGCACGTTTCACGAGCACTTCCAGCAATTGCAGGGCAAGGAACTCAGCTATAACAATATCTTGGACATCACCTCGGCCACCTATCTCATCGGCGAGTTCGAGCGTCCGACGGTCGCGATCCTCAAGCACACGAATCCGTGCGGGGTGGCGAGCGCCGACACACTGCTCGAGGCGTGGGAGCATGCTTTCGCCACGGATCGGCAGGCGCCGTATGGGGGCATCATAGTAGTCAACAACACGCTTGACGGAGCTCTGGCCAGGGTGATCGCGGAGATCTTCACGGAGGTGATCATCGCGCCTAGGTTCAGTGACGAAGCGCTGCAGATCTTCGGCCGGAGGAGAAATCTCCGTCTGATGATCGCCAAGGAGGGGCTCGGTGCCGACGCCTTGCTGGAGGTGCGGTCGGTCGTTGGCGGCGTGCTGGTACAGGACCGCGACCGGAGCATGGAGAAGCCGGCCAATTGCAGGGTCGTCACGAAGCGCGAGCCCACCCCTGCGGAATGGGCGTCTATGCTGTTCGGCTGGAAGGTCGGCAAGCACGTGAAGTCCAATTCCATTGTTTACTGCCGGGGAGAACAGACCCTCGGCATCGGCGCCGGCCAGATGTCACGCGTGGACAGCTCGCGCATCGCGGTGTGGAAGGCGGGTGAAGCGAACCTCGATCTCAAAGGTTCCGTGGTGGCGAGCGAGGCGCTTTTTCCATTTGCCGACGGCCTCGTCGCGGCGGCGGAAGCGGGCGCCACCAGTGCGATCCAGCCGGGCGGTTCGGTGCGGGACGAGGAAGTCATCAAAGCCGCCGATGAGCGCGGAATGGCGATGGTGTTTACCGGTGTCCGGCACTTTAGGCACTGATCGAGTCCAGTCAGCCGCGCGACAGTTCAGGCTAGCACCGCGGCGCAACATGAGCCACCTTTGCGGCATGTTTGACCCCGTTGAGAAACTCAAGGAATACGTCCGTCACGCCAGCGTCTCCGCCGACCCGCAGTTCAAGGCAGGCATGGTGGGAGCGCAGCAATTCGTGGCGGGCTTGCTGAAGGACACCGGGTTTGCCGTGGAGGTCGTGCCCACCGCCCTGCATCCGGTGATTGTGGCCAAGCGTGGCGATAACCCGTCATGGCCGCACGTCATCATCTACGGCCACTATGACGTGCAGCCGCCTGATCCGCTCGCCAAATGGAACACGCCACCCTTCGAGCCGACCATCATCGGCGAACGCATCTACGGCCGCGGCACGGCCGACAACAAGGGGCCGCTGATGGTGCATATCGCAGCGGTTACCCGCCTGCTCGAGAAGAATCCGCAGCTGCCCCTGCGCATCACCTTCGTCGTCGAGGGCGAGGAGGAGATCGGCAGCAAGAACTTCAAGACCTTCCTGCTGGCGAACAAGGAGAAGCTCCGCGGCGATTTCGTTTACCTGTCAGACACCGGAATCCCTTCGCCGGACCAGATCGTCGTCACCGTCGGCCTACGCGGCATGCTGGCCTTCGAGATCGAGATCACCGGCCCGAAGTCGGACCTGCACTCGGGGCTGCACGGCGGCGTGTTGATGAATCCTCTGCAGGCGTTGGCCGAGCTGTGCGCGTCGTTGCACACGCCGGACGGGCGGGTGAACATTCCGGGGTTCTACTCCGCCGTCGTTGAACCCGAGCCGTGGGAACGGGCCGAGCTGGCCAAACTCGGACTGGACCAGAAACCCTACGCCGATTTTCTCGGCATCAAGGAATTCCATACGCCACCAGGCTACAATCCGTTCGAGGCGATCCGGTTTCTGCCGACGCTGGAGTTCAACGGCATGAGCGGCGGTTACCAGGGCGAGGGGACGAAGACGGTGATTCCGAGCAAAGCCAGCGTGAAAATCACCTGCCGCCTGGTCGCCAACCAGACGCCTGAGAACATCAAGGACACGATCTTTTCCACCATCCGGGCGCGCTGCCCCAAGGGAGTTACGCTGGAAATCAAGGAGCAGCATCATGCGACCCCCTATGTCGTCATTCCGCCGGACCGCTCGAATACGCCCAAGGATCAGTCTCCGATCCTGGCCAAGGGCTTCCGCGCCGTCGAGCGCGCGGTCAAGGAGGTGTGGGGCAAGCCGCCCTTGTTCCTCCGCGAAGGCGGTAGTGTCGGCCTGATTGCCGACCTGAAGACGGTGCTGGGCATCGACGCCGTCATGCTCGGACTGTTTCTCCCGGAGGACAACCTGCACGCTCCGAATGAAAGTTTTCATCTCGGCGTGATGAAGAAGGGTATCGACGCCTCCGAGCGGGTGCTCGCTGAACTGGCAAAGGGCTGAGCTCCGGCGAATCCGAATAAAAAAAGCCCCGGCGACATGCCGGGGCTTTTTTGCTGGAAAGGCGAAGAACTACTTCTTCAGGATGACAAAGTCGACGCGCCGGTCCTTGGCCCATTCGGCGTCGCCGCCCGATTGCTTGGCTTCGGTCGAGCCTTTCGAAAGGGTCTCGAGCCGGGTGGGATTGACCCCGAGGGATTCGAGGAATTTTTTCACGGCGTTGGAGCGGCGGTCACCCAGGCCGAGATTGTATTCCGCAGTGCCGCGCCAGTCGCAATGGCCGATCAGGACGAGGTTCTTGTCGGCATTGTCCGCCAGCCACTTGACCGCAGCCTGGAGCTTGGGACGTTCCGCGGGGGAGACGGCGGCACGGTCGAGGGCAAAATAGATGGGCTCCACGACGCTCTTGTTCGCATCATCCGGTGTGCCGACATCAGTGCGGGCGGCCAAGGTCGTGTTGGCGTCCGAAACGGCGACCTGCTCGGGATTAATGTTGTTGGCCGGGCCCGTCTGGGTGGTGTCCGGTCCGGCGGCGCGAATGGGTTTCTTGGCGCAGGCGGTGAAAAACAGCGCACTGGCCGCGAGAACAAGACCGAGGAGTTTGGGAAAATTCTTCATGATTTGCGGTGAAAAGGAGCCCACATTATTGGCTAAAGGCCAGAGACGCGCAAGAACGAAACTTGCAGGCAGCCGGCTACTACCACGACTGGGCGCGGTGGTCGATGAGCCCGATTTCAAGTGAGTAGCGCGTGAGGCTGGCGACGTCGTGCAGGTTGAGCTTGCGCATCAGGTTGGTGCGGTGGTTGTCCACCGTCTTCACGCTGATGCCGAGCTTCTGCGCAATCTCCTTGGTGCTGTTGCTCTCGGCGACCAGCTTCAGGATCTCGCGCTCGCGGTCGGTGAGCGTATCCACGCCGGAGGTCGGGCTGTTGTTCGCGACCACCGTGCGCAGCAGGGCCGCCACGCCGGGACCGAAGTAGGTGCCGCCCTGGGCTATGGTCTCGAGGCCTTTCTTGAATTCGCCCAAGCCGGCGGTTTTCTCGACGAAACCATGCGCGCCGGCCTCGAGCATCTCCCGCACCAAGGCCGGGCTTTCGTAGGCGGAAAAGACCAGTACCCGCGTGGTCTTGAGCTGTTTGCCAATGCGCCTCAGAATATCGACCCCGCTCAATCCGGGCAGGCGGGCATCGAGTACCAGCAGGTCCGGCTTGAGATCGAGGCACAGTTGGCACGCCTGCTGGCCGTCGCCGCATTCGCCGACGATCTTGTAGGCCGGATCAATGCGCAGGATCTCGGCCAGCATCTCGCGGATGGCGGTCTGGTCCTCGATTATGACGATGCGTTTGGGTTGGGTGATTGCTGACACGTGGGTGGGGCTGGAGCCCTAAGGGTTCGTAGTGCCGCTACACTTGGGCTTCCCGGGAAATTATCAACTCCGATTAGCCGAAAAACGCGTCTGGCAAGCAATTGCTGCTGACTGGTGGGGCGACTGGGATTCGAACCCAGAACCAATTGCTTAAAAGGCAACTGCTCTACCATTGAGC
>CAZZDB010000060.1:0-19141 GCA_964652485.1 uncultured Oleiharenicola sp.
CCACTTTCGTCACTTCCCGCCGTAATATTTCGGCTTGAGCACCCCGATGCAGGGCAGGTTGCGGTAGCGCTCGTTGAAATCGAGGCCGTAGCCAACAACGAATTCGTTGGGGATCTCGAAACCCACATAGTCCGCCTCGAACGGCACCATCCGCCGCGCCTTCTTGTCGAGCAGCACGCAGGTCTTCACGGACGCGGCGCCCTTGAGCTTGATCAGGCCCGCCACGGCCGCGAGCGTCTTGCCCGTGTCGAGGATGTCGTCCACCAGCAGCACGTGCTGGCCGCGCACATCGAGTTTCATCTGGTCGACGATGCGCGGCTCGCCGGCGGCCTTGGTGCCGTCGTGGTAACTGGAGGCCCGGAGGCAATCGAGGCGGAGGGGGCTGCTCAACTGGCGGAGCAGATCCGCCGTGAAAATAAGGGCGCCGTTGACGATGGCGACGACCATCAGGTCCTTGCTCGCGTAGTCCGCATTCAGCTGTCCTCCCAAAGTTGCGATGCGCCGCTTGATTGCGGTCGGCGTGACGAGAACATGGTCGAGGTGCTTGAGCTCCGGCGGACCTTGCATTGTCGACATGGGGCGATAAGAGGCGATCCGCCGGCCAAGGCAAACCGATACAAACCGGCCCGGGGGTTAATATTTTTGACTTGGACCGGGGCGGGCGGTTGCCTCGCCGGCACGTGTATCCCGCCGAAACGGCCGCGGACGCCGGCGCCCCGAAAAATGATTTCCATCCAGGTTAAGCAACTGACCAAAGAGTTCGGGCCCGTGGTGGCGCTCCGTGGTCTCGACCTGAGCATCAATCCGGGCGAACTCTTCTTCCTGCTCGGACCGAGCGGCTGCGGCAAGACCACGTTGCTGCGCTGCCTCGCCGGCTTCTACTTCCCGGAGCAGGGGCGGATTCTCTTCGGCGACGAGGACGTGACGCGCCTGGAGCCTCACCGGCGGAACACGGGGATGATGTTTCAAAGCTACGCGCTCTGGCCGCACATGAGCGTGGCCGGCAATGTCGCCTTTGGCCTGGAGGAGCGCAAGGTCCCCGAAGCGGAGCGCCGACGCCGGGTGGCCGAGGCCCTCGCTTCGGTGCACATGGAACAATACGCCGACCGCCGGCCCAACCAGCTTTCCGGCGGCCAGCAGCAGCGGGTCGCGCTAGCCCGCGCCTTGGTCATCCGGCCGCGCTGCCTGCTGCTCGACGAGCCGCTCTCCAATCTGGACGCCAAGCTCCGTCTCGAGATGCGCGCGGAAATCCGCCGCGTCTGCAAGGAGTTTCAGCTCACGACCGTTTACGTGACCCATGACCAGAAAGAGGCGCTCTCCGTGGCCGACCGCATGGCGATCCTGGACAGCGGCCGCATCCTGCAGGTCGGCACGCCGCGCGAGGTCTACCGGCGGCCGGTGTGCCGGACCGTGGCCAATTTCATCGGCGAAACCGATTTCATCGCGGGCCGGGTGCTGGGAACGCAGGGCGGCCTGGTCACCGTTGACACCGCCGTGGGCCGGTTCGACGGCGTCCCGGGCGATCCGGCGAGGATCCCCGCCGCGGGCGATGCGGTCACCGTCTCCGTCCGGCCGGAGTGCTGGGAACTGGGCCGCGAGGCCGGAGCGCGCAACGGGGTGCGGGGACGCATCGGCGACTCGGTCTATCTCGGCGACGTGGCCCAATACTCCTTCGTCACCGGCGGCGGCGTCATGCTGAAGATGGTCGAGCGCAACCCGCGGTTCATCGACGGGGCCGGACGGGGCGAACTCCACGCCACCGTGGACCCGGAAGACGTCGTCGTGCTGGCGGATTGAGCGGATCGCGACAATGAAACGGGCGCTCATCGTCCTCGCGCTGCTGGCGGTTGTCGGGTTGCCGTTCCTCCTGCGTCCGAGAAAACAGGCGACGATCGAGACGGCCGACGAAACGCTGGTTATTATCACCCCCCACAACGAGGCCCTGCGCTACGAATATGGCCGCGGATTCCGGGAGTGGTATCGGGCGAAGACCGGCCGGACCATCGCGATCGACTGGCGGGTCATCGGGGGCACGAGCGAAATCACCCGTTTCATCGAATCGGAATATGTCGCGGCGTTCCAGAACTACTGGACCAAGGAGTTGGGCCAGCCTTGGAGCATGGAGGTGCAGGCGGCGTTTCAGGACGACAGGCTAACGCCCGATGACACTCCGGCGGACGATACGGTGGAGATGGCGGCGCGGCGGGCTTTTCTTGCCTCCAAGGTCAGCTGCGGACTGGACGTCTTTTTCGGAGGAGGCAGCTACGATTACATCCGGCAGGCCGCCGCGGGCCGCATCGTGGATTCGGGCATCCTGCAACTCCACCCGGAGTGGTTTGGCGAGCAGGTCATCCCGCAATCGTTCACGGGCGAGCCCTACTGGGATCCGCGCGGACTGTGGGTGGGCGATGTGCTCAGCAGCTATGGCATCATCTACAATCGCGATTCACTGCAGCGGCTCGGGGTGGCCCACGAGCCCCGGGACTGGGGCGACCTGCAGGATCCGAGACTGCAGGGGGAGATCGCGCTATGCGACCCGACCAAGAGCAGTTCCGTCGCCAAGGCCTTCGAGAATGTGATCCAGCAGCAGATGCACCGCCGGTGGGTCCAACTCGTTCGCGAAACCGGCCGCGAAAAAGCCGCGGTGGAAGCGCAGGCGGTGGCGGAGGGCTGGGTGAACGGCCTCCGGCTGCTCCAGCGCATCGGGGCGAACGCGCGCTATTTCACCGACACGTCGCAAAAGCCCTCGATCGATGTCGTGCAGGGCGACTCGGCGGCGGGAATGTGCATCGACTTCTACGGCCGCGGGGGCTTCCAGCAGGCCGCCCGGCGGAGCGACGGCACCGCGGGTCGGGTCGGTTATTATTCCCCGCCGGACGGCACGGTGCTCTCGCCGGACCCGATGGCCGTCATGCGCGGTGCGCCGAATGCCGCCGCCGCCCGGGCTTTCATCGAATACTCGCTATCAATGGAGGGGCAGAAACTGTGGAATTTCCGGCCCGGCACGCCCGGTGGGACGGAGCACTACGAGTTGCACCGCCTGCCCATTCGCCGTGACTTCTACGCGGCGAAGGAGTTTGCGCCCTACCGGTCGGAACCCGAGGTGAACCCCTACGAGGCCGCCAATCCGATGATCTACCGCGCCGCCTGGACGAACGGCCTGGTGCGCGAGATGGCCTTTGTGGTCCGGGTGATGTGCCAAGACGCGCATCCGGAGTTGGTGGCGGCGTGGAAGGAGATCATCCGGGCCGGTCTGCCGCCCGCCGCCCTGGCCGTCATGAGCGACATGTCGGCGGTGACCTATGCCGAGATGAACGGCCGGATCAAGCAGGCGCTTAACTCCAAGGACAAGGTCGACGAAGTGCGCCTCGCCAGCGAACTGGCGGCCGCGTTCCGGCGGCAGTATGCACAGGCCGCAGAGATGGCGCGCGGCCGGTAGGCGTTCAGGCGCGACGGTAAACGTCGGGATGGCGCAGGATCATGTAGCCGCCGGGATTGTCGACGACCTGAAAACCGAACTGGGCGTAGAGTGGGTGGGCATCGCGGGTGCGAAGGTTCCAGCTGCGCAGGCCCTGCAATTTTGGGTGGCGCATCGTCAGCGTCATCATCGCCTTGGCGAGTCCCCGTCCGCGGTGTTCCTCGAGCACGTAGACATCGCAGAGATAGGCATAGGTGGCAAAGTCGCTGATGATGCGCACCAGTCCGACCTGATCGTCGCGCGAGGTGGTGGTTGAACCGGACGAGCCGGTGAGGAGGTAGGCGCCGATGCTGAGTTAATGCTCCAAGCCGTGCCGGACCGTATCCAGTGGGATGCCCGGACTCCAATAAGACCGGGTCAGATAGGCGTGGATGGCCACGGCATCGAGCCAGTTCGGATCGTCGGAAATCAGGTAGGCGCCGTGCCGCTGCTCCATCGCCGGTCTCAGGGTAAGAGCGCGATTGCTCTGACGAATGCCGCCTGGTCGGCCGCACGGAAGAACGCGGTTCCAGTGACAAAGGTATCCGCGCCCGCCGTCCGACACTCCTTGGAGGTGGCGAGATCGATGCCACCATCCACTTCCAGCCGGAACTTCAGTTGACGCTCCCGTCGCCATTGGTCGATTTGGCGGATTTTCGGCAACATGTCAGCGCGGAAGGTCTGGCCGCCAAACCCGGGTTGCACCGTCATGACCAACAGAAGGTCGACCTGGTCGAGCCACGGCTCGACGGCGGCGGCGGGCGTGTCGGGATTGAGCACCATGCCGCATTGGCAGCCGAGCTCGCGGATGCGGGTGAGCGTACCACGATGATCGTAGGCCGGCTCGACGTGAATCGTGATGTTGTCGGCGCCGGCCTTCGCGAAGGCTTCGATATACTTGTGGGGCTCCTCGAGCATCAGGTGGGCGTCGAAAAACAGCTTCGAACCCGCGCGCCGGAGCGCGGCCACAGTTTCCGGACCAAAAGTCAGATTGGGCGCAAAGTGTCCGTCCATGATGTCAACATGGAGCCAGGTGGCGCCGGCCTGGGCCGCAGCCTGGGCGCTGGCCGCAAGATGGGCGTGATCGCCGGCGAGCAGGGAAGGTACGGGGAGGGCGGGGAACATGGTGCTGGGAGCATGGAGCACGAGGGCGTCTCACGGCTCAATCATGTATTTCTGGATCGCCAGGCTGCGATCGTGACCGCCGCGGCATCGTGCCGCTCACCAGGTGTCCAAGACAGCGTGCGCAGCCTCGGTCGCGAGCATCTCGGCCAGAAGGGGCAGGGTCTGGTATTCGGCGGGAACGAGGCCGCTGTCACTGAAGACGCCGCGCTGCGCGGATAACGGCCGCCTGGCAAACAGCGTCTGTTTTGAGCGGTTGTCGGTCAGAGTGGCCCGGGCTCGCAGGGTGACATCAAAGCGCCGGCCCAAGCCGGTGTCGGTGGGGAGGGAAACCGCGACGGTCCGGTCGTAGCCGACGAGGGTGACCTGCAGCACGGCATCAGCCGCGTCCGCCGAATTGACCAGCGTGACTCTGCCGTCCTTGAGAAAAGCCTCGCGCAACTGGGTCGTGACGACGACCTGGGCCTGGGGGATCATCGTTTCACTCGCGACCGGTGCGACGAAGAGGGTGGAGAATTTCAGCTTGGCCCCCGTGCCGAGCTGGTAGGCGGCGCAACCGGAAAGGAGGAGAGCTGCGCCGCAGGCCGGCAACAACCGCAACAACTGGGCGGAACGGGGCATGCGGAGGGCGACCGCCTCAGAAGAACAGGAAGCGCTTTTTCTTCTTGGGCTCGGCGGTAGCCGGCGTGGTCGGCTTGGCACCGGAGGCGGCGTCGGCCTGCTGGCCGAGCTTGGCCTCGACCTCGACCAGCTTGGTCCGGGCCTGCGCGGCGAGGTCGGAATCGGGATAGACCGTGATCGCCTCATTGTAGATGACCTTGGCCGCCTTGTAATTCTTGCGGTATTTGAAGTAGTAGTCGGCCATGGTCAGCTTGCTCTTGGCCAGCACGGTCTTCATCGCGATGAGGCCCTTCTCGGCGGACGCCATGCCGGCGTCGCCCGGGAAGAGGATCATATAATCCTCATAGTAGGTGATCGCCTCCTTGGTCGAGGCCTGGTCGTAGTAGGGGCCGTCGACCAGCGAGGCGTGGGTTTGCGCGATCTTGAGGTAGGCGTCCGACGTGAGCACGCTGCGCGGATAGGTGTTGATCATGCGGTCGAGGGCGTCGATGGCCGCCTCGGTCTCCCCCATCTGATGATAGCCGCGGGCCGCATTCATGAGGGCGAGTGGGGCATAGTCGCTGAAGGGCGCAATGTGCACGATCGCCTCGAAGTAGCTGACCGCGCGCTCGCGATTCTTGAAGCCGGGCAGCCAGGGGAAGATGTGGTTGCGCTTGCCCTCAAACAGCTGCGAGGCGATCCGGTATTCCTCGCCGATGACCTGGGTGAATTTTTCCGAACTGGGATAGCGGGTCAACATCGCCTGGAAGCTGTCGAAGGCCTTGTAGTATTGCTGCCGCTTCTGGTAGATCATGCCCGTCCGGTAGAGCGCCTCCGCGGCGAAGACGGAGTTCGGATATTTCCGATTGACGGTCTGGTAGGCCTTGAGGGCCGCCCGGTCATGCCGCGCCTCCTCCGCCGCGCGCCCCTTGTTCATGAAATCGAGAGCGCTGCGCCCCTCGGTGGTATCGAGGCCCCCGAGCACGCCGCCCTGCATGCGCCAGCCGCCCTCGGGCGTCCAGACCAGGTCGGCGGCGAGACGGGCGGGCAGGAGGAGCAGGGCGGTCAGGACTGCAAGTGGAAGGATGGAGAGAAATCGGCGCATGAGACTGTTGCTTACCATCGAATAAGAGTGGACCCGTAGGTCAAGCCAGCGCCGAAAGCGACGAGCAGCGTCAGGTCGCCGGGCTTGATCCGGCCGGAACGGCGGGCCTCGTCCAAAGCGAGCGGGATGGAGGCGGAAGAGGTGTTGCCATAGCGGTCGAGGTTCACGTAGACGCGCTCCATCGGCAGCTTGAGGGCGGACGCCAGCGACTCGATGATCCGGATGTTGGCCTGATGGGGAATCACAAGGTTGATTTGGTCAGGCGTGAGGTGGTGTTGTTCCATCATTTCCCGGGCGACCGTCTCCATGACGCGCACGGCGCTCTTGAAGACCTCGCGGCCGTTCATCCGGATGCAGTGGGCGCGCTCCTCGACTGACTTGGCGTCCGCCGGCCGGACGCTGCCGCCTGCGGCGATGTAGAGGTTGTCAGCAAACTCGCCGTCGGCTCCGAGATCAGAGCCGAGGATGCCGATGCCGGCCTGGTCGACCTTGTGCAACACGGCGGCGCCGGCGGCGTCGCCGAAGAGCACACAGGTGGTCCGGTCGGTCCAGTCGGTGATGGAGGAGAGTTTTTCCGCCCCGATGATGAGGGCGCGTTTGTACCGGTTGGTCAGCAGCTGCCCGTAAGCGATTTCGATGGCGTAGAGAAAGCCGGAGCAGGCGGCCGCGATGTCGAAACAGGTCGCATGCGCAGGGATGCCCAGCTTGTGCTGGACGTAGCAGGCGGTGGAGGGCAGGGGGGCGTCGGGCGAAGCGGTGGCGACGATGAGCAGGTCGATGTCCGCGGCCGACACCTTGGCGTCCGCGAGCGCGGCCTTGGCGGCGTGGACCGCCATGTCCGAAGTGGCCTCGCCCGGGGCGGCGATCCGGCGCTCCCGGATGCCCGACCGGGTGCGGATCCACTCGTCCGACGTATCGACCGTCTTGGAGAGCTCCTCGTTGGTGACGATACGGGCCGGGGCATATGAACCGACTCCTGCGATGATGACTGAGGGCATAAGAAAGGTGATCAGTTGACCGAAGAAAGGTGGACCGGGGCGGTCATGAGGGCGTTGGCCCGGGCGATGTCCTGCTCAATGCGGTGGTAGAGGTCGTGCTGGATGACTTTCTCGGCGGCGCGGATGGCACTGGCCCAGGCGTAGCGGTTGCTGGAGCCATGGGCCTTGAGTATGTTGCCCCGGACTCCGAGCAGGGGCGCACCACCATAGCGGTCGGGGTTGAGCCGTTCCTTCATCGCGTCGAAGGCGCCCTTGGCGAGAACATAGCCCGCGGCGCGTAGCGGATTGCGCTTCAGCTCCTCGGTCAGCAGGTTCCGGATGAACTTGGCCATCGATTCCCATGACTTGAGCATCGAATTGCCGACAAAACCGTCGCACACGACGACATCGACATGGTCGCGGAAGATCTGGAAGCCCTCGAGCGGCCCGGTGTAGTTGATGACGCCGGTGGTCTTCTTGAGGAGCTCGTGGGCCTCGTTGGTCAGTGGTGTGCCCTTGCCCTCCTCGGTGCCGATGGTCAGGAGGCCGACCCGGGGTTTCTCGGCCCCGAGCACAGCCCGCGCATAGTTGGATCCCATGACCGCATTGTGCATCAGGTGCAGGGCTTCGGAGGTCGGGTTGGCGCCGGCATCGATCAGAATGAAATAGCCCCCTTCGCGCGGGATGGCCGCGGCCAGCGCCGGGCGCTCCACACCGTCCATCGAACCGACGATCAGCTTGCCGCCGGCCATCAGGGCGCCGGTGTTGCCCGAACTGACGAGCACGCCGGCCTGGCCGTCCTTGAGCAGGTTGAAGCATTTCACCATCGACGAATCCTTCTTGCGGGCGATGGCGCGCAGCGGCTTGTCCTCCATCGTGATGACTTCCGCCGCATGCACGACGGAAAGCTTCGCGTGCCCCGTCAACCCGGCCTGCATCAGCAGGGGCTCGAGCACGGCCTGGTCGCCGACCAGTACGATGGGATCGATGTTCTCGCCCGAGGTGAGGGTCAGCTTGACCGCCTCGACGACCTCCGACGGCCCAAAGTCTCCCCCCATCGCGTCGACCGCAATACGGGCCTGGGCTGTCGCGGGACTGGCCGTTTCGGGGTGGATGGCGGAAAAGCTAACCGGGCGGAACTTAAACCTCGACGTTCAGCACCTGCCGGCCGCGATAAATCCCGGTCTTGGGGTTCACGCGGTGCGGGCGGAAGGAGCCGCCGTCGGTATCCTTGGCGAATTCGGGAGCCTGGAAGGCATTGGCGGCGCGGCGATTGGCGCTGCGGCGCTTGGATTGCTTGCGTTTCGGGTTGGCCATATGAAGTGGTGGAGAGTGCCTCCGGCTCGTGAAAACCTTGGCAAATTTGTGTTATAAAGCCGAGGGTCGTAAGGTTCGCCACTGGGGCCGTCAAGAGTTATAGTCGCCCCCGGCCGGCGCGGTCAGAAGGTGAAAAACAAAAGCAGCACAACTGCCACCACCAGCCGGTAATACGCGAAAACCGCGAGGCCGTGGCGGGTGAGGAAATGCACGAGGAATTTGACCGCCACGGCGGCCGAAACCGCAGCCACCAAGGCACCCAGCAGCACGTGGTTCCAGCCGAACACCGCGATCATCGCCTGACCCGACTGCAGCGCCTTCAAAAAGGCCGCCCCGCCCAGCGTCGGCAGCCCGACCAGGAAGCTGAACTCCGCGGCCTTGGCCGGATTCAGGCCGGCCAGATAGCCGCCCACGATCGTGACCATCGAGCGGCTCGTGCCCGGCCAGATCGCCACGCATTGGGCGAACCCGATGCCCACGGCCTTGCGCGGCGCCAGGTCCTGCGGTTGGACGTTGGAAAAACCGACGACACTGTTCGCGCGCCGCCACCTTTCCGCCCACAACATCAGGAACGCCCCGGCGATCTGGGCGACGACGACAGCACCGACCGAAAAGAGATATTTGTCGATCACCTTGCTGGCGGGCCAGCCCACGATCACGACGGGAATGGTCGCCAGCACGACATTCCGCAAGAGCCGGAATCCGGCGCTGCTCCGGTCAAAGAGGCCGACGACCATCGACAGCACCTGCCGCCAGTAAAGCAGCAGCACGGCCGCGATCGCGCCGACCTGGATGATGACCGTGTAGGTGTCCGCGGCCAGCTTCAACGTCAGCGGGACACCGCCGGGATACTTCGCCGAGGGTTTCTTGTGCCAGAGCGCCTGGCCGGATTTGTCGGTGAGTTGCTGGTCCGATTCCAGGCCCAGCACCTCGTTCGCGATGATCAGGTGCCCAGTCGACGAGATGGGCAGGAATTCCGTCACGCCTTCCACCAAGCCCAGCACCACGGCATCGCGCACGCTCAATTCAGCCGCGGGGGTTGCCGGTGTTTCCGCGCCGCGCGCGGAGCGGCCGAGCAGCGCGCAGGACAGGATCAATGGGAAAATGAGACGGGCCCGGAAATGCACGCGCCATGTTTTGGAGAAGGGCTGAAGGCTGTCGAGTTTTATGCGGCGCCGGCTTCGCGGGACGCCCGGCAAAGGTTTTAGGCTTTGCGCCACCGGGAGAAATGAGTCTGCTCGGCCCAACGATGGCACTTCTCGACGAGCTCACCACCAAACTGGCCGCCCGCCAGGTTCTCAATGCGGCGGAAGTCTCGGCCGCCGCCGCCACGCTGGCGGCGACCGGCGAGTCCGATGAAACCAAGGCGGCCTTCCTGGCCGCTCTGGCCGAAAAGGGCGAGACCCCCGAGGAAATCGCGGGCTTTGCCCTGGCGTTTCGCAACCTCGCGGTGAATCCGGGGGTCGAGGCCTGGGCGCCGCGCGCCATCGACATTGTCGGCACCGGCGGCGATCACGCGGGGGGTTTCAACGTCTCCAGCCTCGTCGTCCTGGTCCTGTCCTGCGCCGGCGTGCCGGTGATGAAGCACGGCAACCGCGGTATCACCTCGAAATGCGGCAGCGCCGACCTGCTCGGGGCGCTCGGGGTGGACCTCGCGGCGCCGACGGAGAAGGTCCGGCTCGCCCTCGACCAGCTCGGCTACGCGTTCTTCTTCGCCCCCAACTACCATCCGGCGTTCAAGCATGTCGCGCCGGTCCGCAAGGCGCTCGCCGCGCAGGGCAAGCGTTCGGTCTTCAACATCCTCGGTCCGCTCATCAATCCCGGCAAACCGGCGCACCTTGTTCTCGGCGTCTATGCGCTCCCGCTCGTGGAGCGGCTGGCCCGGACGCTCGAGGAACTCGGCCAGCCCGCCGGGGTGGTCGGCCACGGGGTGATCACGGCGGAGACCGGCATCGACGAGTTCACCACCGCGACCATCAACCACGTGCGCGGCGTCGGCCGGTTGCGCGAGCTGGCGGCGACCTGGCGCGCGGAGGACTTCGGCCTCGCCACGCGGCCCTTTGCGGAAATCAGCGGCGGCGACCTTGCGACCAATCTAGCCCTCATCGACGCGGTGCTGGCGGGGCGCGGCCCGACGGCCTTGGTCGACACCATCGTCTTGAACGCGGCGGTGGCGCTGCATGTCGTCGGCCGCACGGCCAACATTCGGGACGGCCTCGCTCCGGCGCGGGACCTGCTGGTGGGTGGCGCTGTGGCCAGGAAGATTGCCGCGACGAAGGAGTTCTACAACCCATGACGCGCCAATACTTTGGCACGGACGGCGTACGCGGTCCCTATGGCGGGCCGGTCATGAACGAGTCGTTTGCGTGGCGACTGGGCGCCGCGGCGGCACGCTTCGCCCGCGCGCAGCCCGGATTCCGTTCGGAAGAGGTGTTTGTGGGACGCGACACTCGCGTCTCCGGCCTGGCACTCGAGCACGCCCTGGCGGCGGGACTGGAGTCGGAAGGGTTTGAGCCGGTCAGCCTCGGCATCGTGCCGACGCCGGTGGTCAGCCTGCTGACCCGGAGCGAGGGCGCGGCCTTGGGCGTCGTCATCACCGCTTCGCACAATCCCGCGTGCGACAACGGCATCAAGTTCTTCGGTCCCGGCGGCATCAAGCTCACCGACGAGGACGAGTCGCGTATCGAGCAGTTGCTGCCCGCGGTGGCCGGGCTGGAGGGCGGTGGATTTGCCATCGTGCCCTACGCCCATCCGCTGGCGCTCTATCTGGAACGGGCCAAGTCCCTGCTGCCGCCGCACAGCCTCGCCGGCTGGCAGATTGTCCTCGATACCGCCAACGGGGCGGCGTGCGTGAGCAGCCGCACGGTCCTCGAGCAACTGGGCGCGTCGCTCATCCTTCTGGGGAACACACCCGATGGACAGAACATCAACGCGGGTGTTGGGAGCGAGCACGCCGGTACGATGGGCGCGACGGTCAGAGGCACCGGGGCTCGCCTGGGCATCGCCCACGACGGCGACGCCGACCGCTGCGTCCTTTGCGACGAGCACGGTGCTGTGCTCGATGGTGACGAGATCCTGACCATTCTCGCCTTGCACGCCCTGCAGCAGGGCAGGCTGGCGAACAAGACATTGGTCGTGACCGTGCAGAGCAATCTTGGCGTCGATGCCGCTGTCACGGCGGCCGGCGGACACGTCCGCCGCACCCAGGTGGGGGACCGGTATGTCATCGAGCGGATGCTGGCGGAAGAGGCCGTGCTGGGCGGCGAGTCGTCCGGGCACGTGATTTGCTCGGAACTTTCCCCGACGGGCGACGGGCTCGTGGCTGCATTGAAGGTGATCGACGTCATGCTCGCGACGGGAGAACCGCTTTCCGCACTGCGCCGGGTGCTGGTCAAGTTTCCGCAGCATTCCGTTGCGCTCACCGTGAAGGAGAAAAAGCCGCTGGAATCGCTGCCGCTGCTGCCGGGCGCCATCAAATCGGTGGAAGCCGGGCTCGGCGCGAAGGGCCGGGTGCTCGTGCGCTACTCGGGCACCGAGCCGAAACTGCGGCTGCTGGTCGAGGGACCGACCGAGACGGTCGTGCAGGACGCCATGGCCCGGTTGCTGGCCGCAGCCCGCGCCGACCTGGAGGTCCTGTAGGACGGTGGCACCTTGCCGCGGTCGTCGGCTTTGGCCGTGATCGGACCGCGGAAGGGCGAAACCGCCGGAAGTGGAACCGGTGTTGGACTAGAACGAGCAGCCCACCGAGCCGAAAATGCCCCGGCGCATGCCGTATTGGGCGGCATTGACGCCGACACCGGAGCCGTCGCGCAGCTCATACGTCTTGTCCGCGAGGTTCACGATATCAAGCCGCACCTTCCACGATCGGTTTTTGCCGACCTTGAAGCTCTTCTCGGCGCCGATGCTGGCCGTGAGGTAGGAGGGGACGGTTCCGCCGTTGGGGATGGTGGTGCCGTTGGACGCGGTGGCGTCGGTCCGCAGTCCGCTGCCGTAGAGCAGGTCGAGGTAGATCCGGGTGTCACCGTCGCTTCTCTTCCAATGATACGACATCCCGAAGGAGCCGGTCAGCGTCTGGTCGTGGTCCAAGGCGATCCAGTGCGAGTGGACGTAGGCGAGGTCAGCCGGGTCGAAGAGGAACTGCGATGAGACCCAGTCCTTCCCCTTTGCCACCGAGTGGGCGAGGTTCAGATCGGTGGTGAAACCGTCGTGCGTGTAGGAGCCGGTCAGTTCCAGGCCGTAGATCTCGCCCTCCGCATAGTTGAACGCCGAAAGAATCAGGGTCTGGCCGAACAGGCCGTCATCCAGCTGGTTCCTGGCGCGTTTGTAGTAGGCGTCGAGTCCCACTTGGAAACCCGACGCCACCTTCCGGGAGATACCCGCGTCAAAATAGTTGGCCCGCTCCGCCTTGACCGGGTCGGCCTGATCGGAGGGCGCGGCGTTCGAGGTGCCGTCGAATTGAGACACGGTGCTGGCCGGCACGTTCTCAACCGGCGGCGGCGTGAAATACCGCGCATAGCCGGCGTGCAGGGTCGTCACGTCGGACATCTTGTAGATGAGGTTCACGCGCGGGCTGAACTGGCTTTCGTTGTCGAACGACGAGTTGAAGACATCGAAGCGCGCGCCCCAGTTGATCGTCAGGCCGCTCGCGACCTTCCATTCGTCCTGCAGATAAACGCCGGCAAACAAGCCGTGGAGTTTTTGCCCGTTGGTGATCTTGAAGGCCGGGCCGGTGGCTTCCCCATTGGCGTCCACCGGAAAAACCGTGGTGATCGCGTCGGTGGTCGCGGATTCGTGCAGCAACATGGTGCCACCGCGCAGGGTGTGCTGGTCGCCAAGCGATCCACTGGCATCAACCTGCAGGCCGGCCGACTGAAGCTTGCGGGCCACGTCGCTCGCCACGCCGTTGAAATAGAGGTCTCCAACCGGGTCGGGCGTGAAGTGAACCTGACTGTCGCGACCGACGACGGAAACCTGATAGTTCAGGTCGCCGACCGATTTCTGGTAACTGACAACGCCGAAATAGTTCTGCTCGCGCTGGTTCTCGTCCAGGGTGGCCGAGTCGAAGCGGCCCGGCACCCACTGAGCTCCGCCGGAGGAGGTGCCCGCGGCGAGGCCCGGGGTGTCCGGCACCTGATACCGGCTGTCCGACGCGCTCGCCATGACGGTCAGGCGGCTCTGATTGTCGAGCAGCTTGGAGAAATAGGAGAACAGTTTGCCCTGATCGGTCGTGTCGTGGATGGCCCTGGCGGCATCCGTCGGGTTTTCGACGCCGAGTTCGTTGTGATCATAGCTGCCGTCGACGAAGTAGCTCACCTTGCCCGCCGTCCCGCTGGCGGAGAAAGTCGGACGGACCGTGCCGAAACTGCCGCCATACAGGGAAGCACCACCGCCCGGGTCGTTGGTGCCGCTGTTCGTGTGGATGTCCACGACGCCCGCGGTGCGGAAGCCATATTGTGCCGGCAGCGAACCGGTGACGAACTGCAGGCTGCTCACAAAACGCGGATCCAGCTCCAGTCCGAAGCCGGAGATGCCCTCGGGCAGCAGTACGTCGTTGATGCGATACTGCAGGTTCGCGTGTTCGCCACGGACGTGCAGGTCACCGTTGGCCGCCGAGTCGGCGGCGACGCCCGGCACCCGCAGCAGCACCTGGCTGAAGGGCGCGTCCGCGCCCTGCGGCAGGACCTGGATCTGCTGCATGTCGATGTGGAAGGAGGAGGCACCCAGCTCGGGTACGATGGCCTCGCGGGCCTGGTCGAGCTTGCCGTTCACGACGAACGGATCGAGGACGAGCTCGTCGGTGGCCGGAGCGTCGGCGGACGCGTGGGCGGAATCGGTGGTTTGGGCCCGCAGGGCGCTGGTGCCGACGTAGAGGGAAAGAATGAGCAAGGAACGGACGGAGAGTTTCATGGTGAGGAATACGAATGCACGGAACGTGACCGCGCGCGGCGGCCGGGGAGTCATACGAGGCAACAAAGTGCCGGACGCGCACGTCCGGACACGACCGAGGTTGACTCAACGGAGCGGAGGGCCGCAGGCCGGCGGAAGCCGGAGATGCGCGTCCGACGCCGGCCGAGCCGGCGCCAAAGGGTAGTGCGCCGCGACCGAAAGCTGCGGTGCCCCGAGGTTGGTCAGGACGCCCGTGTCCGGGTTCACGCCGTGGCTGAACAGCGTGACGACGCACTCGTGGTCCGCCTGGCCCGCGTCATGGTGCAGGGAGGCGTGGAGCTGCGGGCTTGCCGCGAGCAGGCCCAGGCCCCATACGGCCAGCGCGCAGAAGAGCGCGGTCCAGCGAAACGCTGGCACCGGCATCGGGCGCGGTCTGGCGGCGGACGAACTCATGCGGTTGGATCGGAAGATTCCCACGCGACTGCCAACGTCAAGGCTGCGTTACTCATGCCGGCGGCGGTGGGCCGGCCGGACGCCTTGCTTGACGACGGGCGGGATTTGTCGAAGGTGATGTCCTTTCATGAGTTTGCCCGGACAGCCTTTGCTGGTTGGTTTTCTGCAGCGGACGCTTGCGGTGGCCTGCGTCGTCGTGACCCTGGCCCTTGGTTTTTTTGCCGCCAGCCCGGCGCTGCATGACCAGCTGCATGCCGGCCAGCATGCCTCCCCGGACGACGGCTGTGCCGTCGTTCTGTTCGCGGGCGGCGTCTCACTGGCCCTGCCGCTGATCGCCCTGCCGCCGCCGTCGGCCGATTGGACCGAGCTTCGGGCCGTCGTGTCAGCGGAAGTTTTGCTGGATTCGCCGCGCTACCTGCTGCAGCCGGAGCGCGGGCCTCCGCTGGCCTGAGCCAACTGCCTGCCGGTCGTGCCGCTTGTCCGACGACGGGCGTTAATCGGTGCGACGTGAGGCGGTTTGCCCCGTCGTTTGCCTTGAACCACCGCAGTCCTGTGCCCAGCTCCGCCATCATTGTGTCCCGGAATATCCATGAAACTAACCCTCATCGTTGTCTGCGCCTCTGCCCTGGACCTCGGTCTGGCACTGTCGCCCCTGCGGGCGCAGGACGCAGGTGCGGCCGCGGCTGAACTGTCGCGGGCGCAGGCGGTACAGGAGGCGCTGGCCCGCAACCCGGCGATCATCGCGGCGCGCGAGCAGGTCACGGAGGCCCAGGCCGGCATCACAGTCGCGACCGCCTGGGCCGACCCGGCGCTGGTCACGGAGGCGGACCAACTGTCGAGTTTCCTCAAGCCCGGAAGTGCCTCGGAGCACGACGTCGGTCTGCAGTTCACCGTGCCGTATCCGGGCCGCACCCGCCTGAACAAGAAGATCGCGCGCGGCTCCTGGCAGCAGGCGCAATATGCCCTCACGCAGCTGCAGCAGCAGACCGCCGCCCAGACGGTCCAGGCCTACTGCGCCATCCTCGTCGCCGCGCGCCACCACGACGACCTCCTCCAGAGCCAGGCCATGTCGCGGCAGTTCCTGGAAAAGACCGCGGCCCGCTTCCAAGCCGGCACCGTCGCGAAACTGGACCTGATCAAGGCCAAGGTGGACCTGTCCAAGACCGGCAACGACCTGATCGCGAACGAGCACGCGATCGTCGTGGCCCGCGCGACCCTGAACAAGTTTCTCGGCCGGTCCGGACACACCCCGCTGGTGCTGACCGACTCCCTGGAGGTTCCCGGGGAGCTGCCCGACCTGAAGTCGCTCGAGCACCTGGCGGTCAGTTCCCGGCCGGAGCTCCTGAGCCAGGCCGTCCAGGAGGAGGCCGCGCGCGACTCGACCTCGCTGGCCAGGCAATACTGGAAGCCGGACCTCAACCTCACGCTGTGGCGCAGCTACATCAGCGGGGCGCCCAATTCCTACAAGTTTGACGGTGGCATCTCCCTGCCGCTGCTGTTCTGGCAGCACGAAAAAGGTGCGATCACCCAGGCACGCCACCACGAGCGCGAATTGCAGGCGACCGGCGCCGACCTCCTCGGGCAGGTGCAGCTCGACCTCCAGAATGCCTACTCCGCCGCCGTCACCGCCCGGCAGCAGGCGGTCTACCTGCGCGACGAGCTGCTGCCGGAGGCGCGCGCCGCCTACGCGGCGGCCTTCACCAGCTACAGTCTCGGCGGTTCCTCCGCGCTCGAATTGCTCGACGCGAAGGGGACCCTGAACGACGCCGAGAGCCAGTATACCGACGCGCTGGGTGCGGTGAACGCCGCGCTGGCCGACCTTGAACGCGCCGTGGGCGCAGCCCTGCCTTCCAACCCTTCCGGGACCACCCATGAAAAATAACACCACCGCCACCATCGCTACCGCGGTCCTGGCCACCCTGCTCGCGGGCTGCTCGCCCAAGGCGGAGAGCCCACCGGCCGCCCCCACCGCCGCCGGTCTCGTGACCCTGACGGCCGAACAGCGCGCGCGTCTGCACGTGCAGCTCGTCCACCCGGCCGCCTTCCATCGCGTGCTCGAGACCACCGGCACGGTGGGCTTCGACAACGACCGCGCCACGACCGTGCTGGCGCCCATCTCGGGCCCGGCCTCGCGCCTGCTCGTCTCCCTCGGGGCCCGGGTGCAGGCGGGAGACCCGCTCGCCCTCGTTGACTCCCCCGACTACGCCGCGGCCATCAGCGGCTACCACAAGGCGGTGGTCACCGCCCGGAACCTCCGCCGCATCGCCGACCTGGACAAGCAGTTGTTCGCCGCCGACGCCCTGGCCCGCCGCGACCTCGAACAGGCCGAGACCGACGCCGTCAACGGCGAGGCCGACCGCGACGCGGCCCTGCAGCAGTTGCGCTCCCTTGGCGTCCCCGACGAGGCGATCCGCGACATCCAGGAAGACAAACCCGCCGCCTCGATCACCGGAGTCATCCGCGCCCCGCTCGCCGGCACCGTCGTGGAGAAGCTTATCACGCCCGGCCAGCTGCTGCAGGCGGGCACGACGCCGTGCTTCACGGTCGCCGACCTTTCGCAGGTGTGGGTCGCGACGGATATTTTCGAGGCCCAGCTGGCCTCCGTCGCGGTGGGCGACACGGCCGAGATTCTCACCAACGCCGGCTCCGGCGCCTTCCCCGGCACGGTGGACAACATCTCCGCCATCCTCGACCCCAACACCCGGGCCGTCGGGGTCCGCGTGGTGGCGAAGAATCCCGGCGAGGTGCTCAAGAAGCAGATGTATGTGCGCGTGCGCATCCGCTCCAGCCGCGAGACCACGGGCCTGCTCGCGCCCGTGGCGTCCATCCTGCGCGATGCCGAGAACCTGCCCTTCGTCTATCTCGCGGAATCCGGCGGTGGCTACGCGCGGCACCGCGTCACGCTCGGTTCCCGCCTGGGCGACCAGTATGAGATCGCCGCGGGCCTCCAGGACGGCGACCAGCTTGTCGTGGAGGGCGGCCTCTTCGTCCAATTTCTCCAAAACCAGTGAGCGCCCCCGTGAACGATACCCCTCCGCCCGTGTCCGGCCAGCCGCCCACCACGGCCTCGGTCATCAACCGGATCGTCGCCTCGTCGCTGCGGCAGCGCTTCCTGGTCGTCCTGATGACGTTCCTGCTCATCGGCACGGGTATCTGGTCGATGAAGCGGCTGCCCGTGGACGCCTATCCGGATCTCTCGCCGCCGCAGGTCGAGATCATCACCCAATGGCCGGACCACGCCGCCGAGGAAGTGGAGCGCCTGATCACCGCGCCGCTGGAGAACGCGATGAACGGGATCCCGCGCCTCACCGTCTCCCGCTCGATCTCGCTCTACGGCCTGTCGGACATCATCCTGACGTTCCGCGACGGCACGGACAACTACTTCGCCCGCCAGCAGGTCTTCCAGCGGCTGGGTGACGCCAGCCTGCCGTCCGGCGTCACGCCGTCGGTGGCGCCACTCTTCTCGCCCTCCGGCCTGATCTACCGCTACGTCGTGGAGAGCCCGGACCGCTCGCCGCTGGAGCTCAAGACCATCGAGGAATGGATCCTCGAGCACCAATACCGATCGGTCCCGGGGGTCGCGGACGACTCGGGCCTCGGCGGCGAGACCATGCAATACCAGGTGCTGCTCGATCCCACGAAGATCGCCGGCGCCGGGCTTTCCGTCCCCGCCGTGGTCAACGCCCTCGGCGCCAACAACGGCAACGCCGGCGGCGGGTTCTACTCGCAGGGCGGCCAGTTCTACTACGTGCGCGGCCTCGGCCGGCTCGAGACCGTCGAGGACGTCGGCAACGTCGTCGTCGCGGTGCACAACGGCACGCCCATCCTCGTCAAGGACGTCGGCCGTGTCGTCATCGGGCACGCGCCTCGGCTCGGGCAGTTCGGCTACATGGACCAGGACGACGCCGTCGAGGGCGTCATCCTGATGCGCACCGGCGAGAAGACCCAGACCGTGCTGCAGGGCGTCCAGGCCAAGACGAAGGAACTCAATGAGAAGATCCTGCCGAAGGATGTGAAGGTTCACGCCTTCTACGACCGCAGCGACCTGATCGACATCACCACCCGCGCCGTCGAGGACAACCTGCTGCGCGGCATGCTGCTGGTCATCGTGGTGCTCGTATTCTTCCTCTATGACCTGCGCGCGGGCCTGATCGTGGCCACGGCCATCCCGTTGGCGCTGCTCTTCGCCTTCATCTGCCTCGACCTGCAGAACGTCTCCGCGAA
>CAZZDB010000061.1:0-18945 GCA_964652485.1 uncultured Oleiharenicola sp.
CTGTCCCTCGACACCGTCAAGATGTTCGCCAAGGACGCCGCCGACGCCGGCTTCAAGCTCTAATCCCGTTCTCCCGCCGGACCGGCGCCTCCGCTGGTCCGGCCGGCCCTGCCAATTCCTCATGTCGATCCGCCGTCTTCTCTCCGCCCTCCTGCTACTGGCCTCGATCTTTTCCCGCGTACTGGGGGCAGAAATCGGACCCTTCACCGGACCGGAGGCAGATGCCGAGGCGGGCCGCCTTTACGACCGGGCCGTTGCCTACGTAAACAACGTGGTCGAGGGCCAGTATTCGTATTCCTACATGCAGTTCCACTGGCGGCGGGCTAGCGCGAACATCGACCGTATCCTCCGCGCCTATCCCTCGTCGCCCACCGCCGAGCAGTTGCGGACCGGCAAGGCGGTCCTCGGTCCGTATACCCCGGTCTACTTCAAGGAACGCGTACTGCTCCGCCTTGAGGAGAAGAAGGTCGCGTCCTTCGACGCCATCAACTGTGCGATTTTCCTCTACGGCGTGGAGACCAACCTGGACGCCGCCGGCAAGAAACAGCTGCTCGCGGCCATCATCCAGACCCTCTGCCGCCAGATCCGTTGGGGTGAGGCCCTGGGTTTCCCGGTGCTCGACAACGAACGGCCGTGGCTCTGGAACGAAGTCCTCCGTCAGACCACCATCTACCGCAACGACAAGCTGACCGACGAACTGCTCACCAACATCACCGCTGAGCACAAGCCCGAGCTGCTCGCCACCGTGGCCGAGGGTCTCGCGTTCCGCGGGGAAACCCCGTCCAGCCTGGAGAAGTTTCTGGCTACCGAGGGCGACACCCCAGCGTTGCGTCTCGCGATCTTCCTCGGGCTGATCCGCCGCGAGCTGCCGATCCAGCGCGCCCTCGCCGCCCAGCGTCCGCTCAAGGGCCTCTACAGTGGCGTCGATGGCATCCAGAAACCCGAGCAAAACGCCGATTTGCCCGCCTGGCTGCAGACCATTCCCACCGGTCCGGAACGCGCCGACGCCGGCCGGAACTACGCTCACTACCTCGCTGCGCTGGGGCGCCTTGATGAAGCGCGCCGGCTCCTGCCGTCGGACCAGCAGGCCCACCTGGCCTCCAGCTACGCCGCGCATCTGGTCGACATCGGTGATTTCGACGCCGCGCAGACCGTCCCTGCCACTTTCGGCTTGAGCGACGCCCAGACCGATCAGTTCCGCCTCCGCCTGCTGGAATTGCTCGCCGAGTGGGGGCCCGACAACGATGTCGCCGCTGTACGCGCCAAGATCCCCGCGGCGTTCGCCACCGAGGCCGACTACCGGGAATTTCACGGGCGCATCCTTTCCACGGAAAAACACCTGATGGTGCGCGAGCATACTTTCGCCAACCTTCCCCTCACGGACCCCAATCTCGTCGGCCGGCTGGTCTGCGAATGGAGCCTCACCCCCAACCGGGCCCTGCGGGGTGCCGCGCCGTGGGATGCCATCGTCTATAAGTTCGCCCCCGGCTTCGAAAACCTGCCTCCACCCAAGGACAAAAAGAAAGTCGAGGCCGCCGGCCGCTGAGCCCGCCGCCTCTCCCCTCGTGGAAACCAGAATACCTCCCGCGGCTCGCCGCGGGTTTCCCCAGTGAAATCAGGACGCCAACCGGTCAGCCTTCCCCCCACGGGGCCAGGCCAACCGTTTGCGCCGACGGAGCGGGATGAAAAGCGGACGGCGTTCAACATCCTGTTTGTCAATTACGGTAACTTCACGACCAACAGCCTGAATCACATCGCCGGATTCGCGCACTGGCTGTGCGACCATGGCCACGCGTGCACGGTCGCCGTGCCCGGCGAAAAAGAGACCCTCTCCGCCGTTCCGTCGCCGCGTTTCCACGCGGGCACCTATGCCGAGGTGCTGGCCCAGCCCGCACCTTTTCCTGACGGCCGCCCCGCCGACCTCATCCACGCCTGGACGCCGCGCGAGGGCGTCCGCAAGTTCGTCGCCGCCTACCAGCGTCTCCACCCCGGCACCCGCGTGCTGGTCCACTTGGAAGACAATGAGGAATACCTGCTCGAGACCTTCGGCGGCAAACCGCTCGCCGACCTCCGTGAGCTGCCCGAGCAGAAATTTCCCTTCCCAATGGTGGACGGACTGCCGCACCCGGTGCTCTACCACCACCTGCTCCGGCTCGCCGACGGCGTGACGGTGATCAACGAGCGCCTCCGCGAGTTCGTGCCGCCGGGCAAGCCGGTGCACCTGCTCCTTCCCGGGGTCGATTTCGCTCTCTACCACCCGCAGCCCCCCGACCCGGCCCTGCGCCGTGAACTCGGCCTGCGCGACGGGGAAAAGGTGATCGTTTTCACCGGCAGCGTCACCTACGCCAACGCCGCCGAGATGCGCGAGCTTTACGGCGCCGTGAGACTCCTCAACGAGGGTGGCACGCCGGTGCGGCTCGTCCGCACGGGCTTCACGCTGCCGAAGTTCACGCAGGATCTCGGCTACGATTGTGCCGCGTGGCTCATCGAGCTCGGCTTCGTCGACAAGGCCCGACTGCCCGCCTTGCTCGCCCTCGCCGATGTGTTGGTGCAGCCCGGCGAGGCCGGCGCCTTCAACGACTACCGTCTGCCGTCCAAGCTCCCCGAGTATCTCGCCGCCGGCCGGCCGGTGGTGCTGCCCGACTCCAACATCGGCCGCCAGCTCGTGAACGGGCGCGACGCCCTCGTCCTGTCACGAGGTGATGCCACCGCGATCGCCGCCGCCTGCCGCCGGGTCTTGGGCGACCCGGCTTTGGCCGCTCAACTGGGCCAGGCCGCCGCCGCCTTTGCCCGCTCGCATTTCGACCTTAACGTGAACGGCGCCGGTCTGCTTCGCTTCTACGAGCAGGCGCTCACTGCACCCGCCAATCCCGCCTGGCGCGCCCTCGCCGGAACCGCGGAAACCGAATTGCCCGCCCTGCTGGACCAGCTTGCCGGCCAGTTCGCGGCCAACCCACTGTCCGATCCCGCACGGCAGACGGATCTGCTCGCCAACCTCGCCGAACTCGGCCGGGCCACTCGCCAGCTCGACACCAACCTGCGGGAGCGTGCGGGCACGATCGCGGATCTCACCCGCCATTCCGCCGGCCTGGAAGAAACCCGTGAAGTCCTCCAGCAGGACATCCGGGAGATCCGCCGCCACGCCGCCGAGCATGCCCGCCAGCTGGAAGCGGAATTGGCCAAGGCCCAGGAGATCTGCCAGCTGGCCGAACGCGAGGTGACCCGCCTGCAGGACGAACTCTACCAAAGCGAATACCGGGTGCAGCGCATGCAGGCCACCGGGTCATGGCGCGGCACCGCCTGGCTCCGCGCCCTGCGGCGGGCGCTGGTCGACCCGCTTTTGGGCCCGCCCCGCCAGCCGCCGCCGCCACCGTTGCCCGCCCGCACCTTGCGACTATCCCCGGGCAATCTCGGCGTCCTGCCGCCTGCGGTGAAGTATCACGCCCACCTTGATGCCCCGCGCCAGTGGCCGGCCGAGGCCGTCGACCTGCCGGTGCGCGGCTGGGTCGTCCCCGAGACCGGGCTGATCCGCGCCGTGCGCGCAAGGGTCGGCGCGAGGATCTTCCCGGGCGAATACGGCCTGGGCCGTCCCGACGTCGGCCACAATTTCAAGCACCTCGCCGGCGCCGGCCAATCGGGATTCCGCCTGACCGTGGCTCTGGCTCCCTCCGACAACGAGATCGACCTCGAGGCCGAGGACGAACAGGGCGGCTGGCATGTGTTCCACCGTCAGCAGCTTGGGACCGAGGCCCTGCTCGCCATGAAAGGCACCTACACCCATTGGGTGCGCGAATTTGACACCTTCCAGCCCGCGCAGCTGGAAGCCTTGCGCTGGCAGGCCGCCGCCCTCGCCAACGCCCCGCTGATTTCCGTGCTGCTGCCGGTCTACAACACGCCCGAGCGCTGGCTGGTACGGGCCATCGAGTCCGTCCGCGAACAGATCTATCCGCACTGGGAACTCTGCATCGCGGACGACGCGTCCACCGCGCCGCAGGTCCGCGCGGTGCTCGAGCGCTACGCTCGCTCGGATCCGCGCATCAAGCCGGTCTTCCGCCCGGAGAACGGCCATATCTCCGCCGCCTCCAACTCCGCGCTGGCGGCCGCCACCGGCGCGTTCTGCGCACTGCTCGATCATGACGATGAACTTGCGCCCCACGCCCTGTTCTGCGTCGCCGGCCTGCTGGCCACGCGGCTCGACGCCGAGGTTGTTTACTCGGATGAGGACAAGATCGACGAGACCGGCCACCGCTTCGACCCGCATTTCAAGCCCGACTGGAACCCCGACCTTCTCAACGGACAGAACTATCTGTCGCATCTGACGGTTTATCGCACGGCCACACTCCGCGCCGTGGGCGGCTTCCGGGCCGGCTTTGAGGGCGCACAGGACTGGGATCTCGCCCTGCGCGTCACCGACCGGGTGCAGCCGGGGCAAATCCATCACCTGCCACGCGTGCTCTATCACTGGCGCGCCATCGAGGGTTCGACGGCGATGCAGCTGCAGGAAAAGGATTACGTCGTGCAGGCCGCGCGCCGGGCCCTGGAGGAGCACTTCCAGCGTCGCGGCGAATCCGTCACGCTGGAGCGTGTGCCCGGCGGCCACTGGCATGCCCGACGCTCCCGCCCGGATCCGGCCCCGCTCGTCACGCTCGTCATCCCCACGCGCAACCGCCGCGAGCTGCTCGTCGCCTGTGTTGAAAGCATCCTGGCGAAGACCGCCTACCCCAATTTCGAATTTCTCATCGCCGACAACGACTCGGACGATCCCGAGTTGCTCGCCTTCTACGACCGGACGAAGGGCCGCGGGCGGTTCGAGGTGCTGTCCTGCCCCGGTCCGTTCAACTACTCGGCAATCAACAACCGGGCCGTCCGCCACGCGCGCGGCGAGTTGGTCGGCCTGCTGAACAACGACCTCGAGGTCATGAATCCGGAATGGCTTGACGAACTCGTCGCCCATGCCGTCCGCCCTGGCATCGGCTGCGTCGGTGCGAAGCTGTATTACCCCGACCTGCGCATCCAGCACGCCGGCGTCATCACCGGCCTCGGTGGTGTCGCCGGCCATCCATTCAAAGGCTTCTCCCGCGAGGAGCCGGGCACGCCACAGTACCGGCCGCACCTCGCCCACAACGTCTCGGCGGTCACCGCCGCCTGCCTCGTGATGCGCAAGGCCGTCTACCTTGAAGCCGGCGGGCTGGACGAACAGAGCCTGGCGATCGCCTTCAACGACGTCGACTTTTGCCTGAAGGTCGAGGCCCTCGGCCTGCGCAACCTCTTCACCCCCTTCGCCGAGTTGCTTCACCACGAATCCGCCAGCCGCGGCGCCGAGGATTCGCCCGAGAAAGTCCGCCGCTTCCAGGCTGAAATCGACGCCGTCAAGGCGCGCTGGGGTGCCCGCCTGCTTAACGACCCGGCCTACAATCCCAATCTCACGCTCGACCGCGAGGATTTCGGCCTGGCCTACCCGCCGCGCATTCCACCTCTCGCCTGACCATAGAAGATTGGACAAGGCCGGCAAAATCGCCGAATTCTAGGCGGCCCTTTGCCATGCCGTCCCACCCGCCCGCCTCCCCCGCGTTTCCCTGGTCCAAGCTGGCCGTTGGCGCAGTGGTCCTGTTCACGCTGGTCCTCTTTGACCAGCGGGTGCGCTTCACCGCCGGGCATACGGCGAACATCTTCTTCTCGGACCAGTGGGACATCTACAATCCACTCTTCAACGGCGAGGGTTGGTGGAAGATTTTTTCCTATCAGCACGGCCCGCATCGCCAGGGCGTGGGATTTCTCTTCACCGCCGCGCTGGCTCACTTTACCCAGTGGGACGCGCGGGGCGACGCACTGCTCACGGTGGCGGTGTCCGGTCTGGCCGCGCTGCTGGCGCTCCCGCTGGCCAGAAGGTGTGGCGCTCGCGGCGGCTTCACCCTCGTCACGGTGCCCGTGATTTTTCTGACGATGCGCCAGTTCGAATCCTGGATCGGCCCCGCCAATCCCTCGCACGGCGCCGTTCCCGTCCTGCTCATGCTGCTTTATGGCCTGACGTGGTTCGTTCCGCGGCCGCGCTGGCGCCTGGGTCTGCTGGTGTTGCTGACCCTGTTCCTCGTCTTCACCGGATTCGGTTTGTTCGCCGGGGCGTTGAGTCCGGTCTTGATCGGGCTGGAAGCGTGGCACGCCTGGCGTCGGTCCGACCGGCCGGCCGCCGTGCTGGCGGGCGCGGCTGCGCTGCTCTGCCTGGCCATCTGGGGACTCTTCTTCACCGGCTATCAGCAACAGCCCGCCGTCCCGAATTTTCATTTTCCCCACGACCGGCCCTTGGAATACATCTATTTCTCCGGCCTGATGCTCGCAAGCTACGCGGGCTGGCAGGGACGCCTGGCCCTCGACGTGACGGGCGGCATCCTGCTCTTTCTGGCCCTCGGGGCAGTGGCCGTCGTGCACGGTTTGCGGCTCCTGCGCGCCTCGCCGGAGACGCGACCGGCGAGCACCGCGATCTTCCTGCTTTCCGCCAGCACCCTGCTTTATTGCCTCAACACCGCGGTGGGCCGCGTCATGCTTGGCTGGTCGGCGGCGCCTTATGCGCCACGCTACGTCACGCTCGTGGTGCCGGGAGTCTTCGCGCTCTTCCTGCACGGCGAAACCCTGACCAACCGCCGCTGGCGCAACGGCTGGTGGGTCGCCCTGCTCCTGCTCGCCGGAACCGGCGGCCTCTTCCTGCATCAGCAGGACCGGAAGGCGGTGGAGTGGTATGCAAAGAACCGGGAGCAATGGCGCGAGGTCTACCTCGCCACGGGCAGCCAGCAAAAAGCCAACGAAGCGACCTCCTCCGACCAAGGCTACATGATCCATCCCGGAGATCTCACGGCCAAACTCGAATACCTCCGCATCCGCCGGCTGAATCTTTTCAAGCCCGATCCTTTCACCCCTTAGCACGATGCGGCTGATCGTCCTTCTTCTTCTCGGATGCGCGGCCGTAAGCACACACGCGCTGGAGAATCCCGCTTCTCCCCAACTGGGCGGATCGTTCCGCACCGCCGGCGATGACGTCGCTCGCCAGATCGGCTCGGCTCCGGGGCAGGTCTGGGATTCCAATCACCCGGACCAAGGGGGCACCGGCACGCTGGAAGTCTACCTGTCCGCAACGCCCGCCGTGCTCGCGCTGAATGTCACCGGCTTCCCCGACAACTCCACGCTGCGGCTCAGCCTGCAAACGCCGGACCACCAGCGCGAACTTCGGCTCGGCGTCCGCTCGGCCCCCGGTCCCGCCTGGTGCCTCTACCGCTGGGAACTGCCTGCCACCTGGGTCGGACAACCCGCCGTGATTGTGGCGGAGGACACTTCGCCCGATCTGGGGATGGGAGTGGGCCTCCCCATGACCTTCGCCCCGGCGCGTTCGGCCCACTGGGCCGCGGCCGGGTCCAGCCTGCTGGCAGTGCTGCTCACCGTGCTGCCATTTTTCACCGCGCTGATCCTGCTCCAGTCGCGGTGCGGTGGTGACCAGCCCCTGCAGGTGACCCTGGCCCTTGTTCTTTCGGGAGTGTTCGCGCTCGCGGTATTCTTTGCGTTCTATTTCTCCTATGGCCTCGGTCTTGTACTGGTGATTGCCGGATTTCTGGCCGTCCTCTGGGCTGGGTGGCAATTTGGGCGCAGCCAGCCGCTGCGCCTGGCCCGCTTCACTCCGTTGCTCGCGGTGCTCTTTCTCGCCGCGCTCGTCGTTTCCACCCTTTACCTCTATGGAGGCGACCAGTCACCCGAGGGCGTGCCGGCGGGCCGCCATGACTTGATGCTGCCGCCGGACAACCAGATTCCGGAGCTTTTCGCGGACAAGATTTTCCACCGTGAACCCTTGCGTCCATTTCTCGCCGACTGGCTGACCAGCGACCGGCCGCCGCTGCAAACGGGATTTCTGCTCATCTCCCGCCCGTGGGTGCGCGCCCCGGCGGGCCGGATCGCCGCCGCTCTTTCGTGCCAGCTCGCCGTTTATGCCGGCTTGTGGGTGCTGCTCACCGCGTTGGGCGTGGCGCGCCGGCCGGGGCGGTTGTGCCTGCTGGTGTGCGCCACCTCGGGATTCTTCCTGCTCAACACACTCTACACCTGGCCGAAGCTGCTGCCTGCCGGCTATCTCCTCGCCGCCGCCGGACTGCTCCATCGCATCGCCACGCAAAGGCGCCGGGCCACCGGGGTTGAAATCATCGCCCTCGGCGGATGCGCCGCCCTGGCCATGCTCGGCCATGGCGGCAGCTTCTTTGGCCTGCTCGCCCTCGGCGCCGTGCACCTGGCGCGCGGTGGCTGGCGCGACCACCGCCTGGTGATCGGAAGCGCGGTCATCGCCTTGTTGCTCTTCGCCCCGTGGCTGGCCTACCAACACTGGGCTGATCCACCCGGTGATCGCCTGCTCAAGTACCATCTCGCCAATCACCGCGACGTGGACCCGCGCGGCGCCCTGACCGTGATCGCCGAGGCCTACCGCCAGGCACCCGCGGCGGAGATCTTCCGCGACAAGTGGTCCAATGTCCGCGTGCTCGCGGGCGACTTCACCCACATCTTTCCCAGCCTCGGGCGCACGTTCGTCGAGTTTGTCACGGGCGACTGGTCGCGCGCGTGGTGGCGGTTCAGCAACGCGATGCAGGGCGGCCAGTTCTTCCATCTCGTGCAATCACCCGGCGTCCTCCTCGCCGGCCTGCCCTTCCTCTGGCTGGCGCGCCGCCAGCCGCGGGCGCAGGCGGCGGTCTGGTGCCTGCGGGTCGCCTTGGTTAGCATCGTCGTGTGGTGTGCGCTGATGTTTGGTCCCGAGGGCACCGTCATCCACCAAGGCACTTACCTGACCGGCGCGCTGCTGCATGTCGCCGCCGTGCTGGGCTTGCTGCTCAGCGGGCGTCCGCGCCTGATCCGGGCTGTCATCGGCCTTCACCTCGCGCTCTGGCTCGGTCTCTGGACCTTTTCCCCGTGCTGGGATCCCTGGCACGAGGTGCTGCGCCCGACTTGGTCGGGGTTTTGGTTCACCAGCTGGCTGGTCGCCGTGCTCGGACTTTATTGGAGCGGCTCAAGGCTGGCCATCGGCGCTGAGGTCGAAACCGTCGGTTGATCCCTGCCCGCGATGCGCGAAACGATCCTCGTCCGCGTCTACCGTCAACGTTGGCTTGTGGCCGCGCTCAGCCTGCTGTTGGTTGTCGCCGGCGGCCGGCTGGCGGTCGTGGCAAACTTCGGCACCGATCTGCCCGTACAGGATTCCTGGGCCGCCGATTCGCGGGCGTTCATCATCCCGCTGGGCAACGGCGACTTCTCGCCCGCCACGCTGTTCTACCCGACCAACGAGCACCGCGTATTCTTCACCAATCTCTGCAATGCCACGCTGGCCGCCGTCAGCGGCCAGTGGGACAACCGCCAGCAGACCGTCCTGAATGCATTCCTCTGCGGCGCGGTGCTCGCGGGGGCCTGGCTGCTGCTGGCGCGCCACCAATCCGGCGTGTGGCCTGCTGTCATGTTTGTCGTCGTCGCAGCGGCCGGCGGCCTGCCGATAATCTTCGAGAATATAGTCTGGGGCTTCCAGTCTCAGTTCCTGTTTGTCGCCGGCTTCAGCCTGTATTGCCTGTGGCAGTTGCTGACCGCACCGCCCGGCTCCCGGGCCTGGCATACCGGCTGGATCGCGGGCGGGTGCGCCATGCTCAGCCTGGGGTCGGGATTTTTCGCCCCTCTGATCGTCGTGGTCATCTCACTCCTGCGTCTCGTCCTCGACCGGTCCGCCGACCGGCGGCATGTCCTGCTGACCGCGGCCGTCGCGGTCGCGCTTCTCGGGTTCGCCTGGCTGGTCCACAATCCCGCGCCGCAACACGACGTCCTGCGCGCCACCAGTCTCGCCCAGTTTCTCCGCTATCTTCTCGCCGGCATGGCGTGGCCGGCTACGAGCCGCGGCTGGCTCGCGCCGGTGATCTATGCGCCGCTCGCCTGGCTGGCGTGGCGGTGGCTTCGGGAACCGGCCTTTCGCGGCAACCTGCCCACTTTCCTGCTCGGCGCCGGCCTGTGGGTCGGCCTGCAGATCGCCGCCATCGCCTTCGCGCGCTCCAACACCACCATGTGGCCGCCGGCCAACCGCTATGGAGAACTCTACCTCTACGGTGTGCTCGTGAATGTGGCGGCGGGTGTGCTGCTGGCCGACCAGCCCGTCTCCGCGCGTTCACGGACGGTCGCGCTGGTCCTGCTCTCGTTGGTGCTGGGCGCCTTCGCCCTGGGCGCCGTCCAAGCCACCCGTTACGCCCTGGTCCAGCGCCTCCCGGAGACGCGTGCGGAATTCCGCACCTATGAAAAGGTGGTTGCCGCCTACGTGCGATCGCCCGACCGCCGCCTCTTCGACCATGGCCCAATTCCCTATCCCAATGGCTTCATTCTCGCGAACCTGCTCGATATGCCGGCCGTCCAGCAATACCTGCCGGCCAGTGTGTGCGATCTGGCGGACCGCCCGTCGGAACTGTCACGGATGCTCGGCCGATCGTCATCGCGGACCTCGTTTCTTTCCGACGCCGTGCGGCATCTTGCCAACGGATGGCCGGGAGTGATCGGTCTGGGCGCCGCGCTGGCTCTGTTGCTTGCCGCCAGCCGCCGCTTCCGCTAAGATCGGACACGACATGAGATACACCCTGGCCCTCTTGGTCCTAAGCTGCGGCCTCCGAGCCGCGTCCAGCGGGCCCTTCCCAGTTGAGTTCGAAGGTCGCTTTGCGTCAGCCACGGGAAATTTCGACGCGCCCGGATTCGCCCGGCTGCATGCGACCGTGCCGCTTTGGGACTCCTGGCAGGGGGAGGACAAATTCATCGGCCGGCTGAAGTATGGTCCGTTCCAACTCGGCGACGAGTTCTCCGTTTACGTGGCAGGTTATCCCGGCGAGCACGGTGAAGTCTTCGGTTGGGAGGATCCCGTGACTGGTTTCCGTCAGATACTGGCCCCGCGGCAGGTCCCCACGGAACACTGGACCCTGCTCCGTTGGACCGTGCCCCCGGACTGGCGGAAGCGGAATGTCTATCTCTTCGCCGAGGACGAAATTGCCGGGGGCAACGGCTGGCTGGGCGTGAGCGCGCCAGTTCCGACGGGGTTTCGCCCGGCTCCGGTGCTTTCGCTGCTCGGCCTGCATGCCGTGGTCTTTGTCTTGGTTCTCTTGCCGGGTGCGGCGTTTACCCTCTGGGTGGCGCGCCGCCGCCAGCTGGCCCCGGAGCTTGCACTTGCTCTGTGTTTGGCAGGCAGCGCGGTGACGGCCTACGTTCTTTTTTTTGCCTATTTTGCGCAGACTCGATCGGGGCATTGGATTGCGGTGACTGTGTTGGGCGCCAGTTTGGGGATGACCATCCTCGGCTGGCGTCGTGCGGCGGGCACCGTTTGCTGGTCACAACTCTTGCGCCCGCTGCTGTTTTGCTTTGCGATCGGTGTGCTCTATTCGGCCGTGCTCTTCCTCTATGGTGGAATCGAAAATCCGCCCTTCGTCTCAATGGAGCGCTACCTGTTCCGGCTCCCGCCGGATGGGGTATTGCCCTTCTGGCTGGGCGATCGGCTGGCCAACGGCCAGTCACCGCACGGTTTTTTCGGTGACTGGTTGAGCAGCGACCGTCCTCCCTTGCAGGCGGCGTTCTACCTCCTGATTCATCCCGTCGCCCCGTCAACTCTCGGCTATCAGATCATGGGCACGATTCTACAGACCTGGGTGTTTCTCGGGATGTGGATCCTGCTGCGACTCGCCCGGGTGCCGGCCCGGATCATTGCCTGGATTCTATTCTTCGCCGCATTCTCCGGGTTCTTCCTGCTCAATGGAACTCTCATCTGGCCCAAGCTGCTGCCGGCCGCCTTTCTGCTGATCACCGCCGCTCTGCTTTTCCTCGCTCCGGGACAGAACGGGGCTCTGGCCGGTGCCTGCGCCGGGCTGGCCATGCTCGGTCACGGCGGTAGCGCGTTTGGTCTCATCGGCCTCGGTCTCGTCTCCATGTTTCGACCGCCGCCGCAGCGCTGGCGCTGCTGGGGTGCCACCGTACTCGCCGGCGCGGTCTGCCTCCTCCCTTGGTCGCTTTATCAGAAACTCGCCGATCCGCCGGGCAACCGCCTGCTCAAATGGCATCTGGCCGGGGTGGTCGACGTCGACGCCCGGTCTCTTCCCCAGGCACTGCGCGACTCATACGGCGCGCTGACGGTGCATGATTTTCTGCAAAGCAAATGGGGCAACTTCACCCGCCTCTTCGGCCTGGATGACTCCGGGCTGGTCGTCGATTTCCAAGATGCCGCCCGAAAAATTAGCGCGGGCGATTTCTCCGCCGGGTTGCGGGTGGTGGGCAACGCCTTCCGCGCCGGCTGCTTTCTGAATTTCTTTCAGTCGCCGGGCCCCCTTCTCGTAGGCGGATGCGGCCTCGCGTTGTTGGCGCGGCGGCGGCCACAGGAAGCCGGTCTCAGCCGGTTGGCCGGACTGATGCTGGCGCTCATCGGTGCGACCACCGTCACATGGTGCCTGCTCATGTTCGTCGCCAAGACATCCGTGAACCACCAAGGCTCCTATTTCAACAACGCCTGCCTGTTCATCCTGCTCGGCCTTGGTGCCTGCCAGTTGCCCAGCCGCTGGTTGCGTGCACTGGCTGAGTTCACCCTGCTGTGGTTTGCCGTCGTCTGGGTGGTGGCGCCCGCACATGCGCACTACACTTCGGCGCTTTTGCCGGCGGCGGATCCGGGCATGCTCGTTTTCGTGGTGCTGACGGTTCCGGCCACCGCATGGACCCTGATCTGGCTCGGTCGGGCTGGTCCGACGGAAAAGACCGGACCACACAATTTGGTTGGCTGACATCCACTCCTCTCCGCTTAGTGTCCGCCACAATTTCATGACCGACACCCCGTCATCCGCCCTTGCAGTCCGTCTCTGGACTGGACGCTTCTGCCTGATCGCCGGGCTCGGGCTCGTGGGACTCAAGCTGTGGCTGGTCGCGGGCCAGACAATGGTGGCGGTCGGCCACGCGGAATACGACGACATGCTGTTCCTCCGGCTCGCCGATGCCCTCCTGCATGGCGAGTGGCTGGGAACCTACAACCACCTCACTTTGGCCAAGGGGCCGATGTATTCGTTCTTCATCGCCGCAGCCTACACCGCCGGTGTGCCGCTGTTCGTTGCCCATCATCTGCTTTACGCGACGGCTTGCGGGCTGTTCGTGTGCGCCCTGCGGCCGCTCGCGCCGAAACCCGTCGTCCGCTTCGCGCTGTTTGCGGTGCTGTTGTTCAACCCGGTCTCTTACGACGCCCTCATTCACATGCGGGTGCTGCGCCAGCAGATCGTGCACTCCGAGGTGCTGTTGATCCTGGCCGGATTGATCGCGCTCTACGCGCGCCACCGCGAGCCGCTTCACCGGCTCCTGCCCTGGGCGGTGCTCACCGGTGCAACCCTCTCCGCCTTCGTGTTGACCCGTGAGGAATGGGTCTGGCTCCTGCCCTGCGTGCTGCCGCTCTGGGCTGCCGCCGTCGGCGCGGTGTGGCTGGCCCGGGCCGTCGACCGGACGCGGCGACTGCTGGTGCTGGTGGCATTGCCGCTCGGGCCCTGGGCCGCAGGCCCGCTCCTGGTCGCTTTCGTCAATTACCGTCACTACGGGGTGTTCATCACCTGCGAGTTCAACCAGCGTGATTTCAAGGACGCCATGGGCGCGCTGATGCGCGTCGAGCCGCTCAAGTGGCAGCCCTACCTGCCGGTGCCCGCCGAGGTGCGCCAACGGCTTTATCCACTCAGTCCGGCTTTGGCCGGGCTGCGTTCCGAACTAGATGGCCCGACCGGCGAATCATGGGCATCGCTGACGGAATCGCTCACCGGGCGCCCGAACAGCGAACACGAGATCGGTGGCGGCTGGTTCATGTGGGCGCTCCGCCGTGCGGTAAACGACCGGGGCCTGGCCCACAATGGCGCCGAGGCCGCCGCCTTCTACGGGAAACTGGCCGCCGAAGTGAACGCCGCCTGCGACAGCGGCAAGATCCCCGCCGGCCCCCGGCGCTCCGGTTTCCTGCCGCCGTTGCGCCAAGAACACTTCAAGCAGCTCCCCGTTTCCTTGCGCAACGCTGCGGAGTATTTTGTCACGTTCAACGACATGGACGCCCGCTCGCTCTGGCAGAGCGCCGGCTCGCCCGCGGAGCTGGCGTTGATCGCCCGGCTCACGCGTACCCGCTCCAACCAGGATCCCACGACGCCGCACCAGCGCTGGCTCGACCGGATGCGGGTGCATGCACTCGGCCGGGTGCTGCAGGTCTATCAGTTCTTCGCGCCGTGGGCGGGTGGCCTGGCATTACTCATGGGGGGCTTCGCCCTCGGCACGGCCTTCGCCCGCCGCCGCTGGAGTTATTTCGGCTTGCTGGGCGTCGGGCTGCTCGGGGCCTGCGCCGCCAACTGCCTCATCGTCGCGCTGATTGATGCGACCTCGTTTCCCTCGTTGAACACCGGTTATTTCACCGGGGCCTACGCGCTCTGGTTGCTGCTGATCTTCGCCGGCCCGCTCGCATTGCTCGAAACCCGACGACGCGATCAGCCGCCCGCTTCAGGCCGAACCGGTCTTGCGCGCCACGGCCACGACCTGCCAACCAAAGGGTGAACTCATCAGGTTGAGCCAAAACAGGCCGCGAAATACCGCCATGACGGCCCCGGCCAGCACCGCGGAGAAGCCGCCCTGCCCGGCGTTCACGTCGTCCGCCAGTTTCTCCCCCCGAACGATCACGACGCAGCGGTACAGGTTGAAGAAAGGAAAACCGCTAAGATAAACATCCTCCACCGCGAACCCGGCTTCGCCGAGAATCCGGCTGATCGACTCGCGCGTGAAGTGCTGCCGGTGTCCAATGTGTTTGTCGAAGGCCGACATCGGTCCGCCGGGCACCGTCACGACGAGCCTCGCCCCCTCGGCCAGATACGGCCGGGATGCCTTCAGGAAATCCACCGGCGAATCCACATGCTCCAGCACCTCCGAGCAGACGGCGTTGGTCGCCCAACCGGCGAAGGCCTTCAGTTCGGCCGGCGGTCGGAATAGATCGGCTACGAAAAACTTCTCGGCGGGCAGCTTGCGCCGGGAGATTTCCACTCCACTTGCGCTCAGCTCAAATCCCAGCAGTTCAGCTTCGGGCAAGGCCGGGTGCAGCTTGACCAGCAGGTCACCCTGACCGCTGCCGATGTCCAGCACCCGCGCCCCGGCCTTCACATCCTGCCGCAGCAGTTTCACGATGATGGCGTGGCGCATTTGCTGTGCCGGATTCCGGCTGGCGGCCGCGGCGTAGCGGTCCCAGTGCTCGTCCCAGTTGTCGTGCTCAGACATCGGCGGACTTGCGGGCAGCGGCGAAAAGATTCAGGCCGAACTTGTGATAGGAAAGCCGGATGGCGCTCGGCCGGAAGCCGGCCCGCACGAGCAGCGGCCAGAGGTCCCGCTTGTCGTAGTACATCTTGTGGTCGTCCATCTCGATCTTCGGGCTCAATCCGAGGCGGAAGGCCGAGAACTCCAGGAAACACTTTCCCCACCATGTCGGCACATTGACCAACAGCACTCCGCCCGGCCGCAGCAACCGCTGCACCGCCTCGAGCGCCGCAAGCGGCTCGCGCAGATGTTCCAGCACTGAGATCAGCAGCACGACATCGAACGCGCCGGAACCAAGCTTCGGCAGGGTGTCATCGATCGGCCCCTCGTGAAACACCAGGCCCGGCAAGTTGCGCAGCTCCGGCGCGATCTTGAAATCGACTCCAGTGCCTTGGTTCATCCGGTCGCGCAGGGCCAGCAGTTGCGTCGCGCGGTAACCGCACCCGAGTTCAAGCACGCGGAGATCATTTCCCACCGGCAGCCACCGGCGGATGGCCCGCTGGGACAACCAGACCCCGAAGCGATCGACCCAGGTCACGCCATGCTGGCCGTAGGATTCTGTGCCTCGTCCGCTCATGGCTCGTTGCGTTTGACGATCACCCGCTGGGCCATCTCCAGCAGCAGGGTGAAGCCGAAGGTCTGGCAGCCGAGCACGATCAAAAGCAACCCGAAGATGCTCGAATAGGAAATCTGGGTGAGCCGCATCCCGCCTTGAACGTAGTGCCAGCCGAGACGTCCCACGAGCAACAAGCCCGTTACCACGCAAATCCCCGCCGTGATCATGCCCCGGTCATAGGCCAGCCAGCGCTGCACCGGGCCGGCGATGCCGGTGCGCAGACCATGCATGATTCGCGCGACGATGCCGATCTGGATGCAGCTGTAACCGAGCGTCGCACAGGTGATGCCCAGCAGCATCCAGTGCAATTCGAACCCCACCCCCCCGACAACCAGCGGACCAAAGGAGAGCGACACGGATAGCAGCAAGCCCAGCAGCATGAGCAAAAAGCCCGGTGCCAGCAGAAAGGTGTCCGGCGAATACACCAGCATCACCTTGAGGTTGAGCCAGCCGGCGATCCATGGGGACAGCCAGCCCTCGCGGCGGTGGTGGCTGAGGCGGCCATCGCGGTCCTTGTAGAATTTCACCGGCACCTCGGCGATGCGCAACCCGAGCCGGGCAGCCTTCAAGACCATCTCCGACGCATACTCCCACGACTCGGACTTGAGATCGATCTTCGCGAGCGCCTCCCGGGTCAGGCCGCGCATGCCGCAATGGATGTCCGTGTAGCGGCTGCCGTAGATGAGATTGAGGATCCAGGTCGTCAGCGGCGTGCCGAAGTAGCGGTGCAACGGCGGCATCGCCCCAGCCTCGATTGTGCCGCTGAACCGGCTGCCCATCACGTATTCGGCGCCGGCCCGGAACTGGGCTACAAACGGCGCCAGCTCCCGAAAATCATAGGTCAGGTCCGCATCGCCCATCACGATCCAGCGCCCGCGGATGTAAGGCAGCGCATCGATGTAGGCCCGCCCGAGCCCGCGCTTCGGCACCCGCAGCACCTCGCCGCCCTGCGCGAGCACCAGGTCCGGGGTGGCGTCGGTCGAGCTGTCCACGATCAGGATCTGACCGGTGACCCCCGCGGCCTTCAGCCCCTGCTGGCACCACCGCACGAATTCGCCGACGGTGATCGCCTCGTTCAGGGCCGGCACCACCAAGCTCAGGTCCACCGGGCCCGGTGTGCCTTCCGGCGGCAACAGATGCTCGACGACCGTGGGCGCGGACCGGGCTTCAGTCATGACTGATCTCGTCGCGCATGGCGCTCATCGAATCGCGCATCGCCGCGGCGGAATTGCGGCGGCACTTCCAGCCCAGTGCGTGGATCTTGGTGCAGTCGAAGCGCACGACCGGCACGTCGCCTTTCCAGCCCCGGTCGCCGCCGGTGAAATCGTGCCGTACGCTGCCGGGCTCCAGCCCGCAGACCTGCGCGGCCAGGTCGGCGATCTCCCGCACTGTGATGTAGTCGCCGGTCGCCACGTTGAACACATCGTAACGCACCGGGCACCGCTCGTTGGCGAGAAAGACCGCCTCGAGTATGTCCTCGACGTGGATGTAACTCTTGCTTTGGAGTCCGTCCCCGAGGATGCGCAACTGCGTGGGATCCTTCCTTAACCGGCGGATAAAATCATAGCCGACGCCGTGGGTCTGGCGCGGGCCGACCACGTTGGCAAAGCGGAAGGCCCGCGCGTGCATGTCAAACATATGGCAGTAGGCGCAGATGAGCGCCTCGCACGCCAGTTTGCTGGCGCCGTAGGTCGAGATCGGCAGATTCGGCCCGTAGTTCTCGGCGAAGGCCACGCCGGCGTTCTCGCCGTAGACCCCGCTGCCCGACATGTAGAGCAGGCGCTTCACGCCGTTCACCCGCATGGCCTCGAGCATGTTCTGCGCAAGGTAGGTGCCCTCCCAGAAATCGATGTCCGGCTGGGTGACGGCCTTGGCGATGTCGGGATTGGCCGCAAGATGGAACACCGTGTCGCTGCCCGCCATCGCCGCCGTGATCTGCTTGAGATCCTTGATGTCGGCCTCGACGATCTTCAGCCGCGGGTCGCCGATCACGCCCCGCAGGTGCCGGCGCGTGCCTGAGGTGAAATTGTCGTAGATCACCACCCGCTCGACCCCGGAAGTCGTGAGCAGCTTGCCCGTCAGGTGGCTGCCAATAAAGCCGGCTCCGCCGCTTACAAAAATGTTTCGCATGGGTGGTTCGACCGTCCAGATAAAGCCCCGTTGATAATGGCTTAAAGCAAAATCGCCCAGTCGGTCCGATCCGCGGCCAAAACGCCGCCAACATCAGTGTTCCCCTGCGGTCGGAAATCTGAATCATCCCCTGCCTATATCCATGGTTAAGACCCTCCTCGTCACCGGCTCCTCCGGGCTCATCGGCTCCGAAGTCTGCGTCTATTTCGCCGCGCAGGGCTACACCATCCACGGCGTCGACAACAACCAGCGCGCCGTCTTCTTCGGCCCGCAGGGCGACACCCGCTGGAACCAGCAGCGCCTCACCCACGACCTGAAGGGCTTCGTCCACCACGAACTGGACATCCGCGACCGCGCTGGCGTGCTCGCCCTCGTCAAATCGGTGAAACCTTCGGTCATCGTCCACACCGCGGCCCAGCCCTCGCATGACCGCGCCGCCGCGATTCCCTTCGACGACTTCGACACCAACGCCACCGGCACGCTGAATTTCCTCGAGGCCGCGCGTCAGGCCTGCCCCGAGTCACCCTTTGTGCACATGAGCACGAACAAGGTTTATGGCGACGCCCCGAACACCATCAAGCTGACCGAGCTCGCCACGCGCTGGGATTACGCCGACCCCGCCTACGCCCACGGCATTCCCGAAACCTTCACCATCGACCAGTCGAAGCACTCGCTCTTTGGCGCGTCGAAGGTCGCCGCCGACGTGATGGTGCAGGAATACGGCCGCTATTTCAACCTGCCCACCTGCGCGCTGCGCGGCGGCTGCCTCACCGGCCCCAACCACAGCGGCGTCGAGCTGCACGGCTTCCTCTCCTACCTCGTGAAGTGCAACCTCGAGGGCCGCGAATACAAGGTTTTTGGCTACAAGGGCAAGCAGGTGC
>CAZZDB010000062.1:0-18890 GCA_964652485.1 uncultured Oleiharenicola sp.
CTTTCCGACGGCGGCAGCATCAGCGGGGCCAGCAGTCCGACACTGACCATCACAGGGGTGCAGATTGCCGATGCCGGAAGTTATGACGTGGTGGTAACTGATTCCACTGGCAACAGCATCGAGAGCGCCGCAGCGACGCTGACCCTGCGCGGACAGGGCACGACGGGCAGCCAGTTTGTGGCAGTTGGGCAGGGAGGGGCCATCCTGACGAGCGCCGATGGGTTGACGTGGACGAGCCGGGTGTCGGGCACGAGCAGCCGCCTGCGCGCGGCGGCGGCCAATGCGAATGTATTCGTGATTGTGGGTGAGTCGGGTCAGATCCTGACGAGCCCGACCGGCGCGGTTTGGACTGTGCGCGCCAGCGGCACGAGCCAGACCTTGCGTGGAGTGGCGGCAAGTCCGACCATTTTCGTGGCAGTGGGCGGATACAGCGCTGGTCTGGCACTGGTAAGTGCGGACGGTATAAACTGGACGACAACATCTCTTCCGGGTGGCGCCGGAAAACTGCGGGCGGTGGCTTGGGGCAAAGGCGTATTTGTGGCGGTCGGCGCTGATGGTACAGTACTGACCAGTTCGGAGGGGTCCAGTTGGACGGCCCAAAGTGTCGGCACCAGCGCGCAACTGGACACAGTCATGTGGACCGGCAACCTGTTTTACGCCTTGGCTGATGGCGGCCAGATATATTCCAGCGCGGATGGTAGCAACTGGTCAACGGGCGCAACGGCCGTGCCGCCAGCTTGGCTTGAGGGCTTGACCTGGAGCGATGTCGGCTATCTGGCTGTGGGGGCGAACGGCGCCGTCGCGACCAGCGCGGACGGAGCAGCATGGATTGGAGCATCCAGCGGAACCAGCGTCACGCTTCACGGATTGGTTTGGAGTGGAGCTCAGTTCACGCCGACAGGGAGCCCGGCGACATTGCTGAGCAGCTTGGGGAACGTCCAGTCGATCGCTACCCAGCCGGTCAGCCAAACGGTCGATGTCGGTGACACCGCGACATTCAGCGTCATCGCCACAGGGGCCTTGAGCTATCAGTGGTTTCAAGACACCACTCTGCTGCCTGCCGCGACCGGTGCGACACTGACATTGAACAACGTCAGCCAACCGCAGGCGGGTAGCTACACTGTGTTGGTCGGCAGTGTCACCGGCAGCGTCACCAGCAATGCCGCCACCTTGACCGTCAATGCCGTGGTCCAGACTTTCAGCTCGTGGCAGAGCGGCAAATTCACCTCGGACGAGCTGGGGAATGCAGCGGTCAGCGGGCCGAATGCCGTCTACGGACTGGATGGCCTGCCGAACCTCGTCAAATACGTACTGGGTCTTGAGCCGAAGCAGAATATCGCCACTGGGCTGCCGGCCCTGAGCACCGTCGGCAGCAACTGGGTCTACACGTTCACCCGTCCGACCGGGATAACCGACGTGACGTATGAGGTGGATGTTTCGACCGATCTCGCCAACTGGACGTCCCTTGGTGCGCCCAGCCTGGTTTCGGGGTCGGGCGGGGTCGACACGATGAGTGCGGTGTATCCGATGGCCTCTGCCGCGAATGTTTACTTCCGGCTAAAAGTCACGCAACCATGAGCAATGCAATTCCTGAAGCTCCGAGAACCCGGCTACGCGCTGCTTTCGGGCGAGGGCATTGAGATCGGCGGGTTCGAGCATCCGGCGGTCCTGCCCCACGCCCGCAAGCTCACGCGGTGCGACCGGCTGCTGAAGGAGGAGGCCGGCGCGGTCTTCACCGAGATCGACGTTTCCAGCCTGCCCGCCGTCGATGTGCGGCTCGATCTCGACACCGAGGGGTTGCGAGCGTTTGCCGATGCGTCGCTGGATTTCGTCGTCTGCTGCCATGTGCTGGAACACCTCAAGAATCCGATCCACGCGCTGGCGGAAATGGCACGCGCCCTTCGCCGGGGCGGTCGCGCCGCGCTGGCGATCCCGGACAAGGCGTTCACCTTCGACAAGGACCGGCCGCTGACCGGGTGGGAATCGTTGGAACGGATTTATCGAGAGGAGATCACGACCCCGGTGCCGGATGACTACATGGACATCGTCCGTTATGTTCACCCCAAGATGCTGCAGGTTGGCGAGGCGGAGCGGCAGGGCTACCTGGCGCACTTGCTGGGGCGCCGGGAGCACCTGAACATCTGGGACGGCCGCACGTTTCCGGACTTCCTCAGCCGCAGCGCGTCACTGCTGGGGGTCAAGTGGCGTTCACTCTACGTGGCCGGCGCGGCGCAGAGCCAGTTCGAGTATTTCACTGTTCTCGAGAAGACCTGACCGGGCCGCGTCAGTCCGGCAGGCGCTTGACGCGGATGTTCCGGTAGCGCACGACGCTCTTCGGGTCGTGGGCCTGCAGGGCGAACGTGCCGGAGCCGAGCTTGCGGCCGAAGCTGGCGCCGGGCTGGGCACCGGGCGGCTCGATGTATTGGATGACGATTTTTCCGTCCACCTTCACCGTGACGATTTTGCCCTCCACGAGGATGTCCTGCGTCCACCATTTGTTGTCCTCCGCGGCGGTGTAGGCGACGTTGGCCACGTCGTAGATGCTCCCGGTCTTCTTCCAGTCGGTATGGGTGTTGTTCACCTGACACTCGAAGCCGGCCTTCGGCCAACCGGTGTCCTGGTAGGCGGTGTGAAAATAGATGCCTCCGTTGGCGCCGTGGTCGGTCATCACCTCGACCTTCAACTCGAAGTTTTTGAACGGCACGCCGTCCCCGGTGTAGAAGAGGTGGCAGCGTGCGCCCCGCGTGACAAAGGCGCCGTCCTCGATCTTCCAGGTGCCGGGGCTCTCCCTGGCGGGCTGCCAGCCGGCAAAGGTCTTGCCATCCATGAGTGGAACGAAGCCGACCTCGGACTCCTGGGCGGACGAGGCGGTGGCCGTCAGGACGGCGGCGAGAAGACAGGCGAAGGGGTATTTCATCCCGTCGAAAAACCAGCTTCCACTCGGCGTCGCAACGCCAAAGCCGGCGACGCTTCGTCAGCGGACCACCTGGCCGCCGGCGACGACCAGGTCCACGGGATTGCCGCCGAGCTCGTAGGCCAGGAGGCGTTCGTCCTTGTGGCAGAGGAGCAGCAGGTCGGCTCGCTGGCCGGCGGCGACGGTGCCGCGGTCGGTGAAGCCAAGCACAGCAGCCGCATTGACCGTCGCGGCCGCGATCGCCTCCGTCGGCGTCAGCCCGCAGAAACGCACCGCCAGGGCGATGGCGAACGGCATCGAGTGGGTCGGTGACGTACCCGGATTGCAGTTGGTCGCCAAGGCCACGGCGCCGCCGGCGTCGACGAGGAATCCCGCCCGGGCGTAGCGGCCGTCAGTGTGGAACCCCGTGCTGGGAAGAACGACGCCGACGGTGCCCGATTTGGCCAGCAGGAGCAGGTCGGCCTTGCTCGCGGCCTCAAGATGATCGGCGCTGCGGGCGAACAGGCGGACCGCCTCCGGCACCATGCCGAGCGAATTGAACTGATCCGTATGCATCCGGATGGGATGATGTTTTTGCGCCTTTTCGAACAGGCGCACGCAGGCCTCCCGCGACCATGCGCCCTTTTCGCAGTAGGCGTCGACGGTGATGTCGGGAAATTCCCTGGAGACGGCCGGGAGCATCTCCTTGACGACCATCCGGGCATATTCTTCGGGGTCGCCCTCGAAGGCGTGGCCGAGCAGCGCCGTCGGCACGATGGTCCCCGGCCACTCGTTTCCGGCGCGCACGATGGCACGCAACATCTTCAACTCCGCCTCGGTCTCCAGGCCGTAGCCGCTCTTGATCTCGACGGTCGTCGTGCCCGAACGAAGCATCGCGTCGAGCCGGTTCTTCAGGTGGGCCGCGAGTTGCTTCTTGGTCGCCTCGCGCACGGCCCGCACCGTGGCGTGGATGCCGCCGCCGTTCTTGAGGATGTCCAGGTAGGGCACGCCGCGAAGCTTCTGCTCCCATTCATCCAACCGGTCACCAGCCCAGCAGGCATGGGTGTGACAATCGACGAAACCCGGCAGGAGCACCCGGCCCTGGGCCTCGATGACCTCCGCGTCGGCGGGGGCGTCGACCTTGGTTCCGACGGCGGTGATTTTTCCCTCGGAGACCAGCACGTCGCCCTGCGGGATGAGGCCGGGGTCGGCGAGTTCCTTGCCCCGGCGCGGACGGCTGCCGGTGGCGAACGTCAGGATGCGGGCGTTGCGGATGAGGAGGGTCATCGTTGGGCGAAACCGGCGAGGAAAGTGAGAAACAGGTGCGCGGCGATGCGGGCGGTGCGGCCTTCGGGATCAAAGCGCGGATTCAATTCCATGAGGTCGAAACAGTGCACGCGCGTGGCGGCACCACAAGCGCGGACCCACGCCTCGGCGCGGCCGACGGTCCAGCCCGCGGGATTCAGGGCACTGACTCCCGGGGCATACGCCGCGTCCAGCACGTCGAGATCGAAGCTGACAAAGAGATTCGTTGCGACGGGCACTGCGATCTTGGCGTCATCCGGGTAGGTCCGGCCGCCGTGCTTCTGGAACCACGCCAGATGCGCCGGGGAATTCACCAGCGGCCGGAAACCATGCAGGTGCAGCGCACTGACGCCGCATTCCTCGACCAGCTTGCGGAACGCCATGCCGGAACCCGTTGTTTCACGCACGTCGAGGTGCGCGTCAAAATAGAGCCCGGCCAGCCGCGGGTGCTTCATCGCCACGGCTCGCACAAAGGGGAAGGTCAGGTCGTGTCCGCCGCCGATGGCGATGGGAAACAGCCCGGCGTCGAACAGGGCCGAGGTTGCGGCGGTCACCCGGCGGTGCGTCTCCTCGAGATTGCGCCCGGCCTTCACGTCGCCCGCGTCGAAGACCCGTGGTAGCTCCTCCGACTTGGCACCGTAGCGGGCCAGGGCGGCGCGGAAGGCCTGCGGTCCACCCTTGGCCCCGGGGCGGCCATGGTTCAGCTTCACGCCCGTGTCGTCGGGGAGGCCGAGCAGGGCGACGGTGCAGCCCGCGGGCGTGTCTCGCCGGATGGTGGCGGCGAAACGTCCGGCCGCGATTCCGGGCCAGCGGGGCGCGGTGGTGTGAGGAAAGCGTTTCATCGCCAGGGGCGCATTGGCATCGGCACATTGAGCCGGTCGGCGCATTGCTGCGCGAGTTTGTACCCGGCGTCGGCGTGGCGGAACACGCCCATCATGGGGTCGTTCGTGAGCACGCGTTCGAGCCGCGCCGCGGCCTCGGGCGTGCCATCGGCCACTATGACCTGTCCCGCATGCTGGCTGTAGCCGATGCCGACCCCGCCGCCGTGGTGGAAGCTGACCCACGAGGCACCGCTCGCGATGTTTACCATGGCGTTGAGGACGGCCCAGTCGCTGATGGCGTCGGAGCCGTCCTTCATGGCTTCGGTCTCGCGGTTCGGGCTGGCGACCGAGCCGCAATCGAGATGGTCGCGTCCGATGACGATCGGTGCCTTCACACGGCCATCGGCCACCATCTGGTTGAAGAGCAGTCCGGCCCGGTGGCGCTCGCCGAGCCCGAGCCAGCAGATGCGGGCGGGCAGGCCTTGGAACGCGACGCGCTCGCCTGCCAGTTTGAGCCAGCGGTGCAGGCCTTCGTCGTCGGGGAGAAGCTCGAGCAGGGCCCGGTCCGTGGCGAAGATATCCTCCGGGTCGCCGGACAGCGCCACCCAGCGGAATGGACCGCGGCCGAGGCAGAACTGCGGCCGGATGTAGGCGGGCACGAACCCGGGAAAGTCGAAGGCCCGCTTCACCCCCTGGTCAAGGGCGCGCTGGCGGAGGTTATTGCCATAGTCGAAAGTGTGCGCGCCGCGCCGGCGCAACCGGAGCATGGCTTGCACGTGGCGGGCCATGGCGGCGAGCGACAGACGCTGGTACTTCGTCGGATCTCTTCCGCGAAGGATCGCGGCCGCCTTGAGGTCCAGGTCCGCCGGCACATAACCCACCAGCGGGTCGTGGGCGCTGGTCTGGTCGGTGAGCAGATCAACCTTGATCTTCCGGGCGAGCAGGCGTTCGAGCAAATCGACGGCGTTGGCCACGACGCCGACACTGCGGGCGGTCCGGTTCGCCGCATACCCCACCGCCGCATCGATCGCTGCGTCGAGTCCGGTGGCAATCTCGTCGAGGTAGCGGTCGTGGACACGTTTTCTCAACCGGGAGTGATCGACGTCCGCGATCAGGCAGGTGCCGCCGGCCATGGTGACGGCGAGGGGCTGCGCCCCACCCATGCCGCCGCAGCCGGCGGTGACGCACAGCCGGCCGGCCAGGTTGCCGCCGAAGTGCTGGCGGCCGGCCTCGGCGAAGGTCTCATAGGTGCCCTGCAGGATGCCCTGCGTGCCAATGTAGATCCACGAGCCGGCGGTCATCTGGCCAAACATGATGAGGCCGCGTCGCTCGAGATCGTCGAAAACCTCCTGCGTGGACCAGTGGGGCACGAGGTTGCTGTTGGCGATGAGGACCCGCGGGGCGTTGGCGTGGGTCCGGACGACGCCGACGGGCTTGCCCGATTGGACCAGCAGGGTCTCGTCCGGCGCGAGTTTCTGCAACGAGGCGATGATGGCGTGGAAGGCCGGCCAGTTGCGGGCCGCCTTGCCCCGGCCGCCGTAGACGACGAGGTCCGCCGGGCGCTCGGCCACCTCGGGGTCGAGATTGTTCATCAGCATCCGCATGGCGGCCTCGGCCGCCCAAGTGCGGCAGATGCGCTGGTTGCCCCGGGGCGCGCGGATGACAGGCGGTTTCGGCATGGGGATTGGTGGAAGAGAGCCGCGGCCCGGCTGGCTAGGGCTAAAGCAGCTTGCCCGCGGCCTGCTGCGCGGCGGCGGCGATCTGCTCGCTGCGGACCAGCGCGAGCGCGGTCTGGACGTCGTGGTGGAAAAGCCGGTCGGCCTGCGCGAAGGGGATGTAGCGGCGCACCTCGGCGAAAGCGGCCTCGACCCCCGGGCCGGACCGTAGGGGACGGAGAAACTCCAGGCCCTGGGCGGAGCACATGAACTCGATGGCGAGGACGGTCTCGGTGTTCTTGACGACTTCGAGGAGCTTGGTGGCGCTGATCGAGCCCATCGAGACGTGGTCCTCCTGGCCCAGCGACGATGGGATGGAGTCAACCGAGGCCGGGTGGGCGAAGATCTTGTTTTCCGAGACCAGGGCGGCCGCGGTGTATTGCGGGATCATGAATCCGGAGTTCAGCCCGGTGTCCTTCATGAGCAGACGAGGTACCTTGAGGTCGCCGATGGTGTCGCCGTGCAGGAGCATGTAGATACGGCGCTCGGCGATGGAGGCGATCTCGGCCGTGGCGATGGCCAGGTAGTCGAGCACGAACGCCAGCGGCTCGCCGTGGAAATTACCGCCGCTGATGACGTCGCCGTTTTCGAAAACGAGCGGGTTGTCCGTGGCCGAGTTGATCTCGGTTTCGACGACGGCCCGGGCATGGTCGACCGCGAGGCGCACGGCGCCATGGACCTGCGGCACGCAGCGGAGCGAGTAGGGGTCCTGCACCTTCGCGCAATGCGCGTGGGACGGGAGGATCCGCGAGCCCTTGAGCAGGCGGCGGAGATTGGCGGCGACCTCGATCTGACCGGAATGCGGCCGCGCCGCGTGGATGCGGGCGTCGTAGGGCGCCGCGCTGCCCCGGGCGGCCTCGAGGGTCATGGCTGCGGCGATGTCGGCCGTTCGCGCGAGGTTGCCGATGCGCAGCAGGCAGTGGACGGCATAGGCCGACATGAACTGCGTGCCGTTGATGAGTCCCAGCCCTTCCTTCGACTGGAGCCGGAGCGGCTTCAGGCCCAGTCGCCGCAGTACCGTGGCGGCGGGCAGCCGTCTTCCCCGGAGATCCATGTCCCCGAGCCCCAGCAGCGGCAGGACCATGTGCGCCAGCGGGGCGAGGTCGCCCGAGGCCCCGAGCGAGCCCTTGCTGTAGACGACGGGCAGCGCGTCCTCGTTGTAGAAACGGATAAGGTAATCGACGACGCGCGGCGTGACTCCCGACAGCCCGACGGCGAGCCCGTTGACCTTGAGGAGCAGCATGAGGCGGACGATTTCCGCCGGCACCTCGTCGCCGACGCCGACCGCGTGGCTGAGGATCAGGTTTTCCTGCAGCTGCTCAATGTCGGCGGCGGGCACCCGGTGGTGGGCGAGGATGCCGAAGCCGGTGTTGATGCCGTAGTGCGGCGTGGGATCGTGGCGGAGCCGGTCGACGGTTTTCCGCGAGGCGCGGAGGCGCGCACGGGCTCCGGCGGTCAGGGTCAGGCGCTGGTCGCCGGTCAGGGCGGCACGTAGTCGGGCGAGGGTGAGGCGACGGCCAGAAAGGGGGAGGGTTCCGGGCATGGGGATGCGGTCGGTTGATCAAAGCACGCAGGCCGGATTTGAAAACTGTATTCCGGCGGTTTACTCCGGAGGAGGTAGGGCAACGCCGTCGCCCGCTGCCTGTTCCGGCCTGCTGGTCAGCTCGGGCAAGTCCACTGAACTCCGTGCATCCGCCGGATTCAACGGCTTGCCTGCGGGCCCGGGGTTTGTCCTGGGTTTTCGCGCGTTACCACGTCGCGAGACTCAGGCAAAAAAGAGCCCGCCGGGAGGGGCGGGCCGGATGCGGCGGGGGCGGGGCCGGTCAGATGGCCTTGGGCAGTTCCACGCCATCAAACTCGACGGCGTGCGGGTGGTTGCGCTTGTCCTTGTGCATGCCGTGGCGCTTGCGCAGGCCCTGATCAAGTTTGTCGACCAGCAGGTCGATGGCCTTGTAGCATTCGTCGGCGTCGACCGTCGCATTGATGTCGGGGCCGTGGATGACGATGTGGCCCTTGACGATGAACTTGTGCTCATGGTCGTGCTTGCGGTCGCACTCGAGCTCAACCTTGATCCGGACGATGCGTTCTTCGTGTCGAAACAGTCGCTCCATTTTCTCACGCACGTGGGCTTTCAGGCCCGCTGTGAGTTCGAGGTGGATGCCGGACACAATGATTTCGCGCGGATGGTTGGTATTGTTCATGATTCTCCTATGGGTTAACGACGCAAAGTGACCCGTCGATGAATGTTTTCTTGGTTTTCTCTCCTGTCTTGTTCGCCGTCCCTCCGGGGACCGGTGCCATATTTGCTGGGAGCAAACGCTTCATTCGACTGGTGATACTGCTACCCCGGCCCGTCCGGTTTGCAAACCTTCTTGGCCGGGAAACGCAGAAATAGTTTTGAACGTCTTCAAGCATGATTGATGCCAGCGAACCATTGCCTCCGTCGGCCCCGCCGCTGGTTGATCCGGCGGAGTTGCGGACGTGGGTGATGCTCAACGACGAGCACTTGCTCGTGCTGGACAAGCCGGGCTGGCTGGTCTGCCACCCGTCCAAGAACGGCCCGTGGTCCAGTCTGGCCGGGGCCGTGCGGGAGGAGTTCAAGCCGGATGCCATCCGCCTCGTCTATCGGCTCGATCGCGAGACCTCCGGCGTGATCATCCTGGCGAAGACCGAGGCGGTCGGCCGGCGCCTGGGCAAGGCCGTCCTGCAGCGCCAGGTCGGCAAGCTCTACGTCGCCTTGCTGGAGGGCGAGATTACTGGAACGGTGACGGTGAATCAGCCATTAGGACCCGACCTGTCGGCCAGTGTTTCGGTAAAGTCTCGCGTCGTGGCCGGCGAGGGTTCGCAGGAGGCCGTGACCGTCTTCCATTCCCTGTGGGCCGGGGGTGGATTCACTCTGGCGGGGGTGGAGCTGTTCACCGGTCGCAAGCACCAGATCCGCGCCCATGCCGAGTGGCTGGGGCGGCGGGTCGTGGGCGACAAGCTCTACGGGCCCGATCCCGGTCTCTATCTCGAGTTCGCGATGAACGGCTGGACGGAACGCCACTCGGCATTGCTGCCGCTGACGCGGCAGGCACTGCATTGCGCGGCCATCGACCTGCGGCCGGCGGGGATGGATTATCTGCTGCGGGCTCCGTGGCCGGGGGACCTTGCCCGCTTTGCGGAGCGGCGGATGGCGTTGCCGGCCGCCGCGGCGCAAGCGCTGATCGACGCCTTTGTGGCCGAAAAGCTGCCGGAGGGCCGGGCGAATCCCTCCGCCGACGCCAAGGCCTTGGCGGACAGGTCCGACGGGCCATGACCTGGCGGCTCGTCGGGACGACTCGCCCTACCGCAGGAACTCGGCCACCGCGGCCTTCAGCACCGCGCAGTGCGTCGCGATGCGTTGGTCCAGCGGCAGGCAGGAGGGCGTCTCGATGGTGTAATCCAGCGCGCCGTGGTGGTTGCGCAGATAGATCGCCTCGGGCCACGTCTCGCGCAGCAGCGGATCGCTGACCGGCCGGATGATGCCCGGCTCGGCGACGGGACGTCCGTCGATGACCCCGGCCGTTTCAATCGGGCCCAGCCCGCGGGCGGCCTCGATCATGGCCGGGGCGAGGGTGGGCCGGTTCTCGGGGTTGAGCTCGTAGAGATAGAAGCCCTTCGCCTCCCAGTCCTCATGCACGCAGATGATGAGATCGAAGTTGGGTTGCCGTTGCAGCCAGCAGACGTGGACGCTGACTTCGGGGCTTTGCGGGTTCTTGTAGTCACGGTTGAGATCGACCTTGGCGTGGTTTTCCCTGGTCCGGCCGGTGAAGCCGGTCGGGTTGAGCAACGGGCAGACAAACCACGTGCAGCGGTCGTCAAACCATTCCTCCTCCAACAGGCGCAGCAGGGCCCAGGGCGGGGCGGGCTCGTCGCCATGGATGCCGGCGGACAGATAGACCCTTGGACGCGGACCTGGCGTGCGCTTCGTGTAGGCGGTCAGCGGATAGCCGTGGATCTCGCCGTAGGGCTCGGCCCGGAAGCCCGCTTGTCGTGCGGCAGTGGCAAACTTTGTCGTGAAGTCGGCCGGATCAAGCGGTAAGGATTCGATCATGGAGAAAGACAGAGGATTCTTTGACAGGATGAACAGGATTTACAGGATGGCCAGTCCCTCACTGAATTTCGTCCGGCTCATTTTGCTAATCCTGTCCCCCTCGACTCATGTCCCAGGTCCGTGTCCGTTTCGCCCCCAGTCCCACGGGGTTCTTCCATATCGGCAGCGCCCGCACCGCGCTGTTCAACTGGCTCTACGCCCGGCACACCGGGGGCACGTTCATCCTGCGCATCGAGGACACCGACCAGGCGCGCAACAGCGAGGCCTTCCTGAACCTCATCTACGAGAGCCTGGACTGGCTGGGCATGGATTGGGACGAGGGCCCGAGGTTTCGTGACAACGGTGGCGGCGACTACGGTCCATACCTGCAGAGTCAGCGGGGCGACAAATACAAGGAATACCTCCAGAAACTGCGCGATGCCGGCCGGGCCTACGACAAGGATGGCGCCGTGTGGTTCAAGTTGCTCGGCGAGCGCTACAAGATCTTTGACGACCATCGCAAAAAGGAAGTCGAGAAGGTCAAGTCCGCCCCCGTCGTCATCGAGGACCAGATCCGCGGCCATGTGGAGCGCGCCGAGGACGAGGACTTCGTCATCTTCCGCTCGGATGGCAACCCGGTGTTTCATTTCGTGAACGTCGTCGACGACATCGAGATGAAGGTCTCGCACATCATCCGCGGCGAGGACCACCTGTCCAACACCAGCAAGCACGTGCGACTCTACGAGGGCTTCGGGCAGAAGCCACCGGTGTTCGCCCACATCCCGCTCATCCTGAAATCGCCCGAGATGGGGCAGGGCAAGATGAGTAAGCGCGACAAGGGGGCCCTCATCGAGGAATACCAGCAGCGCCACTTCCTGCCGGAGGCATTGGTCAACTACCTCGCCCTCCTCGGTTGGAACCCTGGCGACGACCGCGAGAAGATGCCGATTGCGGACATCATCCGGCTGTTCGACCTCCCCGGCGTCAACCAGTCCAACGCCAAGTTCGATGGCAGGAAGCTGGCGAACATGAACATGCAGTATCTGCTGGAGCAGCCGGCCGACCGGTTTCTGCAGCTGGCGAAGGATTTCTTCACCAAACAGCCCAACGGTGCAGTGGTGATGGCCAACGAAACCTATTTCCGCGAGGTCATGCTGCTTGCCCAGCCGAAGATCAAGGGACTCGAGGAACTTGCGGCCTACACAGGATATTTCTGGAGTGAGGACTTCGCCATCGACGCCAAGGTGAAGGATAAGGTCATGGCCAAGGGCGACCCGAAGGCGCGGCTGGGCGAGATCATCGCCGCGCTGCCGGCGATGGATTTCTCCAGCGATGCCAGCGTCGAGGCCGGCATCAAGTCACTCGCGGAGAGCAAGGGCCTCGGGTTCGGCGACTACCAGGCCGTGGCCCGCCTCGCCGTGTCGGGCACCAACGCCGGCCCGAGCATCACCAGCATCTTCCGCGTCCTCGGGAAAGAGCGCGTGCAGGCCCGGCTGCAGAAATTTCTGGCGACCGCCTGAGTCTTGTGTAATTGGTCTGTCGTCCAACCGTTTCTTCAGCCAACCCATGAAACATACTCTGCGCTATTGCTTCATCCTTCTCGCCCTCGCGACCACCGGTCTTTTCGCCGAGGCCGCCACCGAACCCGCCGCCACTCCGGCCCCGACTCATCAAAAGAGCCTCAAGACCGCCAAGAAGACCCACAAGAAGCACAAGAAGGGAAAAAAGAAGAAGGGCCCGTGACGGGCCTGCCGTCTAGTCCCTCCTCGACCCGCGTCATCCGACGCGGGTTTTCTATTTTGGTAGGCGGGTAGGGCGAGTCGTCTCGACGAGCCGAGGCCACACTGCAGGCCAGGGGTCTTGAGTTTGTCGAGACGGCTCATCCGGAGGATGCCAAACTAGCGCCAAGCGCTACACGCCCTACCAAGTGAGCGGCGTCACTTCGCCCAGGTGTCCTTGAGCGTGATGGTGCGGTTGAAGACCAGTTTGCCCGGGGCCGAATCTTTCGCGTCCAGGGAGAAATAGCCGAGGCGTTCGAACTGGAAGCGTTCGCCGGCCTGCGCGGTCACCAGCGAGGCCTCGAGCTTGGCCGTGACGACCTCGAGCGACCTCGGGTTCACCACCTTCATGAAATCATCCGCCGCCCCGGGCTCGGGGACGGAAAAGAGACGGTCGTAGAGGCGCACCTCGGCGTCGATGCACCGGCTCGCGCTGACCCAGTGGATCGTGCCCTTGACCTTGCGGTCGACGTTGGGTCCGCCGGCACGGGTGGTCAGGTCGGCGGTGCAGCGGAGCTCGGTGATGACACCCGCGGTGTCCTTCACGATCTCGTCGAGCTTGATGATGCAGGCGTATTTGAGGCGCACCTCCCCGCCGGGCTTCAGGCGGAAGTACTTCGGCGGCGGCACCTCGGCGAAGTCGTCGGCCTCGATGAAGACCTCACGGGTGAGGGCGAGCGGGCGGGTCGTCGGGTTCTCGGCCTGCGGGTTGTTCGTGGCGGCGCACTCCAGGACTTCGCCGGCGGGAATGTTGGTCAGGACGAGTTTGATCGGCTTGAGCACGGCGAGCCGGCGCACGGCGGTCTGGTTGAGTTCCTCGCGGACGGCGTGCTCAAACACGGCGATGTCAGTGACACTGTTGTAGGTCGTGACGCCGACGCCGATCGCGAACTTGCGCACGGCGCTGGCGGGGACGCCGCGACGCCGCAGGCCGGAGAGGGTCGGCAGGCGCGGGTCGTCCCAGCCGGCGACGACCTTCTCCTGCACGAGCCGCAGGATGTTCCGCTTGCTCAGCAGGGTGTAGGTGGGGACCAGCTTCGCGAACTCGTATTGGTGCGGCAGGGGCCGCGGCAGGTCGAGGTTCTCAAGGATCCAGTCGTAGAGCGGGCGGTGCGGGACGAATTCGAGCGAGCACACGCTGTGGGTGACGCCCTCGAGATAGTCGCTCAGGCAATGGGCGTAGTCGTAGAGCGGGTAGATGCACCATTTGTCACCGGCGTGGTAGTGGGGCACGTGGCGGATGCGGTAAAGCAGCGGATCGCGCAGCCACATGTTGGGCGAGGCCATATCGATCTTGCTGCGGAGCGAGCGGGCGCCGTCGGGAAACTCGCCGGCCTCCATCCGGGTGAACAGGTCGAGGTTCTCGGCGACGCTACGGTTGCGGAACGGACTGTCCCGGCCCGGCCGGTCGGGGGCGCCGCGGTATTTCTCCGTATCCTCGGCGTTCAGGTCGCAGACGTAGGCCTTGCCGCGCTTGATGAGCTCGAGCGCGTACGCGTAGAGCTGGTCGAAGTAATCGGACGCGAAGAAAGCCTCGCTGTCGGGGCCGGGCGGCACCGGACCGAGGTAATGATCAGGCCGGCCGTTGCTGGTGACCGCGACCGGATGGGCGCCCTTGGGCTTGAAGCCCAGGCAGTGGTCGGCCCAGCCGGCGATGAGCCATCGCACGTCCGCCGTGATCGAATCGACATACTCGATCTCCTCCTTGGCCGGGTTGGTGTCGTCAAAGCGCAGGTTGCACTGGCCGTCGTTTTCGCGGGCGATGCCGAAGTTCAGGCAGATCGACTTGGCGTGGCCGATGTGCAGGTAGCCGTTCGGCTCGGGCGGGAAACGGGTGACAATCTTGGCGTAGCGTTTCTCGGCGACATGGGCCGCGACGATGTCGCGGATGAAGTCACTGGGCGCGGGCGCGGGAGTGGTGGGCTCGGCGGACATAAAACGCCAAATTGCGGAATCGGCCCACGTGAGGCAATGACGCAATTCAGGGCCCGCCCGGCCGGCGGTGAGCGGGCTCAGCGGGGCAGGGTGTGCCGGCGCGCCGCGGCCATTTCCCGGGCGAAGCCTTGCCGGCCGATCCGGTCGATGCGATCGATGCAGGCGGCCCGGTTGGAGCGGGAGACGAACCCGAAAACGCGACTGATCAGGTTGTTGAACTTGGCGCAATGCCTCGGGTCAAGGTGGCTCGTGCAGCCGGCGCAGGTGGCGTGTCCGCCGCTGATGCAGCAGGTCCGCACCCGGCACCAGCGGCCCCGCGTGTTCTCGCGGCAGCCGGGGCAGCTTCCGGCCAGGTAGGCTCTGCACGCGCCGCAATACAAACCGCAATAGGCGACCAGGTTCGGGTCTGGCGTCACGGTGTCCATGCGGACCAGTCTAACAGCATCGCGGGTTTCGCGCTGCGCGTATCTTGCCAAATCGGCGGTCGCGCGGCCGGTGCCACGCCCGATCACCGCCGGAACGGCGCGGTGGTCTTCTTGCGGGCCGAGGGGCTGTCGCCGTCGGCACCCATTTCCTTGAGGAGGCCGGTCAGGTAGGGAATGAGCTGCTTCTTGCGGGAGACGACGCCGGGGAGGTCGAAGATCTCGTCCTGCTGGACGTGGGCGTAGGAGATGCGGTGGATGAACTCCGGGTCACCCTGCACGAGCATGAGCGAGTTCTGGGTGTTGATGTCGGTGACGAGCAGGCAGGCGAAGGCGAGTTTCTCGTCGGTGCGGAGGTCGGCCAGCGCCTTGGTCATGGCCTTCGAGTGCTGCCAGAAGTTGTCGAAGCCGAGCTCCTCGACCTGCGAGACGGCGAAGCGCACGTCGTCCTCCTCGTAGATCTTGAAGTCGGAACGGACGACCTTGTCGGGCGGGCTGGCGAGGATGACGGAGCCGGAGCTGAAGATGAGCTGGGCGAGGGCCTTGGCCTTGATCTTGGCGTGGGACTCGAGCCACGCGAGCACCTCGGCGTCCTTGGGCGTCGAGGTGGGGCTCTGCAGCAGCAGCGTGTCCGAGATAAGGCCGGACATCATCAGGCCGCAGAGGTCGGGGCGGGGCTTCAACCCATGGCGGCGGAACATATCGGCTACGATCGTGCAGGTGGACCCGACGGGCTCGTTGATGAAGAGAATGGGCTGGGGCGTGGCCATCGGCCCGAGGCGGTGATGGTCGATGATTTCGGTGATTGTGACCTCGTCGGCGCCGGGGACGGCCTGCGTGAGCTCGTTGTGGTCGACGAGCACGAGGCGGGTCGGCACGGGCTTGAGGAGGTCGGTCTTCGTCAGGATGCCGAGGAGGGTGCCGTCCTCGCTGGTGACCATCATGGCGTGGGGTGCCTGCTGCGCGAACTTCCGGCGGATGTCGGCGATGCGGACGTCCGGGTTGAGCCCGACGAACTTGCGGTCGACGAGCTGCTCGATGGTGGAGGCGGTGCGGACAAACCAGGACGTGGTGGCGGTGTCGTGGGCGCTGACAAGGATGCTGACGCCCCGGGCCCGGGCGAGGGCGACGATGTCGGGGGCGACGGGCAGATTGCCGCTGATGATGAGCGCGCGGATGCCGAGCTCGATGGCGCGCTGCTGGACGTCGCGCCGGTCGCCGAGGATGATGATGGACTTGGCGGCGGGGATGTTGTCCTGCTCGGAGATCTTCCAGAAGGTGCCGATGTCCATCGCGCCGATGCGGACGAAGAGTTCCTCGAGGCGGTCGCCCTCGACAACATGGAGAACGGAGGCCTTAAGCGACTGGACAATGCGGGCGAGGCTGGTGCGGACCTGGCGCATGGCGCGGGGTTCGTCGAGCCGCGGGATGAAGAAGTGGCCGAGCTGCGCGAGGGTGATGGTGCCGGTGGCGCGGCTGTCCGACGAGACGACCGGCAGGACGGTGACGTGGTGCTGGTCGATCAGGCGCAGGGTCTCGGCGCAGGTGGCCCCGAGGCTCACGGCGATGGGATTGACCGTCATCAGGTCGTGCACGCGCGGCGACACGTCGCTGAGGTAGAGCGGCAGCGGCGTGTGGAAGCGCTCCAGGATGGCGTCGATGCGGGCGTTGGAATTGCCGCAACGCGTGGCGACGTAGTCCGCTTCGCCGCGCGCCTCCTTGAAGGCGGCGTAGGCGATGGCCGAGCAGATGGCGTCCGTGTCCGGATTTTTATGGCCGATGACGTAGGTGGGCGTGGAAGGGACCATGAAGGAGGGACGGGAGCCTACTTGGGCCCGAGCGCGCAGGGGAAGAAAAAAGCCCCCGTTGTTGGTCCGCCGGCCCTACCACCGAACGACGCGACCAGTTGATGCGGCCTGGCGCTACGGTGCCTGCTCCGCCTGCGTCCCGGTCAGGCTGCCGACCCCGGCGGGCGGGGTGGCGTAGACGCGGGGGTTGAGCGCGGCGTTGGCGTTGTAAGGCAGGGCTTGGAGGATGGAGACGCCCTTGCGGCCGCTGTTGAGGGTGAGATGGGCGGCGGCCTCGGTCAGGCTGGGGTAGAACTGGACGTTCCCGCCGAGGAAGGCCACGTGGCCGCCTGCGTCCTTGTAGACCCCGTTGCCCGGGCTCCAGAGGCCGGTGGCCAGCAGCCCGCGCGTGAAGGCGACGGGGGTTGACGCCGGGTCGCCCATCCGGAGGCCGCCGACGAGCTCGAAGCTGAGCACACGGTTGGTCACGAAGTCCGGATCGAGCACCGTGCGGCTGGCGGGATTGACGATGGCGGCCGGGGCCGTGCCGTTGTAGAGCGGGTCGTTCTTGGCGAAGTAGAACATCGGATCGGTCAGGATGCCGCGTTGGGCGAGGATGCCGGCCCAGAGGAACGGCCCCGAGCCACGCGTGACGAGATTCTGCGTGGCGATGGCGGCGGGGTCGGGGAGGCGGTCGTTGTTGTCTGCGGCGTAGATCGTCGCGGCCTTGATGACCTCGCGGAGGTTGTTGGCGTCGACCGTGCGCTGGGCGGTCTCGCGGACTTTGCCGACGGTGGGGAATATCAGTGCGGCCAGGATGCCGATGATGGCAATGACCGTGAGCAGCTCCATGAGCGTGAAACCGGCAGGGACGGGGCGTGTTTTCATAGCATGAAAGACTGCGGCCCGTGCGCCCAGACAGTTTGCCGCAGGAACGACAAATACAAGCCCATTCTCCCATTACCGGACTGGACAACCGCCGGGGCTTTGTGGGAAGGTCCGCCATCATGATCGTCTATCTCGATGGCAAGTATGTTGATTCCGCCGAGGCCAAGGTCTCGGTCTTCGACCATGGTCTGCTTTATGGCGACGGTGTGTTCGAGGGCATCCGCATCTACGGCGGCAACGTCTACCGGCTCGACGAGCACCTCGAGCGCCTCGAGAACTCCGCCAAGGCCATCATGCTCGCCGTCCCGCTCGCGCGCGCCGCGATGGCCGAGGCCGTCTGCGAGACCTGCCGGCGCAACAAGCTCACCGACGGCTACATCCGCCTCGTCATCACCCGCGGCGCGGGCGACCTCGGCCTGGCGCCGTGGCTGTGCGAGAAACCGACGTTGTTCATCATCGCCAGCAAGATCTCCCTCTACCCGCAGGAACACTACGACAACGGCCTGAGCATCGTCACGGTCGCGACCCGCCGCATCTCGCAGGACATGCTGCCGTCGACGGTCAAGTCCCTGAACTACCTCAACAACATCCTCGCCAAGATCGAGGCGAAGCAGGCCGGCGCGCTCGAGGCCATCATGCTCAACGCCCAGGGCATGGTCGCGGAGTGCACCGCCGACAATATCTTCATCGTCCACAAGGGCCAGATCGTGACCCCGGCCGCCTCCGCCGGCGCCCTCAAGGGCATCACCCGCTCTTCCGTCTTCGACATCGCCAGGGAACTCGGCATCCCGATGCGCGAGGCGGACATGACCCGGTACGACATCTGGTGCGCCGACGAGTGCTTCCTGTCCGGCACGGGCGCCGAGGTCATCCCCGTGGTCAAGCTCGACGGTCGCGTCATCGGTACCGGCAAGCCCGGCACGGTCACCGCCCGCGTCCTCGCCAGCTTCCGCCAGAAGGTGCTGGTCGAGGGCACACGGATCTGAAAGCAGGGCGGGTCCCAGACCTGCGTTGCTTTGCTCGGTGGCCGGTCGGAGACCTATCCTACCCCAAGCTCCTGCCCGCCTCTGCGCTTGCGTCACCGATGTGGGGCGGCATCTTTCGGGCAGGCAAGACGGGCCTTTCCGGGGTGCAATTTGCGTTTCCGGTCCGGGGCGCTATCCTGCCTTTAATCCAAGACATGGCCAACTCACTCAAGTGCGACCTCTGTTCCAAGCCCGCGACCGTCCACCTTACCCAGATCGTCAATAACAAGATCCACAAGGTCGACCTCTGCGAGGCCTGCGCGCAGG
>CAZZDB010000063.1:0-18876 GCA_964652485.1 uncultured Oleiharenicola sp.
AAAACGGCCATTGAAGCCGCGCTGGTCCGGCTCCACCCTGCCGTAATACCGTCATGAAACGAACCTCCGCCAGACGCATCGGAATACTCACGGCCGGAGGCGACAGCCCCGGGTTGAATGCCGCCATCCGCGCAGTCGGCAAGGCGGCCATCGGCGAATTCGGCTGGGAGGTCATTGGTTTCCGTGACGGTTTCCTCGGACTGGCCCAGGACCATTGGCTGGCCCTGGACAAGCCGGCGCTCTCGGGCATCCTGACCGTGGGTGGGACCATCCTCGGCACCAGCCGCGAGAAGCCCCACCGCATGGAGATCGACGGGAAGGTCCGCGACATGACCGCCCGGATCGCCGCAAACTACCGGCGCCACCGGTTGTCGGCCCTGGTCTGCATCGGTGGCGGCGGCACGCACAAGAACGCCCTCCGCCTGGTCAAGGCCGGCCTCAACATCATCACGCTGCCGAAGACGATCGATAACGACGTGCCCCTGACGGATGCGACGATCGGCTTCGACACCGCCCTGGGCATCGCCTCGGAAGCACTGGACCGCCTGCACAGCACCGCGCACAGCCACCACCGGATCATCGTGGCGGAAATCATGGGCCACCGGGCCGGCTGGCTGACGCTCGGCGCGGGCATCGGTGGTGGTGCCGATGTGATTCTCATCCCCGAAATTCCCTACCAGGCGGAAAAGATCGCCGCGGCGATCGGCCGGCGGGCCACGGGCGGGCGCGCGAGCTTCAGCATCATCGCGGTGGCCGAGGGCGCGCTTTCCCGGGAATCCGCGGCGGCGTTCGCCGCGGCCAAGAAACGAAAGAAACTGGCCCGCACCGACGAGGGCCGGAAGCGCGCCAAGGCGGAACTCAGCGAACTGGATGCCCGCCACGCCGGCAACACTCTCCGTCTGGCCAAACAGCTTGAGGAACTGACCGGCCTGGAAGCCCGCGTCACAATTCTGGGCTACGTGCAGCGTGGTGGCACCCCCTCCGTGACCGACCGGATCCTCGCGACCCGGCTGGGCTCAGCCTGCGTGTCGCTCATCAAGTCAGGCCGCTTCGGCGTTATGGTGGCCGCCCGGGGCAACGGCACCGCCGCCGTGCCCATCGGGGACGTGGCGGGAAATCTCAAGCTGGTGCCCGTGGAACACGAATGGGTGCGGGCGGCCCGTCGGGTCGGCACCTGTCTCGGCGACTGAGTCGATCAGGCGTCAGGCATGAGGCCCGAAATCCAGCCGGGCTGACGGGCCGGCAGCGGCATCTTGCCTGGAGGGGAGATACGCCGGTCGGTTCCAAGCGCGGGGCGGAAAGGCGCCGGATGGAAGGTCGCCCGAAGTCCCCATAGGACGCCGCCCTAGTATGCGAGTCGCCTTGGCCTGATGTTCACGGGCGCCGCGGCGTGCTAGATTGGTTGATGCGTCAACCTGTTATTGCCTCTCTGGTTATAGGCGCCCTGGGTTGCTGCGCCGCCTTCGCCGATGCCAGCGACGAGGGCGCGTTGACCTTGGCTAGGGCCCGGCAACTCGCCCTGCGCAACAACGCCGACCTGCGGGTCGCCCAGTCCCAGGCCGACGCTGCGCTCGCCCAGCTGCAGGCCGTCCGTGAGTTTCCCAACCCGGTCGTCGGCTACTCCGTCGCCAAGATCAACACCGACGGCCGCAGCAACCAAACCCCGGAAGGCACCGGCTACTGGGGCCGGAGTTATGACTCGGTCTTTTCCCTCAGTCAGCTGTTCGAGATCGGCAAACGCGGCGTGCGCCGCGCCTCCGCCGAAGCCGGGGCCCGCTCGGCGGCCGCCCTGCGCGACGACTCCCACCGACTGCTTCTGCAGTCGGTCGATCAGCTTTATCTCTTCGCCCTGGAGGCGCGTGAGGAAGTACGGGTGCTGACCGACTCGGCCGGTTCGTTGCGCCGCGAGGCCGGCATCGCGGCCGCCCGATTCCATGCGGGTGACATCGCGGCCACGGACCAAGCCCAGATCGAAATTGCCGCCTCCCAGCTGGACTTGTCGGCCGCCGCCGCCAGGGCGAACGCCCGCACTGCCCTGATCGCGCTGGAAAAGCTGCTCGGGTTCGCTGACCCCCGCGGCCAGACCGTGCTGGCTGATAGCTTCGAGCGCGTGGCCCGACCATCCGTGAACGCCGAACCCCCGTCCTCGGCCCGCCCCGATATCGCCGCCGCGGAGGCCGGGCTGGCCAAGAGCGAGGCGGACCTGGCGCTGCAACGCCGCGGTTCCATCCCGGACGTTACCCTCTCGCTTCAATACGAACACCAGCCCCCTGACCAGCCGAACACCGCGGGCCTGGGCCTCTCGTTTCCCCTGCCCGTCTGGAACCGCAATACCGGCAACATCCGCGCGGCCCTGGCCGCCCGTGACCAAGCCCAGGCGCAGCTCGACAAGGTCCGCACCCAGGCCGCGGCGGACCTTGCCGCCGCCCGCGTGGCTTACGACGAGGCCCGCGTCCGCGCCGCCACCTACTTCCACGATATCCAGCCCAAATCCGCCGCGATCACCCAGGCCGTGACCTATGCTTACGACAAAGGGGGCGCAGCCCTCGTGGAACTGCTGGCGGCCGAGCGGAACGACAACGATATCCGTCTCGCCACCGCCCGGGCGCAAGCCGACGCGGCTTCCGCGTCGTTCGCGCTGGCTGCCGCCCTCAACCACCGCGAGGCCGGCGCCGACAGGTCCGCAGAACCCTGACCCATCCCATGAAACCATATCTCAACCTGCATCTTTCCGCCGCCGCGCTGGCCTGCCTGGTTTCCGCCTGCTCCCGGGCTCCGGAGTCCGCCGACACCGCCGCCCCCGTTGTCACCGGCGATCACATCGTGTTTCCCGCCGGCTCGCGCCAAACCTCCGCCATCGCGGCGGTGGCCGCGGAACCACGCAGCCGCGAGGTGCACCGGCTCTCGGGCCGGCTCGTCTGGGATGAAGACCTCACCGTGCGCATCTACAGTCCCGTGGCCGGGCGGGTATCGTCGGTCGCCGCAGTGTTGGGCGACCGCGTGGCCAAAGGCGCAGTACTGGCGCAGATCGATTCGCCGGACTACGGCCAGGCGCAGGCCGACGCACACAAAGCCACGGCTGATCTGCTCCTCGCGGAGCGCACGCTGGCCCGCGTCCGGGACCTGTTCGAGCACGGCGCGGCGGCGCGCAAGGATCTCGATGCCGCCGAGAATGCCGGGGCGGGCGCGCAAGCGGAACAGCAGCGCGCGGTCTCGCGTCTGAAACTCTACGGCGCGGACGGCACCGACGCGGCGGTCGACGGTCGTTTCACGCTGCGCGCGCCCCTGGCCGGCGTCCTGGTCGAAAAGAACGTGAACCCCGGCCAGGAACTCCGCCCGGACCAGCAGCTCGCCAACGCACCGCAATTGTTCGCTCCGCTGTGCGTGATCACCGATCCGACCCACCTGCGCGTGCTCGTGGATGCGCCGGAGCGGGAGCTGGCCGTGCTGCGGCCCGGGGTGCCGGTTGTCATCCGTTCCGGGGCCACGACGGACCGGACCTTTGGCGGTCAGATCGACGGAGTCTCCGACGCCCTCGATCCGACGACCCACATGGTGACCGTTCGCGGGCGCGTCGAGAACCCGGACCAGCTGCTCAAGGCCGAGATGTTTGTCACCGTTGAATTCACGATTGACGGACCGCCCGGAGTGGAAGTTCCGGCCAAGGCGGTGTTCATGAAGAACGAGCGGCATTTCGTCTATCTCGAGGAACATCCCGGCGCCTACCTGCGCTGCGAAGTGACACCCGGCGCGGAGCACGACGGAAAAATTCTGGTCCGCCACGGCGTCGCCGCCGGCCAGCGCGTGGTGGCGGAAGGCGGCCTCCTGCTCGATGAAGTCCGCGCCGATGCCGGCGGCAGCTGAGGCCCCGCCCGCACCCGTCCCACCCTTCTCCCATGATCCGCCGCCTGATCCACTTTACGCTGCACCAGCCCATGTTTGTGGCGCTGCTCGCGGTCATCTTCATCGGCGGCGGTGCCATCGCCTTCAAGCGACTGCCGATCGAGGCGTTTCCCGACGTGTCCGACGTGCAAGCCACGGTCGTGACGCTCTACCCGGGTCGCGCCCCCGAAGAGGTGGAAAAGCAGGTCACCATCCCCCTGGAGGTCGCGTTGAGCGGGTTGCCGCATTCGGTCCGGCTCTTCTCGCACACGCAGTTCGGGCTTTCCTACATCGTCATCACGTTTGACGACGACGTGACGGACTACTTTGCGCGCCAGCAGGTCGCGGAGCGGTTGCAGCAGGCCGATCTGCCGCCCGGAGTGCAGCCGCAACTCGGGCCGCTGTCCACGGCCATCGGCGAGATCTACCGCTTCCGGCTCAAGGGCGATGGTTACTCTTCGCGCGATCTGCGCACCCTTGAGGACTGGGTCGTCGAACGGCAACTGCGCATGGTGCCCGGCGTCGCCGACATCACTAGCATGGGTGGACTGATCAAGACGTACGAAATCAACCCCGACCTCGCCCGGCTAAAGTATTTCGCCGTGACCCTGCAGCAGCTGTTCAACGCTGTGGGCCGCGGCAACTCCAACGTCGGAGGCAGCAAGCTGGAGCGAGGCGGCCAGCAGTACTTCATCCGCGGCCTGGGGCTGCTGCGCTCGGTGGACGACATCGGCAACATCGTGCTGGCCTCGCACAACGGCACGCCGGTCCTGGTGAAGGACGTGGCGACGGTGACGGTCAGCTCCCTGCCCCGGGAGGGCATCGTCGGTCAGGACGCCGACCCGGACATCGTCAATGGCATCGTGCTGATGCGGAAGGGCGAGAATCCGTCCGATGTTCTCCGGGCGGTGAAGGAACGGGTCGCGTTGTTGAACCGTTCGATTCTGCCGAAGGGGGTGCAGGTCGTCCCGTATTACGACCGGACGTGGCTCATCGACACGACCCTCCACACCGTGTTCCACAACCTGGCCGAGGGCGCGATGCTGGTGACCCTCGTGCTGCTGCTCTTTCTCGGCAACTTGCGCGCGGCCGCGATCGTCGCCGTCATGATCCCTCTGTCGCTGCTCGGCACGTTCATCGGGCTGACCTGGCGCGGCATCCCGGCGAACCTGCTGTCGCTCGGTGCGATGGATTTCGGCATCATTGTGGACGGGGCCGTCATCGTGGTGGAGAACATCATCCGCCGGTTGGCGCAGCCCGGCCGCCACGCTGGCCGAGACGGTCTGCGGCATGCGATCCAGGATGCGACGGCGGAGGTGGGGCGGCCGACGTTCTACTCGATGTTGATCATCATCGCGGCGCACCTGCCGATCTTCACCCTCCAGCGGCAGGAGGGCCGTATTTTCGCGCCGATGGCGTGGACGGTGACCTCGGCGCTCATCGCCTCCCTGCTCTTCTCGCTCACGCTGGTGCCGCTCCTATGCTATTATCTGCTGGGGGAGCGGCACAGCGGCAGGACCGCGCCGGACGCGAAACCGGCAGGATCCCGTGGATCTGGCACGCGGTTCATGCAGATGCTGGTGTCGCCGTTCAAAGCGGCGGAACACCATCATGAGGACAACGCCCTCGTCCGTTTCTGCAAACGCGTCTATGAGCCGGTGCTCGCGTGGGCGCTGTCGCACCGCGGGCTGGTGATCGGGGCCGCGGTGGTGGCGCTCGCGGCCAGCTTGGCGCTCGTGCCACGGCTCGGCACCGAATTCCTGCCCGAGCTCAACGAAGGCACGATCTGGGTGAACGTCGATCTGCCGGCCGGCATTTCCGTCGCCGAGGCAAGCTATCAGTGCCAGCGGCTCCAAGCCGCCCTGCACAGCGTACCGGAGGTCAGCACGGTCCTCCCCAAGGCCGGCCGACCCGAGGACGGGACCGACCCGAAACCGATCAACATGGTCGAGGCCTTCGTCGGCCTGAAACCGGAGGCGCAATGGCGCCCGGGCATGACGCGCGAGCGCCTGCTGGAGGAAATGAACCGTGCCGTGGACGCGTTTCCGGGCCTCGACGTCGCGTTCTCGCAGCCGATCCGCGACAACGTACTGGAAAGCATCTCGCAGATCGACGGCCAGGTGGTCATCAAGGTGTTTGGCGAAGATCCGGTCACGCTGCGCGCCCGGACCGAGTCGCTCCTGCACGCCGTCGCCTCGGTGCCAGGCGTGGCGCGCGCGTTCATCGATCGTGCGGGCCAAGTGCCGCAATCGCTGATCGAAATCGACCGGGAGCGCGCGGCGCGCTATGGGCTCAATGTCTCGGACGTCGAGGACGTGATCGAGACCGGGCTGGGCGGCAAGGCAGCGACGGAACTGTGGGAGGGGGAGAAGCACTTCAGCGTGCTCGTGCGGCTGCCCGAGGCGGTGCGCGGCCTGGATCAGGTGAAGAACATCCTGGTCGACACGCCGGAGGGCCTGCACATCCCTCTTGCCGAGGTCGCGATGTTTCGGGAATCGAGCGGCGCGATGAACATCAGCCGCGAAAACGGCTCCCGCGTGATGGCAATCAGCATCTTCATTGAGGGGCGTGATATGGGCAGCGTCGTCGCCGACATGCAGCAGCGGGCGCAGACCGTGGAATTGCCGCCGGGTTACGTCGTGACATGGAGCGGCGAATTCGAGAACCAGCAGCGCGCGATGCAGCGGCTGATGGTTGTCGTGCCCGTAAGCGTCTTCCTGATCTTCGTGCTGCTCTTTGATGCGTTCAAATCGGTGCGCAGCGCCCTGTTGATCCTGATGAATGTGCCGTTCGCACTGATCGGCGGCATCGTGGCTCTCTGGATTACCGGGATCCCGCTCAGCGTGTCGGCGGCGATCGGGTTCATCGCCCTTTTCGGCCAGTCGGTGCTCAACGGCGTGGTCATGGTGAGTTATTTCAACCAGTTGCAGGACGAGGGTGCGGCGGCGATGGCCGCCGTGCAACGGGGCGCGCTGGTGCGGCTCCGTACGGTGCTGATGACGGCGCTGCTCGCGATGCTCGGCCTGCTGCCCATGGCCTTGTCGCACGCCATCGGCTCCGAGACCCAGCGACCGCTCGCGATCGTCGTCATCGGGGGCCTGATCACGGCCACAGTGCTGACGCTCGTGGTCCTGCCCGTGTTCTACGTGCTGTTCAACAGCCGCGACGAGGTGGCGACGGCCGAAGCGGGCGTGACCCTCCCGTCCCCGCAATAATGACGATGAACTACTTGCGCTCACTCTTCCCAATCGCGCGGCTCGTTCATCCCGGTCCAACCTGGCGCGAGGGTGGTAGGCGGCTGCTTTTTGTCGTCCGGCATCTCTTGATCCATCGGCACTCCCGGCGGTGGCTCGCGTATCTGGCCACCGAAAGGATGAACGCGGTGGTGCGGGGCAACCCCAGTCTCTATCGGAAGCCCATCCGGCCCTACGTGTCCATCCATTGGCCCACCCAGGCGAAGGTCTCGACCATGATATACCACTACGAATTCCTCTCCCGGACCCTCGCCCCGGCGGTCTTCCGGTCGGTCGTCAGTCCGGTGGGATGGACACTGAATTCGTTCCCCATCAGGAATGGCGACCAACTGACGGTCCGGCTTCGTTATGACGGCAAGTTCCGGAAGGAAGGCGAGGTGACGCTTGACCTTGAATCTGCCCAACACGGGTGCCGCGTCAGCAGCATAACCTTTGTGGTTGCCGTCGGCGCGGATGGTGGGCCCTCCCTGGCGGTGGGGGCCGTCTCGGGACTGCCCGCCGGCTCTGACAAGGACATCATCAAGAGCACCGCCAAGGCGATGTTCGGTCTTCGGCCAAAGGCCCTGCTACTGATTGTGCTGCAGGAACTGGCCCGAGCGTGGAACGTGCACACCCTCCTTGGCGTCGGCAACCGGGCCCATACCTCCCGCCATCTGGACTACCTGCTCAATCACACCCGGAAATTCGCCATCACTTACGATCAATTCTGGTGCGAGGCCGGCGGAACCCGGCGCAGCGACGGTTTCTTTACGCTGCCGGGCGCTTGGCCGGCGCCGGACTTTGCGAACATCGCCTCCCACAAGCGCTCCCTCCACCGTCAGCGTCATGCCCTGATCGCGGAACTGCAACCCCGCGTGGTAGCCGGCCTCGGAGAAACGCGCCCGGTCGACGCGACCCCGGCCGCACCGATGGAAAGGTCCCTGTTGGTTTCCGCGGCGGTCGCCGGTCTGGCGATTTGCTGGGTTCTCGTCGGGACTCCCGCGATCGGCGCGGAGCCGGAGGATTGGAGCATCCACGGCCAGACCACGGTCATCGAGCAATGGCACGACGGGTTTGAAGCCGCCTACTCCGGGACCAACAGCCTCAATCCAGCGCGGGAGGACAAGCACACCGCGACGCTGACGGTTTTCCTCGGCCGCCGGCTCTGGCCGGGCGGCGAAATCTACTACAATCCCGAGATGACCCAAGGTACCGGGTTGAGCGGAACGCTGGGGCTGGCCGGTTTCCCCAATGGGGAGGCCACGCGCGCGGGATCGGAAAACCCGGAATACAACACCGCCCGGCTTTTCCTGCGACAAACCTTCGGCCTCGGCGGGTCCGCCGAGACCACGGAATCCGGGGCCAACCAACTGGCGGGACCGCAGGACCCCGAGCGCCTCACCCTCACGCTCGGCAAGCTGAGCGCGACGGATCTTTTCGATGACAACGCCTACAGTCACGATCCCCGCACCCAACTGCTCAACTGGGCGCTCATGGACAACGGCGCCTGGGATTACCCGGCGGATGCCAAGGGTTACACCGGCGGATTTACTGCGGACTTGAGGCTGGCGAGACGATCTCTGCGCTGGGGCATATTCATGGAGCCGGCCGAGGCCAACGGCCGGCCGCTTGACCCGCATCTCAGCAAGGGATTCGGCCAAGCCTTCGAGTGGGAGGAACGTTACAGTGCCGCCGGCCGGCCCGGCGTCTTGCGCGTGCTCGCCTATTGGAACCAGGCCCATATGGGCAGTTATGCCGAAGCCCTGCGGCAGGCCGGTCCCAATCCGCCCGATGTGACCCTCAGCCGGCGCTACCGGTCAAAAGCCGGCGCCGGACTCAACTGGGAGCAACAACTGGCCGGCGGGCTGGGCGCTTTCGCCCGCCTGGGGTTCAATGACGGTCACAATGAAACCTGGGCGTTCACCGAAATCGACCGCACTGCCAGTGCCGGCCTCAACCTCAAGGGCACCGCATGGAAGCGGCCCGACGACACCGTGTTCGCGGCCTGCGTGATCAACGGTCTTTCCCCGGAGCACCGGCGGTATCTGGCCGCCGGCGGATATGGTTTCATCATCGGCGACGGATTCTTGCGCTACGGCGCTGAGGAGATCCTGGAAACCGGTTATGACTGGAAGGCCGCCCGGTGGCTGGCGGTCGCAGCCGACCTCCAGTTGGCCGATCATCCGGCCTACAATCATGATCGCGGGCCGGTCAAGATTGCGGCTCTCCGCCTGCATTCTGAGTTTTGAAACCGTCGCTTCCCTCTCCCGAAATGCCCGGTGCACGCCAATCTGCTTTTCGCCTTGCGGCCATTCTCTCCCTTGGGCTCCTGCTCGGTGGCTGCGTGTCGCCGCCGCCCCCAACCACGGGACTGCCTCCCATCAGCCTGACCCGGTTGAACTCGGCCCGGGTTACGGTCTGGAACGTCTGGTTGGAAAAAGCGGATGGTCGCCTGCTCCTTCGCGGACACATTCACCGGCACCACCCCGCAGCCGATGAAGACACCTCGGGAAGCCATCTCGCGATAACGTTGTTGGATGCCCGGAACGGGATTCTCCTGAGCCTGCCGGTGGAGTTTGCTCCGCGGCAGATCCCCCGCGGCCACCGGCTGGACGGCTACTCCAGCTTTGCCGTGCCGCTGGACCATTTGCCGGAACAGACAAATCGGATTGAAATCAGGGCTTGCGACGACCCCACTTCATCCCCGACGGTCCGCTGACCGGCCGGCCCGTGCTCCGCCAGACCCCGCTCCCGCCTTTCCCGATGAAACCTCCCGTCATCCTTGGCCCGCCTGAAAGGGTGATGAGCCTTCTGGCCGCCCGGGTTGATCCGGATTCGAAGCGGTGGCTCACGGTCGGGACCTGCGCGCTGGTATTCCTGATCGGACTTGCCGATTTCAGGCTGGGCACCGAGGTTTCGATGCAAGTCTTCTATTTTCTGCCCGTGGCCCTGGCCGTGGTCGCGCGCGGCCCATGGTTCGGGATGGGGGTTTCCCTCGCCTGCGTCGCGATCTGGGTGGGGGGTGACATTGCGGCGGGAGCCCACTTCTCCTCGGTCGTGGTGCCCGTGTGGAACGCCGCCATCGTCCTGACCACCTATGTCGTGCTGGTCTGGCTCCTGGCCGGCCTGCTGCACCTCCAGCACGACCTTGAACGCCGGGTCGAACAACGCACCACCGCCCTGGCGGGCGAAATCGCCGAACGCGAACGCCTCGAGAAGATCGTCCTTGAGATCAGCGAACGGGAAAGGCGCAGCATCGGCCATGATTTGCACGACGGCCTTGGCCAGCACCTCACCGGCACGGCGATCACCGGCCAATTGCTGGCAGACAAGCTGCAGGAACGCGCGGCCGAGGAAGCCGGCGACGCCCGGAAGATCGTCGGTTTGGTCAAGACCGCGATTGCCCAGACCCGGCACATGGCCAAGGGACTGTTGCTGGCGGACATCGACTCCGAGGGCCTGCCGTCGGCCTTGCAGGAGTTCTGTGCCACGACCGCCGACCAGTTCCGCATTTCCTGTGTTTTTGTGAACGAGCAGCTGTCCGTCTCCCTCCCGGCGGGAACCGGGGTGGCCAGCCACCTCTTCCGCATCGCCCAGGAGGCCGTCCGCAACGCCGTCCGGCACGGAGGAGCTCGGCACATCGAAGTCCACCTCCGCGCCAGGAATCAACTGCTCACCCTGGTCGTCCAGGATGATGGCTCGGGCCTGCCGCCCGTCGCGGCGCGCGGGTCGGGCCTGGGCCTGCGGATCATGGCCCACCGGGCGGCCATGATCGGCGCCACCTTCGCCGTCGAGCGGACACCAACCGGCGGCACGCGTGTCCTGTGCACGATGTCCCAGCATTCCGATGCGTGAAGATATCTCCCACCCGGCCGCGTCCGGCGGCAAGTCCCGCGTATTCGTGGTCGACGACCACCCGCTGGTCCGCGAGTCGCTGGTGACCCTGATCGACCATCAGCCCGACCTGCTCGTCTGCGGCCAGGCCGGCGACAGCGCCACGGCGTTCACTGCGATGCTGCGCCAGCCGGCGGACCTGGCCGTGATTGATATCTCCCTGCCGGGTGAATCCGGCCTGGAGTTGATCAAGAAACTTCAGGTCCTCTCGCCGATTCCGCGCATCCTGGTCCTTTCCATGCACGATGAGGCCTCCTACGCCGAACGCGCGCTGCGCGCCGGGGCGATGGGCTATGTCATGAAGCAGGAGACCACCGACAAGGTCATCGTGGCGATCCGCCACATCCTGCAGGGCCATCTCTATGTCAGCAGCGAGCTCGCCGCGCGGTTTGCCCGGAAATTCGTGGGCGCGCGCGCCGCGGGGGACCTCACACTCGTCGGCCGACTGAGCGACCGCGAACTCGATGTTTTTCGGCTGATCGGCTTGGGATTGGAAACCAAGCGGATCGCCCAAGATTTGCACATCAGCATGAAGACCGTCCAGGCGCACAGCGCTGGCATCAAGGAAAAGCTCGGTCTGGCCAACGCCAACGAACTGATCCGGGAAGCCGTGCGCTGGGTGGAGTCGGCGGGAACCCCGGGGCATAGCTGATCGGACCGTCCCTCACCCATGGTCGAAGGGGATGCCGGACTTGCTGCACCCAGCGAAGGTTCGGGCCAATTCGAGATAAACCCCGGCCGGCCGTTCGGTCGCGGCCTCCGGCTCACCGGCGGGGATTGAGCCGCAACCTGTAGATGAAGCTCCAGTCGATGGTGACATTCTGGATCTTGATCAGCAGCCGGTTGGCCCCCTGCTTCAGGTGCAGGGGTACAATGTCCTCGTCCACCCGGCTCGGCCTCCGGATCCACCGGTCGTGCACCAGGTCGCCATTGAGCCAGATCTTGATGCCATCGTCGCTGCCGAGACCCAACCAGGCGTCGATCGCGTTCGGAACCTCAAACTCCGTCCAGGCGTAGCCGACCGTGTAATCTTTGGGGACACCGGTCTGCATGTCGACGAAGCCGTCTTTGCTGCGCACCTTTTGCCAGGTCAGCACGGTCCTTTCGTCGATCGTCTGTTTGTCCCCTTCCTTGGGCCGCACGCTGGCCGCCCCGGCCGCCGCGAACCAGTCGCTGTTGAACGCATTCAACTGTGCCTTGCGGGAAACCTTGCTGTCGCTGACCTCCAGCGCGCTCATGACGAGCGTGCCGTTGGCGGTCTCGCCGGTGACCTCCGAGCGGAATTCCTGCGCGGAGACCTCGATCGGCCGGAGCACGAGCCACTCGTCGATCGGTAGCAACGGATACGTGGCGCTGCTGAGCCAGGTCCGGTCCGCCTCGAGCGCCGGGTCGGCCGGCGGCACTTCCAGGTGGTAATCCAGCGTGCCCGCGACGGGCTGGCCGTGGTCCACGGCCGGCGCCACCACGGTGTGGGCCAGCGCGGCGGCCAGGGGCGCGGCCAGGGCGGCCGGCACGTCATCCGGACCCGAGAGCATGGTCGCCGCGACCTGGCCGTCGGGGGCGACCGCAAGGCGCGCCGCGATGCGTTTGACCCCGTATTGGCGCAGGGCGTCCGCGCGCAGCGGATTGCCAACCAGCACGGGATCGGCCCGCGACCGCGCGAACAAGGCCGGCCGGGTGGCGGTCAGGTAGGCTAGGCGGTCAGGCCAGCCTGCGGGATTGTCATCCGCCATCAGCCAGAGCAGCTCGGACACCTGGTCAAAGAATACGCGCAAATCCTGGGCGTCGCCTGCCCGCGCGGCGGCGAGTGGCACGCCCTGCCGGGACACCAGGACGACGCCCGCGCCTTCCGGCGGGATAAAGCGGCTCAGGATCGACATCTCCTGCTGCTTCCGCAGGTCCGCCACCAGCCAGGGCATGCCGGCCGTGGTGGCGATGTTCCGGTGCTGGTCGAGGTCGTGGCGCGCGCCAAGGAACACCGCCTCCATGAGCCCCGGATAGACGCGCTGCACGCGCTGGTAGAACGGCATCAGGTTGGTGGCCATGAACCAGCCGTCGCCATCGTTGTGCGAGCCGCAGAGCACGAGGAGGAATTCGGGCTCGGGCAATTTCGTCAGGTCGGCCGGCGTCAACTCCTTGCCCGCGACGCGCAGGACGTTGTCCACGAGTTCCCGGGTGGCATTGCCCTTGGCCTCCGCGAATCGGTCCGCCCGCGGCGGGAGCGCCGCGACTTCGGTCTGGATCCTGCGACAGTCCTCCGGGGAGAACTCCCGCAGCGGCACGTGCCGGCCGGTACTCGGGCCGGTGCGGAAAAACACGAAGGGACCGACGACCTCGGTGGGCTCGCCGCGAAACTTCACCCCCTGCCCGGCCGTCCAAGCCGACGTTTTCGCCGGGGCTGGGGCTGTCGCCCCGAACAGCAAGGCCACGACGAGGGTACCGGAAAAGTTGCGAGGTGAGCGGAGAACCATGGGGTAAGGGAAAACCTTGAGCGGGCGGTGCGCCGACTTCGCGCCCGGACTTGGTATCTGATGGTCGGGCGACGTGTCCACGGAGTTTTCGCGGTGGCGCCCGCCGGCTTGACCGGAATCTACGGCCTCTCGAACAGTATGGCCACGGTGCGCGGCTCCTGGCCGGGGGTCTGGAGCACGAGTTCCAGCCGGTCGCCGACATTGCGCCCGCGGAGCAAATCCGCCCGCAGGTCCTCGCTGGTAAATTTCCCGATCCCCCTCCGGTCGTAGACCAGCAGCTCGTCGCCCCTCTTCACTCCGGCTTTTGCCGCCGGCGTCTCCCACCCGACCTTGCTGATCCAGGCGCGTTTGATGGGGCAGAATGGCAGGGGATTGGCGCACTCCCATGATACCTCCATCCAACTCGTGGGTATCTGATGCCCGATGACGACGATCGTGGGTAGCACCACCGGTGGCCCCTTGGCCTCGTCCGGTTTTTGCTCCGCCTGCGCCGCCCCGAGCCCGAACACGAGCATGAGGGCGGGCAATGTCAGTTTCGCTTTCAAGCTACGGCCCGGAGCAAAGCAAAACCCGCCGGCCACCAGAAGCACAAAAGGCCCGGTCGCCTGGGTTTGGCCGACCCGATCATCGCGAGGTGTTCTGCACCACGTTACGATGCCGAAACCGGACCAAGAACCCTATTGCCCCCGACGGTTGCCGCGGCGCAGGCGTTTTCAAGGCACCTCGACAAAGTCCGGTGCGAAAGCGTCCAGAACGAAACCATCTCGGTATTCTCGATCGCGAAGAATGCTGCGCGACGGGCCCTTCAAGTCCACGTGCTTCGCGGTTCCGTCCAGGTTCAGGTAGAGAAAGTGCTTGGGGTCTGTTTGTCGCGCCATCACGCCTTCCGGCACCGCCGGTCCCATCTTGAAGTCGAGGCGACTGACGAGATCACCCAGAACCGCCTCGAGGATATCCGCTCTCGCCGGCACCCCGATATAGATCGCCGTTCCCGCGCCGTATTTGTGTTCTGTGACCAGCGGGTAATCCCGATCCAAACCGACGATGCCGCCGAGAACCTCCGCGCCTTCCGGCTCGATGATATCGAAACGGGGCGACTCGGAGGCGAATTCGCGGTTACGGTAGGTCACCCGGAGGTGCCGCCCCTTCGTTCCCACCTTGGACAACTCGTTCATCAGTTCGGACTGTTCAAACCCACCCACGCGGATGCCGAAGACGTCGTTCAGCCTGCCCGGATGCGTGGTGGTGAAAGCCTGGCCGTGCTCATCCAACACGGCCGAATAGCCTGTCATCACCACGGTGCCGCCCTCGTGGACAAACTCCCGGATCTTGCCGGCGCTGACCTCATCCATCACGGTGAAGCCCGGCAAGACCAGCAGCTTGTAGCCCAACTTGCTCAAAGCCGGATCAACCACCCGGACGTCCAGGTTGTGTTTGTTGAACCAGGAAAACACCGTCTCGACTTGATGGTCGTGTGCCTCGGGAAAGCTCGCGCTCGTGATCTGGCTCGGAAAGGAAAAGGCTAGCGCCACTTCCGCGTGCGGCTGATAAGGGAAGCCGTAGCGTTCGATCTTCCGGAATTCCCCGGCGACATTCTTGTATTCGTCATACCTGCGGTTGGGTTGACCGTCCCAGTCGACCAAACCCTGGAGAAACTGTTCCTCGCCGGCGGGCATGGTCTGCCACGTCCAGACACAGGCCAGCTGATTGCCCATCATGAGTGAAGCGTATGCGGCCCGGCGCATCGAACCAGGTACGGCGGCGTCACTGACAAATTCAGTGCACCAGAACGGGGTGGTATTCTCGAATTGAATGCGGGCGATACCAAAGAGCGCATCGTCCAGGCTGTCCCGGAGCGAAACCCCGGGATAGAAGCCACAACCCCCGCGCGAGACCTTTCCGGTGTAGGCGATCGGCGCGTAGTTGAAATATTTGGTGGAGCTGTAATACCACATGTTGGTGGTGGTGAGCGTGCCGGGAGCGCCCGCATTGACCCTCTCGAGCAACCGGCTGAAGAATCCGGCCACCTCATCCGAAACGAAGCGCCGGAAATCGAGCCGGCGCTCCGGCGGGCCCACGAGCGTGCGGTCGGGGGCGCCTGGCACGCCGGCCGAGACCGGGAACCCCACTTCGTCCCAATCACCGATGCGGCGCGACCAGCGCTGGCCGGCCCAGGCGTCGTTCAATTTCTCGACGCTGCCATATTTCGCCCGCAGCCAGGCGATGTAGCGCGCCTTGGCTCCGGCTGAATACGAAATGCGGCCGTCCCCTGGCTCATTGTCGAGGCCGAACGCCAACAACGCTGGGTGTTTCGCGTAGCGCTTGATCAGGGCGTCGGCGAAGCGCAATGCATACTCTTGATAAACGGGGTCGCCCACATCCTCCATGTAGCGGTGGTTGGGGTATTGCAGGATGCCGTTTACGTCGGTGACGTTGACCGAGGGATGCTTCACGTGCAGCCAGAGCGGCGCCGGTCGCACCGCGATGTCCAGGATCACCTTGATGCCGGCGGCGTTCAACTTGTCCAGGACCTGATCGAACCAGGCGAAGTTGAACTGGCCGTCCTTCGGCTCGTAGCTGTCCCAGGCCAGGTGCCCCAGGCGCACGACGCGGAACCCGCCCTCTTGCATGAGTTGGATGTCCCGCGTCCATGTTTCCGGATTGGAATCGTGGGGATGATAGTTGGCTCCGACATAGAGCTCGCCCGCATGGCCCGCGACGCCGAGGCTGACCGTCAACAAGCAGAGCATCCTTCGGATGGAATGAGATGGGATCATGGTCATGGATGTGAAACCAAGCTATCCAAAGCTGGGGCCGGAAATGCGCCAGCCTTGAACCAAGCCGTGTGGGCGACTGGAAGCCGATACCCGGACGGAAACGCCAGACCATTCCGGGCGCGCAGAGGTCACCTTGTTGCTTTCGGTCATTGGACAGGTTCAGGGTATTCAGAGGCAAACGGCCGTGATGGCGATCTTTGAACAGGGGCGCCGCGTGCCGTGATCAGTTATCTCCGGTCCGCTTGTCGGCCATCAGAGGTAGCGGCGCCTTGCGCCCGGTCGAGGGTTCTGGGAACGCATCGTGAAGACCGTCCCAAGAGTGGCGCGGTGAACCGAGGGCTTGGCGCCCCGGTTCATTGGTTCAAACTGGGGAGACAGTGCTTGCCGCTACCATTTCCCACGGTTAGCGATGCAGCGTTGTTTTTAGTTTGGGGCCTATAGCTCAACGGTCAGAGCAGAGGACTCATAATCCTTTGGTTCTGGGTTCGAATCCCAGTGGGCCCACCATTTTGGTTGCACACGAAAACTACGGCGCCGATGGATCGGTTAAGGCGAGCGACTCGCTGCCAAGGCTTTGGGAGAAAGGACTTGTTTAACGTCGACCCGTTTATCTGCCGCGAGACCGCTGAACTTCGGACTGGTCAGTCGGCGGTGCTAAACAATTCTCGAGTTTGTCGGTTAACGGCTAGCGCGTCAGTCGCGGTCGTCTGATGCGCACCCTTTGCGCGGGTCCCCGCGGAAGCTTTGGGGAAGGACGGCTTTGCAGTTCGTTTCTTGATGCATACAATTGAACTCCATGAAAAAGATCGGTTTCCTGTCCTTCGGCCATTGGACGCCCTCACCACAGTCACAGGCGCGATCAGCTTCTGATGTGCTTTTGCAGTCCATCGACCTCGCGGTCGAGGCGGAGCGAATCGGGATGGATGGAGCCTATTTCCGGGTTCATCATTTCGCCCGACAACTGGCTTCGCCGTTTCCCCTACTGGCGGCGGTGGGCGCACGCACGCAGAAGATCGAGATCGGCACTGCGGTTATCGACATGCGGTATGAGAATCCGCACTACATGGCTGAAGACGCCGGCTCGGCCGATCTAATCGCCGGTTCGCGGTTGCAGCTGGGCATCAGCCGTGGCTCTCCCGAGCAGGTGATCGACGGGTGGCGTCACTTTGGTCACCGGCTCAATGACGCTGAGGACGATGCGGGCTTGGGACGGCGCCACGCCGAAACGTTTCTCGAACTACTCAGCGGGAAAGGCTTTGCGAAGCCCAACCCGCGGCCAATGTTCCCCAATCCTCCCGGACTCTTGCGACTCGAACCTTTTTCCGCCGGATTGCGTGAGCGAATCTGGTGGGGGTCGGCGACCAATGCGACGGCCATATGGGCCGCAAAGCATGGCATGAACTTGCAGAGTTCGACTCTAAAGTTCGATGAATCGGGCGAGCCATTGCACATCCAACAGGCTGCTCAAATCCGTGCCTTCCGCAAGGCGTGGGCCGAGGCAGGCCATACCCACGTGCCACGCGTTTCCGTCAGCCGAAGCATCTTTGCCCTAATGACCGATCTCGACCGCGCGTATTTCGGGAGCGACGACGAGCAGCAGGACCAGATTGGTTTTCTCGACTCCGCCACGCGCGCAATCTTCGGGCGAGGCTACACCGCAGAACCAGACATTCTCATCGAACAACTGCGGAAGGACGAAGCCATTGCCGAGGCGGACACGATCCTGCTGACGATTCCCAATCAACTGGGCGTGGCTTACAACGTCCATGTCATGGAAGCCATTCTCGCGCACGTTGCGCCGGGCCTCGGCTGGCGCTGAGTGCTCGCGAAACTGTCGCCACTAGCGTTCTGCTACGCGGGCGGGGTTTGTCCTTCGGCTAGACTGGGCAGAATATTCCCTTCGCTCCGCCGCGCCTCAGTGGATGCGTGCCAACGATATTTGTGTGGGCATTTTGCGGCATCGAGTAGCCGCCGTCCCGTATTCTGCAAGCCATCGCGGCGTGAATAACATGGGTATTTCTCGTCAGCTTGGTTCGAGCGGGTCGCAGTTGCGCTCCAGACGTTGCTGAAGCTCCGCTGGCATCGCGTAAGCTTGTGCAGGAGTGAACCCCCTCAGACCATGAAGAAATCCCATTTCTCCCCTCCGGCCGACGCGAAAGCGAGCCGTTCTCCCAGCCCGTTGACCAAAGCCGTACAACTCGGGGGCCGAAAAGTGGGTCGGCTCTCTGGTGCGGTGGAGGCGCGAACCCTGCGAATGCTGCAAAAAAGGATTTCGGAGAGGAAGGCGAATGGCTGGACCTTGGATGGAGAACCCCTGGAGGTTACCCGCTTTAGCCAACGCGGGCACGGACGATTGCTTTACTGCCAGGATATGTTCCTCAAGGCCTTTGCAAGGGCCGGATAAGGCGCAGGCACGCCCGCACCACGACGGAATCAGGCGCCCCACGACGAGCTGGTTCGCCGGAAATAGTGCCAGTGAAGTGCGTCCGCTTATCGAGCCAGTGGGAGCGTTAGTTTTCTTCGCCCAACATTTTGATGAACCACCTCGGCTTGGCGAGAGTGGAAAACTTCTCTGGCACATCGCGGCATTGCTGCTCGTTGCGAAGCTCCTGGCAACGG
>CAZZDB010000064.1:0-18867 GCA_964652485.1 uncultured Oleiharenicola sp.
CTGATGAACGAAGAAGATCGGGAGATCGTCAGCCTTAACAGGACGGAGTGACACAAGTTCTTCCATTTTTGCAGAACGTTTCATTGAACCGCGCTCGGCGCCGGTTCCGGTAATTGGTTAGCTTCTTCTTTCATTGGAGCGGAACGAATACTCTATAGTCGGCGGTCTTACGGAGGAACGTCAGTAGAATAGGCGGATGAGCGACTGGAGCCGGTAAGGCCAGAGCGAACCCGCGAACACTTGAATACCCATCAGGAAGCGTAAGCGTGGTTTCATACCTACCCATGTCTTCAATGCCTTTGCGCGTCGGTGTCTTGGCGAACGATTGTGGCTTCAACCGAGCATCAAAGGCAACTTCGCGACGTGCTCCGATTCCGTCGCTCAACGTCCATTCCTGCCACGAGAGGTTCATCTCTTTTTCTACACCGGCGACTCGCAATATCGCTTGCTTACTGGAAAACGCTGCGTGGGCACCCGGCGGCAGAATGGAGCGAAGCGCGACAACAATGAGATTCTCCTTCGAGACTTCCGCTCGCACCTGTAGCTCACACCCGTCCCAAGCGAGGATCGCGACATTCTTTGGTGCTCCGGGCGGCATGCTGACGGTCGAATCAAGTCCCGACGGCTCGAAGTAATCGTAGTGCAGCCGTGTGGTACACCCGCAACTAAGCAGAGCCAATGCGACAATAAGCACGCGGTTCATTTTCTGCCGAACTATGTATATGCCACCCTGGGTTGGCTCAATCAAATCCGCCTGCTGTTGATATTTGTTCACCTCGGCAGAAGCGCCTCTGAGATCCAGCGAGGGTTGGTTAAATTCGAATTAAGCCGAACGGCTCAATCAGTTTGGTCGGTCAGGTAGCCCCACACACCCCGCCCTGACGGGCACCCCTGGGCTCCCCCTCTTTATAGAGGGGATTCCCAGATCCTGATTGGGTCCCCTCTGCCAAAGGGGTGGCGCAAAGCGCCGGGGGAAGGGGCAGTCCCTCAATCTGATTCATCCGTGACCATCCGCGTCATCCGTGGCCCCAAGTTCTCCCTGATAAATTGCCTAAGTCCTCGCGACCGGCCGCGACCACGAGGCGGCTGCCGCCCAGGTCGAGATGCTGATCCCCTGGCTAATAATCCAGTTTCCAATCTGCGGCGGAGAGTTATAGCAAGGGCTGAAGGACTTCCCGGTGCGCGGGGCCCAAACCTCGGAAATCAGACCATCTCCCATGACCGACAATCTGGAAAAACCGAAACGTCATTTTCACGTCCACGAAAGCCCCCATCGACTGGCGCTGGAGGGCCGGCTGCTGGCCACCTTCTGGCAGAGGTTGTTGGGCTATGTCGTCGACCTGGTGATCGCCGTGATCATCTGGTTCCCGCTCGAGGTTGCGTGGCGCCGACTCCTGCTGCACGAGACCGACATCCACATTGCCTGGGACTTCCATGAGGCGGGGAACATCGTTGTGTTGGTCCTTTATTGGGGTTTGGCCAATTACCTCGGAAACGGCCAGACCCCTGGCAAGTGGATCGCCCGCACCAGGATCGTTTCCCTGACCAGTGAACGAATGGGCTTCTGGCAATCCATTGAACGCGGCCTCGGCTATGGTGCCGCCGTCCTCGAGGGCGGCCTGGGCTTCGTCCAGTATTTCTGGGACCCCAACCGCATGTGCGCCCAAGACCGCCTGGCCGAGACCATCGTCGTCGACGTCAGAAAACCAAAGTCTGGATAGAAGCAGCGCCAAGCCACCGGTGGCGAAACTGCCGGACCTTGGGTGGGCGCAGCCCGATGGACGGGATCCGCGGGCCGGACTTCCCCCTTGAAAGGCCGCGACAGTGGGCTATCCTCCCGGTAGCCCCGCGAGCATAGGACTGATGCGGGATCCGAACCCTTGGCCCCATGAAAACATCCGCTGCCTCCTGCCTTCGGTTGTCGCTGATTCTTTCCGGCTGCTGCGCCCTGGTGCCCGCGGCCTCCGCGGGCGGTCTGATGGACCTCCTACTCCCCGGTCACGACCTCGAGGCGATCACCGTGACCGAGTTCACGCCCGCCGGGCAGCAGCGGCGCCTGCCGTCGCCCACTGCCCCGATCTATTACGTGGCGGTCAGCGCCGGCTACCGGGATTTCGGCGGCATCATGGCCGGCGAGCATATGATCGCCCGCCAGACCGCGAACCAGACGATGCTCAAGGCGCTCGCGAAGCAGGGTTACCTGCCAGCCGGACCCAATCAGCGCCCGGATCTGGTGCTGGTGTGGACCTGGGGGACCTTGAATGCCGAGCGGCCGTTGACCTTTGACACCGGCTACCGCCCCCAGATCAACAAACAGCAGATCCTGCGGTTTCTCGGCGGAGACAAACTCGGGCTGACGTCCAGATACACCGAACCCTTCCCGGAACTGACGCTCTCACCCGGCCTGTCCTACCTCGGGGGCGACGCGGAAAAATATCTCGATGCGGCAGAAGACAATTATTTCGTCGCGGTGATCTCGGCCTATGACGTCCATCTGACCGATCTCAAGCATGCCCAGCTTTTATGGAACACCCGCGTCAGCTGCCCGTCGCGCGGATTCTGGCTGCCCGAGGCGTTTCCGGGTATGATCGCAATTGCGGCCCCCTATATCGGGCGCGAAACGGACAAGCCCGTCTGGATCCGGGCCGCGGATCATTTCAAACCGGAGGTCAAGCTCGGTGACCTGAAGGTGGTGGAGTATCTCGAAAACAACCGGACCGCCGTGATCGATGCCGGCCCCTCGGGCAATTGAGGCGTCAGGGTCCTTCCCCGTTTTGCCCCCGGCGGCCAGCGCCGGTCGATGGTCATCGCTGATATCCGCCGCCGTGGCGGAGTCACCGGCGGGACTCCAACCAGTAGGAGACCAGATAGACGGCCACGGACATGGCGATATAGGCGTTCCCGGAGCGTTGCTTTTTCTCCGGGTCGTCGCGCGACTGCGTCAGGTCAATGACCGCATGCCGGAGCAGGAACGTGTAGAGCACGAAATAGAGAAACGGGATCACATGCACGTAGTACGGGTAGTCCCCGATTTTCCTGCCGAAGAATGACAGCAACCAGCCGATCTGGCTGTAGATGCCGAGCAAGCCGAGAAGCGCATTGATGAACATCCACTTGACTTCATCGCGCCCGAAAATGACCAGGTAGAATACCGTGTAGACCGTGATCGCGAACCCACCGTGGAGATATAGAAAAAGCACCGGAGGACGGCTCTTGGCGTAGGCCATGAAAAACCCCGAGCCACCGAACACCAACATGTGAAGCAGAAAGAAGGGATAGACCTTGTACCAGGGAATCTCCGTCCCCTTGGCATAGGTCTGGTTGTTTATGGTGATGTCCCCGTGAAGCTGCATGGTGCTCCCAAGTGCCCGAGATTAACACTCAGCCGCGCCCGCGCGAGCGGAGATTGGCTCTTTTAACCACAGGACACGAGGGACCGGACGGCGCAAACGCCGGGCCGCAGTTGACCCCATAGACGCTGGCCGGACGGTCGTCCGAGCCAGTGACCTTCGCGCTCGCGAGCGGAGGCTGACTGTGATTCCATCGACCTAGCAGACTCTCCCCAATGTCACCCCGCCTGTTGTTCCCGGCCCTGTTGGTTGCAACCGCCTGCCACGGCGCCGTCGCGCCGGGCCTGATCGAGAAGTCCAGCGCATGGGAGAAGATCGCGCTGGGCGAATACGTCGTTGAAAACAACACCTGGAACACGTCGGCGGTCCGGCCCGGGTCTGTCTGGCGGCAGTCGGTCTTTGCCGACCCCGCCACGGATGCGATGGGCTGGCGCTGGGATTTCTCCGGCCAAGACGACACCATCAAATCCTTTCCCGAGATCATCTACGGCAAGAAAGCGTTCGCAGCCTACGCCTCCACGACGCCCCGGCTGCCCATGCCGCTCGACCGTGCCAGGTTCCGGCTGGAATATGACTACGCCGCAAGGGCCGCGGGCACCTACAACACCTCGACCGACATCACGTTCACCGACAGCGCCCAGGCCGGCGAGAAGAACGTCCGCGCCAAGCTGATGATCTGGTTCGACCACCAGAACATGCCGTTTTTCAATCCGGCGCAGGTGACGCGTGCCGTGATCGCCGGACGTCCGCATCGGGTCTTCATCGACCGCAATCACGATGACGCCGACGGCAAGTGGATCTATATTGCCCTGCTGCCCGACGATCTTCCGGCCAGCGGCGAACTGAACCTGAGAGAGTATTTCGAGTACCTGCGATCCGCCGGCGTGCTCCAGCCCGGATGGTTTCTGGCCAGCATCGAGATCGGCAGCGAAATTGCCAACGGCTCCGGCGAAATCACGTTCCGGCGCTTTGTCGTGCACTGAGGCACCGGCCTCTGTGCCGGCGCTTTTCCGCCTTGTCTGCGCGTCGGCCACTGCGACCATGCCGTCATGCAGCCGCTGCGTCCTGCCGCGAAAACCGGAATAGTCCTCGGAGGCTTGGTCGCCACGTTTGCGGCGGCCTGGGTGGCGGTAGACGTCCGGCAGCGGTTTCAGAATCCGGCGGATGTCCAGGCCGCGTCCGGCATGTATGCGGCGGGCGACGCGATGTGGGGTGTCGCCGTGTTCGGCGTGCTGGCGTTGCTGCCGCTTGGGCTCGCCCTTTTCTGGCTCCGGCCGGTGCCGCGTTTCTGGAAGGTCCTGACCACCTCCGCTGCAGCCTACGCCCCGACCGGCCCGCTGGCCCTGCTGGTCAGCGGCCCATTGCGGGCGCTACTGGGCGGATGGTCCTTCCTCGGCTTCCTCCGCATCGGCACGATGCCGCTGAGCGCGCTCGCTCTGGCAACCTGCGGTCTGTTCGCACCGGCGGTGCGCCAGCGCTGGCTCCTTCTCGTCGCGGCGTTCCTTGACGGCGCCTTGTTCGTCGGGGTCATCGTCGTGAAGTTCATCCGGCCGTTCGGCCGCTAAGTCCGCCGCAGTTCGAACCCGGCCAAGGGGTTAGGCCCACTGGCGGTGGTCGGAGGAGTGAAGCCGAGACGCATGAACAGTTGGCAGAGCGTGCGCAACCGTGCCCTTCCCAACGCGCCGGAATACGCCACCAGAAGTTCCCTCTTGAGCGCGTCGCTGCCTCCGCTAATCAATGGACTAATTGAATGAATCCCAAGGTCGATGTCTATTTGAGGGAAACCCCGGAGTGGCGGGAAGAGACGAAGCAATTGCGTAGCATCATCCTCGGTTGCGGGCTGACCGAGGAACTGAAGTGGAGCAAACCTTGTTACTCATTTCAGGGAAGCAACGTGGTCATCATCCAGGGGTTCAAGGAATCCTGCGCGCTGCTGTTCTGCCAGGGCGCCTTGTTGAAGGATCCCAAGGGCATCCTGGAAAAACCCGGGGAGAATACGCAGGCCGCCCGCCGGATCCGGTTCACTGCTGTCCGGGAGATCGTTCGGATGAAGTCCATCCTGAAGGCCTATATCCAGGAAGCCGTAGCCGCCGAAAAGGCCGGCTTGAAGGTGAACTTCAAGAGAAACCCTGAGCCTGTCCCACAGGAACTGCAGAGGAAGTTGGACGAAAATCCGGCCCTGAGGACGGCCTTCGAGGCACTCACGCCCGGAAGGCAAAGGGCCTACATCCTCTATTTCTCCGCCGCCAAACAATCCCAAACCCGGATGGCGAGGGTTGAGAAACACGTGCGGCAAATCCTCCAAGGCAGGGGATTGAACGATTAGAGGAACCGACGGCCGGCCGTCCGTCACGGCGGGGGCTTTTCGGCCGGTTGACCCAGCGACTTTTGCGAGTAGCTTGCGTCGGATTCCTTCCCGCGGGCACGGAGCTCGCACCGACCCTCTCCGCCACATGAAGACCTTCCGCGTTATCGCCGCCATCTTCCTGACCATGTTGGGCCTCGCACTTCCGCGGGCGTGGGCCTCAAAGTTCAACCTTTTCTCGAGTGTCTGGGGCGACGCGGTCGTGGTCACTGACATGACGCCAGCCGGCCGGGCACTCACGCCGCCCACCCCGGCGAAGCCGGTCTATTACCGGGGACTTTCCCTGGGGAGCAAACTCGGCTCGATCCCGGGGGACGTGATCCCCGAGGAAAAGAAGTTCGACCAGTTCGTCGCCAAGATCCTGGCCAAGCAGGGCTACCTCGCGACCGCGCCGGGGGTGCACGAGCCGACCCTGTTTCTGGTCGTGCAATGGGGCTACATCACGTCGCGGTGGAACGATATGGCCTGGTTTCTCGGCTACGACCCGAACAAGGACGTCGGCGCCAACTGGACTCCGAATTTCCTCGGCCCGGAGGTCTTTCTCAGGAATTTTCGCTCCCGCGTGATTGATACCGTTCTCGATACAATGAGCGGTCCGGCTTACGGGATCATTGTCACCGCCTTCGAATACAAGTCGGCGAAGACGGAGAAACCCGTCACCTATTGGCAGACGCGCGTGGGACTGGCGGCCAACCGCAAGACAATGGCCCAGGCGCTGCCGACAATGATCGTGGCGGCAGGCCCGACGATCGGACGCGAAACCACCTCACCGGTCTTGACTGATGCCGACGAGGCGCGGCAGGGCCACGTCGACCTCGGTACGCTCAAGGTCGTCGGCTACGAGGACGATCCCCCGGCTCCGCCCAGACCGGATTCCAGCAGGAAGAAATAGCCGGCCCACCCGCGGCCATCGGGTCAGAGGTTTGCCCGAATTGTAGAAATTGCCGTGGCGCCGCGGGTCACGACCCAGTCCACCATCGCACCGACTCGCCGATCAGTTCGAGCCGCTCACCGCACGTTGCGGAGACTGGAGACGAGATGGTTGTCAAGCTCGAGCAGGCTGTTGGACTGGCGCTTGTTCCGCTCCATCTTCTTCAAGAGTGCATCGACGGCCGCGAGGAGGCTTCGGTAATGCGCCACGTGCGCCGGCTTCCGTAGCGGCCCGAGCTCCCGGGAGTCCGCCAAGGCGGCTTTGTTCAGTTTGTAGTGTTCGGGATTGTTACGGTAGTCAGCCAGGGACGCCTGGACCAAATCGGCCGCGAGGCCGTGAAACAATCGGTCGCGACCAATGAGCAGGATGGCCGTCGTGGCTTCCCTCACCCGGTCATCGTTCCACTTGATCTTTAGTCCCATGCCGGGTTGTCCCGCACTTTGCCGCTTTGGTCAACAGAGGGCCGATCCGGCTCTCCGGGCTAGGCATCGCGAATCGAGGCGTCCCACGAGCGTGCCCCGCGGGCGCTCCCGCAGTCCGGACAGATCGTGAGTTCAAGCACCGCCTGGCAATGCGGGCAGACCGCCGCGGTGGCGAAAGGGTCAAAGGCCTGGCGGCAGGAAGGGCACAGCCAGAAATTGCCGCGCGGAGGACTCGTGTGGCAAACCGGACAGGCGAACTCCGGCCGGCGCGGGATCCGCTCAAACTTGCGCATTTCCAGGGCCTGCCGGAAACTCCGCCAGCAGATGGAGAGGAGGAACAAGGCCATGATGCCGGTCCACAGGGACTGCCACCAGATGGCGAGACCCACGAGACCAACGCCACCGACGAATCCGACCATCGTGGCCGCCAGCAGGCTGCGCGCCTTGCCCAGGGGATACCAGAGCAACGCGCGCAGGATCTGACCGCCGTCCAGCGGATAGATGGGCAGCAGGTTGAAAGCCAGGATGACGACGTCCAGGTAGAACAGCGTTCGCAGAAACACGTGCAGATCCCTGTTTTGTTCAAAGGCACCCGTCGCCCGCGCCAGATAGAAACCGCCCAGGATCACCGGCAGGAGCACCACGTTGACCAGCGGTCCGGCGGCGATGCTCCAGAGCGTCGCGCCCGGCCGCGACGGCGGAGCCACGTAGGCCACGCCGCCCAACGGCCACAGGACAATCTGGTCGGCGTTGCCGCCCACCTGCCGGCAGGCCAGCGAGTGGCCGAATTCGTGCATCAGCACGATCAGGAACAGGGCCAGGTATTCCAGCACACCCCAGACCGGAGCCGTGTAGTTTGGCACGCGGGTGGAGATCGAATAGACGGCCACCACCAGCCACGACCAGTGAAGATGGACCTGGATGCCCCACAGGCTGAACAGCCGGAAGGAACCTTGGCGGGTTGGAGTCATGGTCGAGGGCTACACCACCAAGCGCGGAGTGCAATCAGGCAGTGACGAACCCTCGCCTTTTGCAGCCGGGCATCGCGCACGAGTCCAGTCGCGGCCGAGGAAGGCGGGTCGGAACTCTTGACGGCCTTCGCCGGCATCGGAACCAGGAGCGGCTGAGCCTCTCGCTGCACTTGCGTGACCGTGGCCGGACCCGTTTGCTTGGTGAACCAGTCAACCCCCAACCCACTCCACCATGAAACCCCTTCTGCGTTTGCTCGCCCTCACGACCGTGTTGTTGGCCGTCACCATCCTGTCGGCTGAAAGCAAGGCGCCCGCGCTAGCGGAGAAACCGGCCCCGGCTGCACCTGCTTCCGCCACCGGCATCTGGCATCTCCAGATCGAGACCGGTCAGGGTACCGGCACACCGACCTTCACCTTCAAGCAGGACGGCGAATCCCTTTCCGGCCAATACAAGGGCCTGTTTGGCGAGGCGCCGGTGACCGGCACGCTCAAGGGCGCCGCCATAACCTTCACCGTCAAGGTCAAGGCGCAGGGTGAGGATATGACCATCACCTACTCCGGCACCATCGACGGCGACACCATGAAGGGCAAGGTCGACTTCGGCGGCTCGGGCGAAGGCTCCTTCACGGGCAAACGGTCGGCCAACTGAACCGCCCGCTTCCGGCTTACCTTCGCCGGCCTCAGGCTGGGTTTGGGCTCGTTGAGGACGACTGTGGCAGAACCACCGGAAAGATTCTCCGGCGTTTCGGCAGCGGGTGCGGCATAGGCCGTGGGCGTCCGGTCGGGACGCGGAGGGCGTGCCGGCGGATGCCGAGGCGCCGGTTCTCGGCTGCGCACCGGAGCTGGACGTCCTGCATCCGCTGGAAAAGCCCGAGCAGTTGCTCCGGTTGCCCGTAGCGATCGAGGCCGGAGCGGTCGAGGGCGACCAGCAGTTCGTGCGCGGCTTCGAGCGTTGAGAGGCAGCCGGGCTCGGGCTGCTGCTTGATGACATACCGGCTCGGCGCCGCATTTGAAAACATGATGCGCGGCAGCCGCTGCAGGCTGGGACTCAGGCGCAGCATCGGCCGGACGAGCCGCCAAGTGGCGTCCAGCAAGAAGACAACCAGTCTTCGTTGCGCGAGCTGGGCGTTGAGGTGGGCGAGCCGAGGATCGTGCGACGGGGTCGTGGACAGGTCCAAAGCATCCCGCCCCGGATAGAGCAGCACGGGGTAATTCTTCGGGTCCTCGACGAGTGCCTGCACGGCGGCGTGCCTGTCGAAACTCTCGCCCACGTGCAGTTCGCTGTCGGCTAGGCAAAGGTGCGTGAGCCGGCCGGTGTTCGCCTTAATCCGCTTGAACTCATACGGATGCATGAGCAGCACGAACTTCGTGCGCGTCGGCATGGGCGTGATCGAGCCGCACCAGCAAAGAGACTGGGGCCAGTTGCAGCGGTAGCACATCACGCGGCTCATGAGCTGCGCACGCTGGCCGCGGGCCTGCCGTGTGGCCAGAGGCAAATTCGCACCGACGCAAGACCGTCGGTGGCAGGTCTGCTCCCAGTCCGCCGCTCCTTCCGCCGTTCCCTGCGACCCTCGTCCTCAAGTTCCCCGGCGGCCCCGGCTCCTTCGTTGACCAGTGTTCGGTTCGCGGGGATCGAACTGGAACCGCTTCAGGTGTGCAACCCCCAGGGCGTCATCCAAACGTTTATCGACATGAAGAACTTACTGCATCGCGCCATTCTACCATGCCCCCTGACAACCCTGTGTCAGGAGTGTGTGACAAATCCGGAGTGCCCGAATACAAGGTGAAGTTTTTGGGGGTGCGTTGGCCGCTATTTACCCGGGAGAGGGGTCTGCGCGCCGAGGAATCGCTCGATTTCGCGTTTCACGTCCGAGCCACCGCTCGCGGAGAGCTTCTCCCAATCCAGCATGTCCCGGAACCGGGTGTTGGTCCGCTTCCTTTCCTCCGCCGCAAACAGATCCCGCGCGCGCGATTCGTTCTTGACCGCGCCAAAGAGGGCGAAGGAAACAGCTCCGGAGCCCCAGTTCAGGGGGTAGAAATTGAGCAGACCGCGATCGAGGCCGGCTTCAGGCCCGAGATATTGGTCCTTCAGGCCGTTTGTGCTCAGGATTTCGCTCGCCGCCGGCAATCGCGAGCCGTGCACCACGAAGCGCGGAAGATGCAGAATATCGGTCCCGGGTGGCGGGCTGTCCGCCGTGGCATTGGCCAGTTCCCCGAACGTTGGAGTTGCAGCGAAAAGCGGTCCGGAAGCATCAGGGAACCCGCCGGCCAGCGGGATCGGAGGTTTCAGAGACAGGACCGCGCCGGTAGCCTGAAGCGCGATCGTTCCCGCCGTTTCCTTTTCATCTCGCAAGGACGCGCCCGCGCGGGGCCCGGTCAACGCTGGAGGATTGTCAGGGGAAAAGTTGGGGACGCCCTGGCCGGCCGGCGACACGCCGTTCGCCGCGGCTCCCGACGCGTCGGGTTTAGTCTCGTTCGCCCGTGCACCGGACCAGCCCACGAACAAGGTCGCGCTCACGAATATCGTCCAGCCCAAGGCCGGACCAGATGACCTTCTGTTTCGTTGCACGGAGACCAGACATTATCCCGCCACGCTTGTTGCGAGATAAATGCCGGGGAACACCGGGGCGGCCGGAGACAATCAAAACTTCAACGGCGGGCCGAGGACCTCCATGCCGTGGTCGGCCCAGAGCTGCTTCATGACGATCTCCTGATTCTTGGGGATTTCCTTCCCGAACCGGGCCATCCCGTGGAAGAAGTCTTCCATCGAGCCGGCGGGCTGGAACAGCACGAGCATCTGGCCCTCCCCCTCGCTGATCAGGGCGAACGCATGAGCAATCTTGCGGGGCGCGAAGGCCGAATCGCCCGGCCCGATGCGCATCGTCGCCTCGCCGACCTGGACGATGAACTCGCCGCTGAGGACATAAAACCACTCGTCCTGCGCATGATGCCGGTGCAGCGCGGGGCCGCCCTTGGAGGCGCGCCGGGTGTCGTAGATGCAAAGGTCGCCGCCGGTGTCCTTGGCGGAGACCTTCAAATCGAATTTCCCACCCATGATGAGCAGTTCCTCGCCGGACCGGTCCGAACCCGCCCCGACCTTGAAGCCGGCGCCGGACCGCTCGGGACCGGCGGCCAGTGCCTTGGTCGTCGGTGCAAACGCCGACGCGAGAAATGAGGCTTGCAGAAACCTACGGCGATTCATGGAGAAAGCAGCGGGCTCAAAAAAAGACAGGTCTCGCGGTGCGGGACAAGGCAAGAAGCCGACCAACGGGGGTTCAAGGCGAGGCGCCGCAGCAATCCCGGCCGACCTGGCCGCGAGCGGTCTTCCGTCCAATCGCCGATTCACGGATGCGGCAGGCCTACACCCCATGGCACGGGTGCTGCAACCAGCGTATGATCGGCCGATGACAAAGAAAACCCTCCTCACTGCCTCCGCGACCGGGCTGATCGCATTCACCTCCATCATCGCCATGCTGACGGGTTGCGCGCCGTCGGCCCCGAGCACGACCACGGTGACCCAAGTGACGCCCCCTGCGCCGGCCCCCGCCTCAGCCTCAGCCGCGGTGGTGGTCGCAGACGACTACGACTACTATCCCGGGTACGAGGTCTACTACAGCCGCAACCGGCATGAATATCTGTATCGCGACGGCAACAACTGGGTCCGCCGGCCCCAGCCGCGAGGCGTCTCAGCGGAAATCCTGCTGGGCTCGCCCTCGGTCCGGATGGACTTTCACGACTCACCGGAGCGGCACAATGATACCGTGGTCCACAACTATCCGCGGAACTGGAAGCGCCCGGACAACAAGCGCGACGACGACAAGAAGGACGACCGGAAGCGGAATTGACACCCCGCCCTGGCCGGCTGCCAGGTTATGGCATGCGGCCGGCGTGGCGGCTCCCGTCTGGCCGACTGCCGCTCAATGTAACGGGGTGAAGAACCGCCGGGCGCGCGGGAGATAGCTGTCGTTGATATCGAGCGATACGAGCACGCCCTCAGCCTTGCCCAAGATGGCCTCGCGCGAAGCGAAGCCGAAACTCCGCGAGTCGAGGCTGTTGTCCCGGGAATCACCCATCAGAAAATAGTGCCCGGCCGGCACGACCACCGGAGCAAAGTTTCGCTGGGCTGTTCCCACCCCTTTCAACCCCATGACGGGATGCACCACCCCGTCGAGGTTTTCCTCGGCGAAAAAAGCGAAGGACCGCAGCTTCCGGGCGATCGCGGCGCCAAAATCGGCGCCGGCGGAGACATAGCCGAGTTTGCGCCCGTTGAGCTCAAGGCGATTCTCGCTCATCGCCAGGGTGTCGCCCGGCACGCCGACCACGCGCTTGACGAGCCGCGTACCGTCGCGCGGCGAAAGCACCACGACGATGTCTCCACGCCGGGGATCGGCCCACTGCGCCAGATGCAATTGCGTCAGCGGCAAGCGCAGGCCGTAGGCGAGCTTGTTCACCCAGACCACGTCGCCCTCCAGGATCGTGGGGGCCATCGAGCCGGTGGGCACCGGATTGTAGTCGACGACCGACGAACGCAGCGGCACCCAGACGAGGCACAGAAACAGCACCATGGCGCGCCACTCCTGCCAATGATGCCTCAGCCAGAAACCGGCTCGCTCGCGGAGCGTCGGGTTAAAGAGGGACTTCATGGCGCCAAAGGAAGGCACGATGCCGATGCCGTCAAGCGCGGCGGGGCCACCGGGCGCCGGTCTGCTGCCTGGGAGCCGGCGTGAGTGGGCGCCGGGATCTGACGTCCCGGATCGCCGCCCCGAACGGCTAGCGTGAGGCCACGGTCACGCCCGCCCCGATCATCATGGTGCCGGCGGTGCGTTGCATCGCCTTCATGCGCGAAGGATGCTGGAAGAATCTCCGGCTGCTGGCGGCGGCATAGCCGTAAGCAGCCGGGATGCCGCCGACCAGCAGCATCACAATCACCCCCATGGCAAAGGCCTCACCCCAAGTAAGCTTCGGGAGATCGATGAAGGTGGGTAGCAGGCCGGCGTAGAAGCCGATTGTCTTGGGGTTGCCGATTGTGACCATCATGCCGCCGAGCAGGTTGCGTTTGAAACCGCGGGGCGGAAGGGCGTTGTTCCCTGGGGTGGACAGGACCGCCGGGGTTTGCCGCCAGAGTCTGACGCCGAGCCAGATCAGGTACGCGGCGCCGGCGAATTTCACCACGACGAAGAGTTCGCCCAAGGAGTGCGCCAGCGCTGCCAGGCCCAGCACTGCGAGGGAGAAATAGATCAAGTCACCGATGATGATGCCGCAGATCAGCGCCAGGGCCTCGCGAAATCCGCGGCCGATTGCGCAAGACACTACCGCGAAAATCCCGGGGCCGGGCAGGGCTACGGCGATGGCCAGGGCAATGGCGAAAGCAGCGAGGACGGACGGATGCATGGTGGGCAACGTGCGAAGGAGCGCTTTGGCCGCAACACCAAAGACCGGACACAGCGGACAGTTTCCGTGATCTGCAGCCAGGTCAGCGCAGCACGCAGCGCCGGCTCATGGCCCGGGCGTAGACGAACAGGAGAACGCCGACCAGGACGATGACGCCCGTGAAGACCACCGGCCCCTTCCCGTCGCCGCCCATGATCTTCAAGCCGTCGGTCAGGACATAATTGTGCACGAAGGTGAGCGCCATGCCAACGAGCACGGCGAGATTGACCTGCACCGCCAGTCGCCGGCGCAACAACAGGAGCACCGAGCCCAACACGCCGCCCCAAGTGGCAAGGGCCCACGCGAGCACCACCCAGAGCGGGAACCCCTGGAAATACGCCAGTTGCTCGGGCGTGAACTGCTTCAGGTAGGCCTCGTTCCGAGTCTCCGTCATCGTGAAGTCCAGCGCGCCGACCGCATTCCAGAGCACGGAAAGGCCACCCACAACCCAAATGTGCCAGGGTGTCTTGGGCGATTGCGGGGAGGTATCGGCCATGGATCCAGACGATTTAATTCCTCGGAATTAGTCAACCCCAAGACCGGCCCCACACCACGCCATGTTGGGAACCGGGCGACCGCCAGTTCCCCGCGGGGTGACGAAATCGTGACGCCGGGTTTCTGGCTCGCCGATCCGGCGTCCACCCTTGAACCTTCCGGCATGCGACGATCCAGCGCCCGGACCCGGTTTTCCCGCCTCCTACCCGCCTTGGTGCTGGTGTTCACCCCCGCCGCCAAAGGCACGATCGTTGGTCTCAACCAGATCGTGACCCCGGAAATCCAGCCCGCGGGCGTCTGCGCCGTGAGCGCCCAAGTGCAGCACACCTTGATCGGCAACAGCCAGCAGATCCAGTTCGAGCTGGGCCTGACCCCGCGGTTCGAAGTCGCCTGGTTTCAGGGGCTCGATCCGTCCGAGGGATTCCTTTCCGCCGAGTTCAACCTGCTGACGAGCGGGCCCCATTTGCTGACCCTCGGCGCCATCAACTGGTCCACCCGGGGCAGTCCGGCCCAGCCGGTGCTGGAATACGGCTATTACACGGACAAGGACCGGTTTGTGATCGGCGCCCTGCGCGACGCGGGCGGTAGCACCCGGTTGCTTCTCGGCTACAAGCGGATGTGGTCGGAACTGGTGCAATTCTCCGCCGACTTCGAATCCGGCCCGACCAACTCCACGACCCTGGGCCTGACCTACAACTTCACGCCGGCGCTCTCGGTGAATCCCGCTGTCTACTGGACGAATTCCCACCCGCATCACCTGCTCGGCTACGTGGTCTTTACCTGGAATCTCACCGTCTGGAAGTAGCGGCAGGACGGATCGTCCTCATCCCGACGGCGCCGGGTGAGACTGAAAGAACTTCACGATCAGTTCCGGGGCGGCCGCAGGATACTTGTGTCCGCCGTCATGCAAGTAGGTCGCGACATCCGTGCCCTTCGCACAGGGGTAGACGGTGTAGCCGGTCGCATTCGGCTGGCGGGGGCCGCAGCCATTGAGTCGGAGAACCTCGTCAATCATGCGCGCCTGCCAGCTGAATTTGACCAACGGGTCCTGGGGACTGCCGATATGCAGCACCGGCTTCGGCCGGAGTTCCTCATAACCGCGACCCAGCACCGCCGCCGACGGGGCGGTGGCCGCCAGTTTCTCCCCGCGCCGGGCCCAGAGCAGGTAGGTGAAGCCGCCACCATTGGAATGTCCGGTCGCGTAGATGCGCAGTTGATCGGGGCGATACTGGCGGGTCAGGTCCGCGAGCATGGCGTCGAAGAATTTCAAATCACGGTCGCCCTGTGCTCCGGCGGTCGCCTGCCAGCCGGATTCCTTGCCGGTAGGATCCACCAGCGAGCCGGGCGTGGGCAGACCTTGCGGGTAAACGACGATGGCAGCGGGCCAGTGCTGGTGGACGGGCATACTGAGCGCCGCGTGTTTCATCGTGCCGGTGTGCCCGTGAAAGACAAAGACGACGGGTGCCCCGCCCTTCTCCGCCCCGGGCGGCAGGTGAACCAACGCCTCGCGCGCCACGCCGTCCACCGTCCAGGTGCGGCGGACCAAATCATCCGCCGCCAAGGTCCGGGCCGCGACCGCCAAGGCCAGCACGATCATGAGCACGTAACGAAACACCATGTCCCCAAGACGACAAGGCCGGGCGCAGGTTGCAATACGGCAAACAGCCTGAAGCGGAATGGCATGGCGCCCTACTTCCCAGGATGCGGTACCCTCGCGGCCAGATCAGCTTGATCGGGTTGCGGTGAGGCGCCGGCGTCCGCGGACCGGGTCGTTCACACCGCGTAGGCCGTCCGCATCGGGCGCTGCAACATGGCATTGGCGTTGTCGTCGCCGACGAATTTCTCGGCCACGGGATCCCAGTCGAGGGCCGTGCGCCCGAGGCGGATCGCGATGTTGGCGAGATGGGCGGTCGTGATCGAGCGGTGGCCGACCTCGATCGGCGTGATCGGTTCGCGATTCTCGTAGATGCAGTCCACAAAGTTGCGCTCGTGCAGGTTGCTTTCGTAGAGCCGGATCTCGCCGTCCTTGATCCGCTCGCGCCGGAGCTCCTTCGGCGTGGTCTCGAGGCCCTCGCGGTTCACGAACAGCGAGCGGCCGTCCTCGCCCTCGAAGAGGATGCCGTTGGTCGGGGCATTGGTGACATTGACGCGCAGGCCGTTCGCGTAGATTGCGTCAAAGTTGAAGGCCATGGCGGTGTTGTAGACGTCGGTCGCCGGCGGCAGGCTGGCGCTGTGAACCTCAATGCGCGAGGGGCCGCTGCCGTCTGTGCCGAGGGCCCATTGGACGATGTCGAGGTGGTGGGCGCCCCAATCGGTGACCATGCCGCCCGAGAACGCATAGTTGTGCCGCCAGTTCAGCTGCTGGAGGGCCGGCACGTAAGGCCGCTCGGGCGCGGGCCCGAGCCACAGGTCGTAGTTCAACTCGGAGGGTACCGGCTCGGGCGCCTGCCGGGAAGCCAGCCTCGACCAGTTCGTGTGTCCGCCGGGTATGGTGACCTTGACGGACTTAAGCCGCCCGATCCGGCCGTTGCGGATGAACTCACAGGCGGTGCGGAAATAGACGCTGCTGCGCTGCTGGCTGCCGGTCTGCCAAACGATTCCGTTCGCCTGCACCTCGTTTGCAATGCGACGCCCTTCCCCGACGGTCAGGGCGAGCGGCTTCTGGCCGTAGATGTGCAGACCACGACGCGCCGCATGCACCGCCACGGCACAGTGCCAATGGTCGGGCGTGTTGATCACGACCGCGTCGAGGTCCTCCTTAGCGAGCATTTGTCGGAAATCCTCATAGACGCGGCAGCCCTGGTAGCCTCCCTTGGCTTCCTGGGCGTAGAACTCCTCCACGAGCCGCTTGCCCTTCAGGCGGCCGCCCGTGTATTCGCCGGCATAGCCGTAGTTCGGCAATTCAGAGACCGGGTCGGCCACGGCGACGATCTGCACACGCGGGTCACTTAGGAAATTCGGCGTCGTGGCGTGGGCGATCGTGCCAAACCCGATCAACCCGACGTGAAGGCGGTCCGAGGGCCGGGGCCGTTTCGCGATCTTTTTAGCGACGGGTGTCGGCGTCGTGGCGCAGGACGTCAGCGCCGGGAGCGCGAGTCCGGCCACGAGTAACGCAGAGTTCTGGAGGAATTCACGGCGATGCATGGGACGTTTCATGAGGAGCGTGCGAAGGGGGTCGGGGTTGGGAACGCGGAAACGCCGACCATGGATGCCGGGCCGCGGGAAATTCTCCAGCCCAAAGGACGAAAAACCGCCCGGCCGGGCCAGGAGTGGTTCTTTCGTCCCGCTCCGCTCGCGGACGGGTAACACCCCATAGCCTTCGGGTGGCATTCCGGCCTAGGATCAACGCACTATGCCACAACCTGCTGCTCCTGTTCCCGGTTCGACGAACACAACGCCCCCGATCTCCAACCGCACACCTGCGCCAGCAGCACCGGCACCGGCAGCACCGGCGCCAGCCGCAGCGGCCGCCATCGAGGTCAAGCCGACCACCGGCCCCGTGCCAGTGCCGGCCGCGACTGCGGCGCCGGCCCGTCCCAAAGGAGCGGCGCCAAGCGCCGATGCCGGGGACACAGCCGATGACGAGCCTCGCCAGCCGAAGGATACGTCACCTTGGACGATCGCTTTCGCGGTGCTTTCGGCCGCCCTGTTGGTGGTCATCATCTTCGTCTGGGCCATGGTGGGCGCACGAGACCAGACGATCCAAGGCAACAAGAACCGGATGGAGCAGGTGGAAGCCGGCGCCGTCGTGATGGATGCCCAATTCACCGAGGCCAAGGCCGTCACGGCCCGGGTGCAAAAGCAACTGGACGAGACCAAGGCCGAAACCGTCCGACTCAATGCGGCACTCGACAAGGCCAAGGCTGATGGCACCGTGCTCCAAGCCGGCCTGGACAAGCTTCGGATCGTCTCTGCCGGTTACCAGACCCAGATGGAGGAGGCCAAAGTTGCTTCGCTCAAACGCCAGGGCGAAGTCGAAGTCGCCCAGGCCCAGACTCTCGTGGCGCAGACCGAAGCCAACAAGGCCAGGGCAGATCTGGGCCAGCTGCAGATTCAGCTGACCGATTCGAAAAACCTGGTCGCCGATTTGCAAGACAAACTGGCCAAGGCCGAAAACGATATCGCGCAGTTGAAGAAGCCGTCGGCAAAAAGATAGTTCCGCGCAGAGCGGCCTGCCGCCAATCGCTATTTCAGTTTCCCCAACGAGCCGGAGACCGGGATGAATTTCCGGACAACCTGCCAAGCCACTCATTCCGCCCGCAAGGCTGTCATCGGATCGACGCGGCCCGCGCGGCGGGCAGGCAGCCAGCAGGCGACGAGCGCGAGGGCGATCAGCAGCAGCGTCGTGCCGGTGAGGACGGCGGGGGCGTTGGCGCGGAGGCCGGGATAGGTCGAGAGCAGCAGGCGGTTCACGCCGATCGCGCCGATCAGGCCGAGGGCGGAACCGAGAAGGGCGAGGCGGACACCGGACGCGAGCGCAAGGCGAATGATGTCGCGGGCGGCGGCACCCAGGGCGACGCGGACCGCGAACTCGTGCGTGCGCAGGGCGAGGGTGCGCGCGATCACGCCGTAGATGCCCAGCGAAGCGAGGGCGAGGCCGAGTAGGCCGAAGGCGGCGAGCATGTCACGCAGCACGCCGAGTTGATAAATCCGGCGCGCGATGAAGGCGTCGGCGGGTTGAAGCCGGCGGATTGGCAGGTCGGCGTCAAGGGCTGCGATCGCGCCATAGACCGCGTCGACGACGGCGGCGGACTCGACCGAGGCTTGGGCCCGGACGGCGAGTTCGAAGCGCCGCGGCGGAGCTTGTTCGAGCGGTTGGTAGAGAAGGTGTGGGGCCGGGCCTGCTTCTGGTTCTACCGTTTCAAAATCCCCCACGACTCCGACGATCTCACCCCACTGCGGC
>CAZZDB010000065.1:0-18732 GCA_964652485.1 uncultured Oleiharenicola sp.
AGCACACCTACCTCGCCCGCCAGATGGGCATCGAGATCGTCGAGGGCCGCGACCTCCTCGTGCGGGACCAGCACGTCTACATGCGCACGACCAAGGGGCTCCAGCCGGTCCACGTCATCTACAGGCGCATCGACGACGACTTCATAGATCCGACCGTCTTCCGCAAGGATTCTGCCCTCGGTGTCCCCGGCCTCGTCAACGCCTACCGGGCCGGCAATGTCTCGCTCGCCAACTCCATCGGCACCGGCGTGGCGGACGACAAGGTCATGTATTATTTCGTCCCGCGCATCATCAAATACTACCTCGACCAGGAGCCGCTGCTGCCGAACGTCGAGACCTACCTCGCCAGCGAGGACGCCGATAAGAAATACATGCTCGAAAACCTCGACAAGCTCGTGGTCAAGGCCGCCAACGAGGCCGGCGGCTATGGCATGCTCATGGGCCCGCACGCCTCGCAAGCCGAACGCGAGGACTTCCGCCAGCGCATCGAGGCCGACCCGCGCAACTACATCGGCCAGCCCATGATCTCGCTCTCACGCCACCCGACCCACTTCGAGGACGAGGGTTTCGCGGGCCGGCACATCGACCTGCGGCCGTTCATCCTCTACGGCGACAAGACCGTCGTCATCCCGGGCGGCCTCACCCGCGTCGCGCTCCGCAAGGGCTCCCTCGTCGTCAACTCCTCCCAAGGCGGCGGCAGCAAGGAAACCTGGGTGCTCTACGGCAACCATTAATCCCCTCCGACCATGCTGAGCCGCGTCGCCAACAGCCTCTATTGGATGAGCCGCTACATCGAGCGCGCCGAGAGCATTGCCCGCCTGGTGGATGTGAACCTCCAGCTCCTGCTCGATTTCCGCAACCTCGACGACCACGCGCTCGACGCCCACTGGATCCCGATTGTCCAGAGCTCGGGTGACGAGGAGCTGTTCCGCAAGCTGCACCCTCGCGCCACGGGCCAGAGCGTGACGCAGTTCCTCGTCTTCCAGTCGGAGAACCCCAACTCCATCATCTCCTCCATCGGTCAGGCCCGCGAGAACGCGCGCATGGTCCGCGACCAGATCACGGCTGAATTGTGGGAGGAAATCAACCGCCTCTACCTCTTCCTCTACTCGCCCCGCGCCCTGCAGCTCTGGCGCGAGAGCCCGTCGGATTTCTTTCTCACCATCAAGAACGGCTCGCTCCTCCTGCAGGGCCTGACCGACGCCACGGTGGTCCGCAACGAGGGTTGGTTCTTCACCCAAGCCGGCCGCTACCTTGAGCGCGCCGACAAGACCTCGCGCATCCTCGACGTCCGTCACGCCTCCCTCCCCGCCCGCGGCGTCCCGGTCGACTCCAGCCAGGCCGACGCCCTCGGCTGGTCCGCCGTGCTCCGTTCCTGCAGCGCGTGGGACGCCTACAAGGCCCTCCATGGCGCCGAGGTCCAGCCCGCGCTGGTCGCCGAGCTGCTGCTCCTCTCCGACGAGTTTCCCCGCTCCGTGCGTTTCTCCGTCCGCCACCTCAACACCGTCCTCCGCCGCATCTCCGGCGTACACGAGGGCCGGTTCAGCAACGATGCTGAAAAACTGGCCGGCCGCCTCCTCGCCGAGCTGCAGTTCAGCACCGTCGATGATATCTTTGACATCGGCCTGCACACTTACATCGATGTGGCGCAGATGAAGCTGAACGCGATCGGCGACGCCCTTTTCCAAGCCTACATCTTCCAGCCTTTCCACCTGCAAGAGGAATACGAACTCCGCCAGCAGGAAGAGCAGCAACAGCAGGCTGACCTCGGCCGGGCGCACCGGCCTGATCCGACCCCGCCCGCATGAAAGTCCACGTCCTTCACCGCACCCGGTTCCACTATGGGGCACCGGTGCGGGACAGCTTCAATGAAGCCCGGATGCAGCCGGTCACCACCGACGGGCAGGTCTGCCACCAGTTCCTGCTGAAGGTCCTGCCCGCCGCCCGCCTTTCGCACTACCTCGATTTCTATCTCAACTACGTCCACCTCTTTGAGATCACCGTGCCGCACACCGAGCTCGTCGTCGAAGCCAATTCCACCGTGACCACCACCGATGGGCCCGGCCTGGATGCCGCCGCCACACCCGCGCCCCTCAAGGACATCGGCGCCTGCGCCCGCCTCGAACGCTGTTACGATTTCCTCCAGTCGAGCACCTATGTCGAGGCCGGTCCCGAGCTCTGGAGGCTCGCGCTCGACACCACGAACGGCCAGACTGATACGTGGCAGGCCGCCCAGGCCATCATGCGGCACATCTACCGGGAGTTCCGCTACCAGCCCGCTGTGACCCATGCCCACACCCACATGCGCGAGGTGCTGCAGGCCCGTGCCGGTGTCTGCCAGGACTTCGCCCACGTGATGATCGGCCTCTGCCGCGCGTTGAAAATCCCCGCGCGCTATGTCAGCGGCTACCTCTACAACGGCCCCGCCGACCAGCTCAAGGGAGCCCAGGCCAGCCATGCATGGGTCGAGGTGTATCTGCCCGGCCACGGCTGGTGCGGACTCGACCCGACCAACAACCGGCAGGCCGACGGACACTATATCAAGGTCGCGGTCGGCCGCGACTACGCCGACGTTTCTCCGCTGAAGGGCACGTATCGCGGCACGGCCAAGCGGCAACTGTCAGTTGACGTGCTGGTCTCTCGCGTGGAGGAGATCGCCGCCCCGGCCCGGGTGTAGACGGAATAACGGGGGGCTGGCGGATTGGGGCTCGCCCTGCGCAGTAGGGCGGCTTCCCTTGCCCGGGCATGCCTCCGGAAGCTCCCACGCCAGCTCCGACCGCCGCCCGGCTTGACTCGGTAGACCTGCTGCGCGGGTCTCGTCATGATCGTCATGGCCATCGATCATACCCGTGATTTCTTTCACGCTGGTGCCATCCAAGGGATCAACCCGCTCGATCTCGCCCGGACCACGCCCTGGATCTTTCTCACCCGCTTTATCACCCACTATTGCGCGCCCATCTTCATGTTTCTGGCCGGCACCGGCGCCTTTCTCTCGGTCATGCGCGGCAAGCCGAAGCGCGAGCTTTCGTGGTTTCTCGTCACTCGTGGTGCCTGGCTGATCTTTCTCGAACTGACGCTGCTCATGTGGTTCGGCTGGGCCTTCACCATCACACCGGCCAGCTACACGCTCGCCACCTTATGGGCTCTGGGCAGCGCCATGATCGTTCTCGCCGGGCTTATCCATCTGCCCTTGCGGGTAACTGCCATCTTCGGACTGACCCTGATCCTAAGCCACAACGCCTTTGACGGGGTCAAGGCGGAGAGTTGGGGGCCTGGGCTCCGCTCTGGCAGGTGCTGCATGCCGGCGGCGAGTTCACCCTAGCAGGCAAGATTCAGGTCCTCGCCTTTTACCCGTTGATTCCCTGGGTGGGTGTGATGGCTGTCGGGTACTGTTTCGGTACCATCTATCAATGGGAATCCGCCCGGCGGCGCACCTGGCTGTTACGGTTCGGCGCCGCCATGATCCTTGCCTTCGTGGCGCTGCGTTTCACCAATCTCTACGGCAATCCCACCCCTCGGACCCGGCAGAAGGACGGTGTATTCACCGTGCTGTCCTTTATCAACAGCGCCAAATATCCGCCTTCGCTGCTTTACCTGCTACTGACCCTCGGACCGGGCATGATCCTGCTCGGCTTGTTTGAACGCGGCACGCCGCCCTGGCTCAAGCCCGCCCTCGTCTTTGGCCGGGTCCCGATGTTCTACTACCTGCTCCACATCCCGCTGATTCACGGCCTCGCTGTGCTGATGAACCTGGTCCGCTTTGGCGGGGGAAAATTTCACCTCCGTGCGAGTACACGATGCGCCCCCGCCGGATGCCGGCGTGGGCTTGGTCTGGGTCTATGTCGTGTGGTTCTCCGTGGTCGTCGCCCTTTATCCCGCCTGCCGGTGGTTCGCTGACGTCAAGCGGCGCCGGCGCGATCTCGCTTGGTTGAGCTACTTCTGAACGGTGCTTCAGATCTTCGACCTGAAGTAGGCGATGGTGTGCTTGAGGCCCTCGACGAGCGGGACCTTCGGTTCCCACTTGAGATACTTCTTGGCGAGCGTGATGTCGGGCCGGCGCTGCTTCGGATCGTCGGTCGGCAGGGGCTTGTGGACGATCTTGGACTTGCTCTTGGTGAGCCTGAGCACCTCCTCGGCCAGCTCGAGCATGGTGAATTCGCCGGGATTGCCGATATTCACGGGACCGACCGTCTCGGTCTGGTTCATGAGCCGTACGAAGCCCTCGATGAGATCATCCACGTAGCAGAAGGCCCGCGTCTGCTGACCATCACCGTAAACGGTGATGTTCTCGCCCTTCAACGCCTGCACAATGAAATTGGAGACGACCCGGCCATCATTCGGGTGCATGCGCGGGCCGTAGGTGTTGAAGATGCGCACCACGCGGATATCCACCTTGTTCTCGCGGTAGTAGTCGAAGAACAGCGTCTCGGCGCAGCGCTTGCCCTCGTCGTAGCACGAGCGGCGCCCGATGGGATTGACGTTGCCCCAATAGCTCTCGGGCTGCGGATGCACGGTCGGGTCGCCATAAACCTCGGAGGTGCTGGCCTGGAACACGCGGGCCTTGACGCGCTTGGCGAGGCCGAGGCAGTTGATCGCGCCCAGCACATTGGTCTTCGTGGTCTTGATGGGATTGTATTGGTAGTGCGGCGGCGAGGCGGGGCACGCGAGGTTGTATATCTGTTCGACCTCGTATTTGAACGGATCGGTGACATCGTGGCGGACGAACTCGAAGTTCGGGTGCTTGAGCAGGTGGGCAATGTTGGCCTTGCTGCCGGTGAAAAGATTGTCGAGGCAGACGACATCGTGGTCCTGCGCGAGGAGCTTGTCGCAAAGGTGGCTGCCCAGGAATCCGGCGCCGCCGGTGATGAGGATTCGCATGACGGGTGCGATGCTTAGGGCAACGCGGCGGGGCTAGCCAGCAAAACTTGCGCGGTTCCCTTCCCGGGTGCGCCGCGACGGTCGGCGCCGGCAACGGCTTGGCTGGCTAATGGCTTGTGCGTTATCCCAACCTCGGCATCATATAATTCCACCGGCGCCGCCCTCCCGCAGCAGCGTCCCCAAACCACGCCCGCCAACCTACATGAAACCTGCATTCCTCCCCTTCGGCGCTCTGTGCCTCATCCTCGCCACCGTCCATGCGGACGAACCGGCCAAAGCCGACGACGGCAAACCACCCCAACCCGCCCCCGAAGTATTCAAGCCGGAGTCGACCACCACCTTCGGCACGGTCGCCGGGATCGACTATCAGTCGGTTGCCGGGACGATCATCGTGCACCCGAAGGAGTGGGACGACGTCAAGGACAAGGAGAACAAGGACAATCCCACCGCAGTCGCCTCGATGTTCTATGCGGCCTATTTCAAGAAGGGCGCACCCGCCAACAACCGCCCGATCTTATTCTTCTATAACGGCGGGCCCGGCTCCTCGACCGTCTGGCTGCACATGGGCGCCTTCGGCCCGCGCCGCGTACTGACCGCCGACGACACCCATACCCCGGCGGCGCCGTACCAGGTGGTGGAAAATGAATCCAACCTCCTTGATGTCAGCGATCTCGTCTTCATCGACGCGCCCGGCACGGGCTTCAGCCGCATCGCCGGCAAGGACAAGGAGAAAGCCTTCTACGGTGTCGACCCGGACGCCTACGCGTTCTCGCAGTTCATCCTGCAGTTCCTCGCCCAATACGGCCGCTGGAACTCCCCGAAATACCTCTTCGGCGAAAGCTACGGCACGCCACGCTCGGCCGTCCTGGTCAACCTGCTGCAGAACGGCGCCGCGGTCGATTTCAACGGCGTCATTTTGCTCTCCCAGATCCTGAACTTCGACCTGAGCGCCGACGGTGCCGAGGTGAATCCGGGTGTCGACCTGCCCTACGAGGTTGCGCTCCCGACCTATGCGGCAACCGCCTGGTATCACCACCGGTTGGCCGCTCCGCCGCCGGCAGACCTGCCCAAGTTCCTCGAGGAGGTCCAACACTTCGCCATGGGGGACTACGCCCTCGCACTGCAAGCCGGCGCCACCCTTGAGGAAGCCCGCCGCCAGGCCATCGCCGAGAAACTCCACCAATACACCAGCCTGCCCGTCGCCTACATCCTGAAGGCCAACCTGCGCATCGACGGCGGCGAGTTTGAGAAGAATCTTCAGGACGACGCCAACCTCACGACCGGCCGGCTCGACTCCCGGTTCTCCGGCCCGACGATGGACCCGCTCAGCAAGGAGGCCGACTACGATCCGCAAAGCTCGGCCATCAGCTCCGCCTATGTCTCGGCCTTCAACGATTATGTCCGCAAGGTGCTCAACTATGGCCAGGACAAGCAATACAAGCCCGAGATCGACGTGTTCAAATCCTGGGATTTCAAGCACCAGCAGCCGGGCGCGAGCACCGCATTCCAAGGCACCACCAACGTGCTGCCCGATCTCGCCACGGCGATGAAGGCCAACCCCAATCTTAAGGTCCTGCTCCTCGGCGGCTACTTCGACGTGGCGACTCCCTATTTCGAGGGCATCTACGAGATGCAGCACCTCCCGATCCCGCAAAAACTCCAGGCCAACATCTCATATCACTACTACCAGTCCGGCCACATGATCTACGCGCACGAGGAATCACTGAAGAAGCTGCATGGCGACGTGGCGGCCTTCATCCGCGCCACGGACAACACCAGCGGCAAGTGACCGCCTGACGCGCCGGCCGGCCCTGCCTCAGGCTCCTGCGCCGGTCAGCAGGCCGGCCTCGCCCGCCTCGTAGCGCGCGATCCAGGCGCGATGCCAGGCGGCGTAATCGCCCGCCTCGATGCGCCTGCGCGCCTGCGCGACGAGATCGAGGTAGAAATGAACGTTGTGCAGGCTGATCAGCGTGCTCGCCAGGATCTCATTGGCCATCACGAGATGCCGCAGGTAGGCGCGGGAGAAATTCCGGCACGTGTAGTTGTCGAGTCCCTCGACCAGCGGCCCTGCGTCGGTCCGGTAGCGCTCGTTGCGCAGGTTGATCAGGCCATCGGGCGTGAATGCCGCGCCGTTGCGCGCGACGCGTGTCGGGTGCACGCAGTCGAACATGTCCACGCCGAGCGCAACCATCTTCAGGATCTGCGGCGGCGTGCCGAGCCCCATCGTGTAGCGCGGCTTGTCCGCCGGCAGAAACGGTGTCGTGGCCGCCACCTGCTTGATCATCTCGGGCTCCGGCTCGCCCACGCTGACGCCACCGACCGCGTAGCCGGGAAAATCCAGCGCCGCCAGCGACTCCGACGCCTCGCGCCGCAGATCATCGAAGGTGGAGCCTTGCGCGATGGCGAAGACCAGCCGGCCGCTGCCGAGGAATCCGTTGTCCGTGGCGATCTGTTTGCACTGCTGCGCCCAGCGATAACTCCGGTCAACTGCCCGGCGGCAATCCTCCCGCGTGCAGGGCCACGGCGGGCACTCGTCGAGCACCATGGCAATGTCCGAGCCGAGGTTGGCCTGGATCGTCATCACTTCACGTGGGCCGAGAAACAGTTTCCTCCCGTCGACATGCGAGGCGAAGGCGATGCCGTCTTCCCGAATGTCCCGCAGCTTCGCCAGGCTGAAGACCTGGAAGCCCCCGCTGTCGGTCAGGATCGGTCCGGCCCAACCCATGAACTTGTGCAGCCCGCCGAGATCGCGGACCAGCTCCGAACCGGGGCGCAGATTCAAGTGATAGGTGTTACCGAGGATGATCTGCGCGCCCGTCTCGCGAATCTGCGCCGGCGTCAGCGCTTTGACGGTCCCCTGCGTGCCCACCGGCATGAAGATCGGCGTCTCGACCCCGCCATGCAATGTCTGCAACCGGCCGCGGCGGGCGGCGGTGGCCGAATCGGTCTTCAAGAGCAGGAAGGCATCAGACATGCGGGCAAATTCGCGAACGCACGGGCAAAGGCAAACGGTTTCAGGCTGGCCGCCAGGGACGGATTCCCCTCCCCGCGGGCAGCCCCGCCAGCTGCGCCCGCACATCGGCCCAAACCGGCCGCTGGAAGCGCGTCAGCTGCAGCAGCTCCTGCAGAGGCAGGGTGACGAAACTCCGCTCAAACATACGCGGATGTGGCAGCTGCAGCCCGGGTTCGCATCTCGCTTCCCCGGCGTAGAGCAATAGGTCAAGATCGATGCTGCGCGGACCCCATCGGACGGTTCGCGTGCGTCCAAGCGCCAGCTCGATGTCCAACAGCGACCGCAGCAGACCCTCCGGCGTCAGGGTGGTCTCCACCCCGGCCACGAGGTTCAGAAAAAGAGGCTGCTCGACGACTCCCACCGGATCGGACTCGTAGACCGGCGAAAGCTCCAAGGTTGATATCCCGGCGGTCGCCCGCATGCGACCGAGGGCCTGACCGATGATGCCCCAGCGGTCACCGAGGTTGGATCCAATGCCGATGAACGCCTGAGTTTCCTGCATCGGCTTATCCCTTCGCCTTTGGACGACGCGTGCGCCGGATCCGGACCTGTACGCCGCCAAACGCGAAATCAACCGGCGGATTGGGCTTGAGCAGCGCGACGACGACGGCCCCGGTGGTGGGAAACGCCGCCAGCAGTCGCCGGGCAACGTCCTCGGCCAGAGCCTCGATCAATTTGCGATGCGTGCCTTCGACGACCTGGCGGACCACGGCCTGCACCGCGCAGTAGTCGATCGCGTCGGCCAGCGAATCGGTGCGGCCGGGCCGGGCGGCCGAGGTCTCCAGCTCCACTGTCACCCGGAATTCCTGGCGGCGACGGCGCTCGACCGGCAACACGCCGTGGCAGGCGCGGAATCTCATGTCGGTCAGGATCAGTTTGTCGGTGGCTCTCATGGATCGAAATCCAAGCCCTGTTGCAGGGCATCGGCCATGCGCACGTAGCGTCGCATCGCCGCCACATCGTGCACGCGCACCATTCGGCAGCCCTGCTGGATACCCCACACCAGCGTGGCGCCCGTGCCGTCAAGCCGGTCTTCCACCGGTGTGCCGAGCACCCGTCCGATGGTGGACTTGCGGGAGGTCCCGAGCATGACCGGCAGGCCCAGCGTTGTAAGTTTCCCAAAGTCGCGGACCACCGCGAGGTTTTGAGCGGCGTCCTTGGCGAAGCCAAAGCCCGGATCGAGCCACAGCTGTTGCCGGGGAATCTTCCCGGCCGCCGCGAGCGCGAGACTCAGGCGCAAGTCGAGGATCAGGTCGGGCCAGAAATCGTGGTAGTCGGGGGCCGGCCGGTTGTGCATGATGATAACCGGACAGCCTAGCGCCCCCACCGCCCTTGCCATCGGTGTCGGCACAAGCGGGCGGTTCGGCCACGGTTCCTTGGCCGCTTCGGCCAGCCAGCCCGCCCGCTCCGCAGCCGGCAGTTCATGCGTCAAGCCCCAGACATCGTTCACGATGTCGGCACCGGCGCGGATGGCGGCGGTCGCAACCTCTGCTTTGTACGTGTCGATTGACAGCGGAATGTCCGGCCACTGCCGCCGCACCCCCTCAATCACGGGCAGAACCCGGGCCAGCTCATCGGCCGCGGAAACCTTGGCCGCCCCGGGGCGCGTGGATTCGCCCCCGACGTCCAGTACATCGGCTCCCTCGGCAATCATCCGCGCCGCCCGGTCCACCGCCGCCCGGGGCGTCAGCAGCTGGTTGCCGTCGGAAAATGAGTCGGGCGTGACATTGAGGATCCCCATGAGAAGCGTGCGACCATCCGACATGGGTAACCGCCTCCCGTGAGGGCTCTGCCAAGACGCGGAGGCATGGGAAATCGGGTTCAACGGCGTATTGTGTCGACCCATTTACAGTTACAGCAGCCGTGTCACTGGCAAGTCCCGGAACTTGACCCCACTGCCGGTTTACGGATAGTGCAGCTACGTGCTGCTGGTCATCGACAACTACGATTCATTCACCTTCAATCTGGTCCAATATTTTGGCCAGCTGGGTGTTCCCATGCGCGTTTTCCGCAACGACGAGCTCACTTCCTCTGAAGCGGAAGGACTGAATCCCGACCGGGTGCTCATCTCGCCCGGCCCTTGCACACCGACCGAAGCCGGTATAAGTCTTGATATCATAAAGACTTTCGCGGGCAAGAAGCCCATCCTGGGCGTCTGCCTGGGTCACCAGTCCATCGGCCAGCAATTTGGCGGCAAGGTCATCCGCGCGCCCCGGCAGATGCACGGCAAGCTGTCACCGATCATCCATCGCGGCACGGATATTTTTCACGGCCTCCCGTCGCCCTTCACGGCCACCCGCTACCATTCCCTGCTGGTCGAACGCTGCAGCCTCCCCGCCTGCCTCGAAATCACGGCCGAGACCGCCGAGGGCGAAATAATGGGGCTCCGGCACAAACAATTCCCCGTTTTCGGTGTCCAGTTTCATCCGGAATCCATCGCCACCGAAGGTGGCATGCGCATCCTCCAAAACTTTCTGGCCCTGAACTGACGCTCCCATGCGCTGCCCCAAGTGCACTTCCATTGAAGACAAGGTGATCGATTCCCGCATCACGCGCGACGGCAACAACACCCGCCGCCGGCGCGAATGCCTCGAATGCGGCCATCGCTTCACCACGACCGAATTCCTCGTCCGCGACAGCCTGATCGTCGTCAAGCGCGATGGCCGCCAGGAGCCCTTCGACCGCGACAAACTCCTCCGCGCCGTCCGGGCCGCGTGCCACAAGCGCCCCGTCGACAACGAGCAGATCACCATGCTCATCGAGGATGTGCTCGACGCCGTCGAAGCCCAGTACGACAGCCAGGTGCCGACCAGCGCCATCGGCGAGCATGTCATGCAGCGCCTCCGCAAGACCGACCAGGTCGCCTACGTGCGGTTCGCCTCCGTCTACAAGGAATTTCGCGACGTCTCCGAGTTCGTGAACGAAATCAGCAGCCTTGCACCTTTCGATCCGACCGCTACGAGTAAGACCAAGAAATGACGCACCCGCTTCAACTGCGCCGGCTCCACTTCCTCAACGCACTTTTTGCGCCGCTTACCGGGCAGGATCTCTACCTGGCCCAGCAGATCGACGCCGCCATCACGACCTCCCTCGGCGAAGCAGTGGAACGCGCGCCCAACGATCCGTCCTTTGTTTCCGCCGCCGCCCGGCTCTTCGAACGCCTCTGCTCCCACCAGCCCGCACACGGGTTCTTCCATTGGGATGCGGCCACGGAGGAAGCCGGCGCCTCGCCGCTCTTCACCCGCGCAGGCGTCATGCAAGGCCTGAAGCAACTCGCGGTCTACCAGGAATCCACGTTGCTCGTCACCAATCTTCGCACGACGCAATGCCCGCCGGCCAAACGCTGGACGGAACGCCGCCGCCGCGAATACGACGATACCCTCGCCTTCATCCGCGACCTCGCTGCCGCCCGCTCCCGCCGCCACGCGAACCTGAACCTGCTGTTCTTGTAATCGTGAGCAAGACGATCTTCCAAAAGATCATTGATCGCGAGATTCCCGCCCGGCTCGCGCACGAGGACGACCTCTGCATCGCCATCCACGATGTGAATCCACAGGCGCCGGTGCACGTTCTCGTCATTCCAAAGAAACCCGTCCTGCGTGTCAGCGAGGCATCCACCGCCGACCAAGCCCTGCTCGGTCACCTGCTGCTGACGGCCGCCACCGTGGCGAGGAAACTGGGGCTCGCCGAGTCGGGCTACCGATTGGTGATCAACAACGGCCGCGATGGCGGTGAAACCGTGCCGCATTTGCACGTTCATCTGCTCGGCCAGCGTCCCCTTGGCTGGCCGCCGGGCTGAACCTCCGCCCGCCCTTGCCCCAGCTAGACGGATGGGCCCGCCCCGACAAACGGCGCTGGCTGGCATCCGACGACGCGCTTGGAACTTTGCCCTCGGAACGACCTCTTAATGCCCACAACCCTACCCTGCAATCCCGTCATATGAACCGCTTCACCATTTTCCTCCGGGTCGGCGTCTCTTTTTTCATTGGCAGCGCGAGGCTTCTCCGCGCCGAAACCACTCCCCTGTCCCATACGTCCGCCACCGTGGATATCCCGGCCCAAGCGGCCGCCGGGGCAATCGCGAATGCCGGCGTGACCGGGCCAATGCCGGAGGTCAAGCTGACCGCCCAGTTCGACAAAAACGGCGACCAAAGACTCGACGATGACGAGCGCCGGGCCGCACGGGATTTCCTCCATAAACATCCCCTGTCCGACCCCGCGCCCGCCCCTCCCCGTCCGGGCCGGCCTCCGCCTCAACCCGTCGCCCTGGAACCAGTGGCTGCGGGGGAGAAAATCGATCCAGCAGGCGTGCCGATCTATCCCGACCGGCCATTCTACGACGCCCCGTTATTGCGGACGCTGTTTTTGGAGTTTGCCGATCGTGATTGGGAAGAGGAACTCGCCGACTTCTCCCGCACCGATGTCCGCGTACCGGCGCGCCTCACCGTCGACTGCCGCGTTCTTCGCGGCATCGGCGTCCATGCGCACCCGCAGCCGGTGGAGGCGGCGCTTCCCACCGGCTACAAGCGGTCGCTGGAACTGACGCTGGATTACACCGAGACCGACGGGCGGCTCGACGGACAGTCATCGCTGACCTTGCTCGCCGCCACGACCGACCCGACCTTTCTGCGCACGACGCTTTATATGCGGGTTGCCCGCGAATACCTCCCGGCGCCCAAGACGGGATTTGTGCGGGTGGTGATCAATGGCGAAAACCGGGGGGTCTACGTCGTCACCCAGCCGCTGGATGGAGGTTTCATCCGGGATAACTTTCATGCGGCCGGGGGCGCACTCTGGTCGGCAGGGCCTGGGGCCAACCTGTCCTACCTCGGCGACAAGCCGGAGCCCTACCGCGACCGCTACCGGCTGAAGTCGCCCGAGGATCCTGCCGCCTGGGCCGCCCTGATCCGGCTGTGCCGGGCCATCAAGGAGGCCCCGCCCGGTGAATTCGATACCACTCTGAGCCCGTTGCTGGATGTTGACGGTGCCCTGAAGTTCCTGGCCCTGGAGAATGTCCTTATCAACCAGGACGGCTACGGGAGCAGCACCGGATCCTACGGGCTCTACCTGGACGAGTCGGGCCGTTTTCACCTGATTCCACAGGATGCCGAGGCTAGCTACCGGTTGGTGCAGATCAGTGAATACGGCGACCGGCCGCACCGCGGCGGGGGCGGTCGCGGCGGACGCAAGAACAACGGCGCGCCGGCCGATGGCGAACCGGATCCCACGGCCCACGCGCTGGCCAAGGCAAATAGTCGCGAAAATTATCCGCGCCAGAGCGACACCAACCTCGCCATGCTGCTCAGCTACAGTTTCGTCAACAAGTCCGACAGCGACCTGGATGGCAAAGTAAGCCGCGAGGAGTGGCTCGATTTTGCGCGAGCCTGGTATTTCGCCATGGACGAGAATCAGGCCGGGCAGCTCACCCGCGAGGAATTCATCACCAAGGTGCGGCTGCTGGTCACGCCCCCCTCGATTATGGACGGACGTTCCAAGCAGACTTTCGGCAAAGACGACGCCGCCGCGCTGATCGGGCGGGACCTTTTCAACGCCATGGACGGGAATCATGACGAACATCTGACCAGGGACGAACTGGTCGGGGCCTTCGATCGCTGGTTCAAGGCGTGGAGTGACCCGAAATCCGCGCGGCTGACCCAGGAACTGATCCAGTCCGGCCTGGCCTCCCTGCTTTCCCAATCCGTCTTCAAGGCCGATCAACAATACATCGCGGTGAAGGATCCGGCCAAGTCCGATTCGGACGAGAATGACAACGGTCGGGGTGGCGGGCGCGGCCGCCGCGGGGGTGGCAGCAATGGTGGCAACGGGCTGAATCTGGGTCCCCTTCACATGGGTCTCCCCGGAAGCGGACGCGACGGGGACTCGCGCACGCTGGTGACCTTCAGCGAGGAATTGGATCCGCTGGCCGGCTTCGACGATGCGAACAAGCCGCTGCTGGTCAGGCTGCTGGCCGCGCCGGCCTTGCGCGCCCGCTACGTCGAATATGTCCGCGACATCGCGGAGAACTGGTTGAACTGGTCGAAGCTCGGCCCGCCCGCCAAGCAGTACCACGACCTGATCGCAACTGAGGTCCGCAAGGACCACCACAAGGCGACCAGCTATGAGCACTTCGTGCAGGACTTCGACCTGACCGGCGATCCGGCGTCGCGGGATGGCGATGTCGCACCCAGTCTCAAGGCGTTCGTGGACGAGCGCAGCGCCTATTTGCGCAAGGATGACACGATCAACGGCCGCACGGGCGGTTGGTGAGACGGCGGAGTTCCACTGTTGGCCTGCTAACTCCGCGCCTCGAACGTCCCGTCGGCGCGCTTGCTGACGAGCCGCTTCAGTTCCAAGCTCATCAGCGCCGCGGAAACCTCGGGCGAACTCAGGTCCGTGGCGACGGTCAACGCGTCGATTCCCAGCAGGCCGCCGCCCCTGAACGCCCCGACGATCTTCCGTTCGGGTTCGCTGAGCTGCGGCATCAGTTGTTCCAGCACACTGGCCTCGCCCTCGGTCGTGATCGCCTTGGGACGGAGGCCATCAAGATAGTTTAATTCGTTCAGGATATCGTCCACGCTCGTCAAAAGCGTCGCCCCGTCGCGGATCAGCTGATGGCAGCCCGCGCTGCTGGGCTGGTCGATGCGACCCGGCACGGCAAAGATCAGCCGGCCCTGTTCCCCGGCGAAACGCGCGGTGATCATCGCGCCGCCCTGCACATCGCTCTCGACCACCACGACGCCCTCGCAAATGCCCGAGACCACCCGGTTGCGCATCGGGAAGGACTGCTTGTCCGCTTTGCGTCCGAACGGAAACTCCGAAAGGATCGCGCCGGACTCGGCGATGCGCCGGTAGAGGCCGAGGTTCTCGGGGGGATAAACGATGTCGATACCGCAACCGAGCACCGCCGCTGTCTTGCCGCCGACCGACAGTGCGCCTTCATGGGCCGCCGTATCGATGCCCCGAGCCAGCCCGCTCACCACACAGAATCCGAGCTGGGCCAGTTGGGCGCCGAGTTTCTTGGCGACGGATTGCCCGTAGAGGGTCGTGCGCCGGCTGCCGACGACGGCGATGCAGGGTTGCTCGAACAGGCAGCCGCCCTTTCGATAGAGCCCGATGGGCGGATCATGGATTTCCTTGAGCAGCTTCGGGTAGCCCTCGTCGCGCCCGGTGATGAAGATCGCGGCGGCCTGCGCCAACCGCTCCTCTTCGCGGGCCAGATTGAAGTGCGTGCGCCAGTTCAGCAGGGCGGAACTCGTTTCAGGACCGACGCCACGCACCGACTCCAGCCGGCGTTTGTTGGCCGTTAGGATGTCGCGCGGGTCACCGCCGAATTCCCCGAGCAGCCGGTTGAGCGTGATGGGGCCGATGTTGGGCAGGTCGTTCAAAATCATGAACGCCTGCCGCTCCGTCAGTGAGTCTGTCATGTCGCGGGAGTGAGCGCCGGCCCGAGCTGCTCCAAGAGTTGCGAGGTCTCTACGCTCACCTGCCCGTGAGTGCGAGCCAGTAAATCCGCCGCACGTCCATGCCAGACCACGCCGCGGCAAGCCGCCAGCGCCAGGTCGCCCGGTGTCTGGGCCAGCAGGCCGCCGGTCAACCCGGCAAGAACATCGCCACTGCCGCCGCGCGCCAGCACCGGACCACCGAAAGGGCTGCAATAAGTCGTTTTGCCATCGGTCACGCAGGTCAGAGGCCCCTTCCGGACAATCACTCCCTGGCTTGTTCCGGACAGGGCTGGGGCGATGCGCTGATATTCCCCGGCATGCGGCGTGGCGATGAAAAGCTTGTTTCCCACCGCCGTGATCACCTCCGGTCGCAGTGCATCGGCATCGATTACCAAGGGAATGTTCCTATTAAGAACAATGTCTCTGACGACCGTGAGGGTTTCCGGATCGGCGCCGAGGCCCGGACCGATCAGCATAGCTGATGCCCTCGCCAGGTGCTCACGCACGAAGTCCTTGGTGCCGCGGGCGAGCCCGCCCGCGGCGGTCAGCGGGCAGCCGACCCACATGACCTCGGGATGAATCGCAGCGTATCCCGGCACCAGCTTCTCCGGGACAAAAGCCGTGACCAGTCCCACGCCGCTGTGCAGCGCAGCCCGCACCGCCAGCACAACCGCTCCTGGATAGCTGTGCGAACCGCCGATGACAAATAAGTGGCCGTAGGTGCGCTTGTCCGACTGCGATTGGCGCAATGCCGTCAGCGGCGACAGTATCTGCTCGGTGAGCACACGTTCATTGCTTTCGGGCATTTGCGCAGAGAAGTACCCAATGTCCAGATAACGCAGCCGGCCAACATAAGCCGCGTTGGCCGTGGCTACGACCGGCGATTTTACCACACCGGTGGCGTAGGTGAAATCGGCTCGGAAGATCGTCCCTGCATTTTGTTCACCCAACCCGCTCGGTAAGTCGACTGCCGCGCGGAACCGGATGCGTGGGTGCGTATTCACCCAAGCCAGAATCTCCGCGGTAGTGTCCTCCATCGCCGGACGGAATTGAAAGCCGAACACGCCATCAAGGCAGAGGTCGTAGCTCGCTAGTTCCGTCTTCAAGCCCACTGTCTTCACCTCATTCACCCGCTTGCCGGCAACATGCCGCAGCTCGTCGAGCGAGCGCTTCGCCAGTGGTCGCAGCGTCGCCTCCTCAAAACACGGCAGTACGTCGGCCGTGGCCTGCGGGTATTTCTCCAGAATGGCTTTCGCCGCCAGCAGCGCATCGCCGCCGTTGTGCCCTTTGCCCGCCAATACCAGGATACGCGCGTTGTCCGGCAGACCGCCGATTTCCCGAAAATCCTGCACGATCGCCGTGGCGATGGCCGCACTGGCGCGTTGCATGGCCGCCCACTCAGCCGCCTCGTCCTTCAGCAGGCCCGACGCCCACGTCTTGGCCCCGGCGCACGTTAGGATGGGATGGGACGGAACCGGATTCATAGAAAGCAATGTGCGCACCCTGAGTCAGCGTTTCGGTGTAGGCTTTACCGAAATGGTCTGTAGTTCTGAACTGAGCGCATTGGGCGCTGCAATATCCACCTCAATTCTAGCGGGATCTGCGCTAACATGAACCCCGGCACTCCTTTTGTTGATGCCTGGTCGGTCTACTAAGGGCGTGGTATATGCGACAGTTGGTTTATAGAAACGTATCGGACACTCCTCCCCCAGACTTTCATCCCAATAGTGGTCCGCATCATGCGGCTCGGCGATCTCCCGAAAGTGATAGCCCTTCGCTGTCCTGACGGCCTCGAAATAATACGAATAGGTCTTCATCACCGGGTGCCAGTAGGCGAAGCGCGTCCGGTTGTCCTTCCAGTCGGCCTTGTCCTCCCAGATGGCAAAGATTTCCGGAAGCCCCTCCCAGTCGGCGTATTCCCGCAGCCCGGCCCGGGTCAGGGACGAGGCGGGCAACGGGATCGATGGGGGCTTGGCGGCCGGCGCCTCCGGCGAACCCGGCCACACCACGAACACCATCCAACCCGCGGTCAGCACAATGATCAACCAGCCGGCCTTGGCCGCGGAGGTGCGCTCCAAGGCTGGCGCTTTCATGGCTCAAACGTGCTTCACGAGCGCGGCGACGGCCATCGCGTGGCTGTCGATATGGGAGAGCGTCAGCCAGACATGCGTGGCACCGACTTCCGCCAACAAGGCCGTGCCCTTGGCGTCGAGGCGCACGAGGGGCTCCTTGCGCGAACCGTGGCAGACGGAGATGGATGTCCAGTCGAGGTGCTCACCGATGCCAGTGGTGAAACATTTCGACACGGCCTCCTTGGCGGCCCAGCGTGCGGCGTAGTGCTTGTGCGGGTATTTGAGGCTGTTACAGTAGGCCTGTTCCTCCTCGGTGAAGATGCGCTTGAGGAACCGGTCGCCATGGCGCTTCAGCACGCTGTGGATCCGCTCGACCTCGATGAGATCGCAGCCGAGGCCGATGAGGATGCCGCCGGGAGGAAGAGAAATGCTCATGATCGGTTAACCACGGAATACACGGAACACACAGAAAGAAAACCTAACTTTGTCGTTCTGAGCGGAGCGAAGAATCCAGCAGCACGACCGCTTGCGCCCATCGTTCTGGATCCTTCGCTCCGCTCAGGATGACAGGCTTCGTGCATTTCCGTGGATTCCGCGTGTTCCGTGGTTTTTCGCCCTAAGGATTCATCATCGCCTTCATCGTGCGCACCGCTTCCTCAATGCCGGAGAACAATGCGCGGCTCATGATGCTGTGACCAATGTTAAGTTCGTGCAGGTGCGGGATGGTGCGGACCTCGGTGATGTTGACGTAATTGATGCCGTGGCCGGCGTTGACGACGAGGCCGGCGGCGTGCGCCAGCTTTGCGCCCGTGACGAGCCGTGTGAACTCGGTTGCGCGCCCGGCGCCGTGGTAGGCATTGGCGTAGGCGCCGGTATGAAGCTCGACCCACGGGGCCTTCAACCGGGCGGAAAGCTCGATCTGTTCAGGGTCGGGGTCGATGAAGAGACTGGTCTTTATGCCGGCGGTGTTCATCGCGTCGGTGACGCGAGCAACCTTGTCGCGATATTTGACAACATCGAGACCGCCCTCGGTGGTGACCTCTTCGCGGCTCTCCGGCACGAGGCAGACGGAGTGGGGCTTCAGTTGGAGCGCGAATTCCGTCATGGCCGGAGTGCAGGCCATCTCAAGGTTGAGCCGCGCACCCTGGCCCGCGGCCAGCCGGCGGACATCGAGTTCGTGGATATGGCGGCGGTCCTCACGGAGGTGGACGGTGATGCCGTCGGCCCCCGCCTTTTCACAGAGGGCGGCCAGCGCCACCGGATCCGGTTCGATGTTGCCGCCCATGGCGGCACCTTCCGCCCTATAGCGGGCCTGGCGGAGGGTGGC